>NZ_MUND01000137.1 GCF_002154375.1 Streptomyces glaucescens | reverse complement strand
CCGCTGTCCGCCGGACAGCGGACGCGCATCGTCGTACGGCACAGCAGCGACCCGATGGCCGGGAAGGGCAGGGAGGGCGGCTGGGTGCGGACCGCGGACGGCCTCGCCATGGCGAACCAGGCCGACGCCGCGCACCTGGTGTTCCCCTGCAACGACCACCCCTCGGACAAGGCGATGTTCACCTTCCGGGTGACCACGCCGGAGGGCTACACGGCCGTCGCCAACGGCCTCCCCTCCGGCATCGAGCGAGCGGCCGCGGCGACCACCTGGACGTACCGCACCCACCACCCCATGGCCACCGAGCTGGCCCAGATCTCCATCGGCCGCTCCACGGTGGTGCACCGCACCGGTCCGCGCGGACTGCCGATCCGGGACGTCGTCCCCACCGCCCAGCGCGAGCGGCTGGAACCGTGGCTGGCCAAGACGCCCGGCCAGATCGCCTGGATGGAGCGCAGGATCGGGCCGTACCCCTTCGAGACGTACGGCGTGCTCATGGCGGACGCCTCCACCGGCTTCGAACTGGAGACACAGACGCTCTCCCTCTTCGAGACGGAGCTGTTCACCGATCCCGCGTTCCCCACGTGGTACGTCGACTCGATCATGGTGCACGAGCTGGCCCACCAGTGGTTCGGCAACAGCGTCACCCCGCGCGACTGGTCCGACCTGTGGCTGAACGAGGGACACGCCACCTGGTACGAGGCGCTGTACGCGGACGAGAAGGCCGACCGGCCCCTGGAGACCCGGATGAAGGCCGCGTACCGCGCCTCCGACCGCTGGCGCGCGGCCGGCGGACCGCCCGCCGAGCCCAAGGCCTCCGAGGCCGGCAACCGGCTCGGGATCTTCCGCCCCAACGTCTACGACGGCGCGGCCCTGGTCCTCTACGCGCTGCGCCAGGAGATCGGCCGGCCGGCCTTCGAGCGGCTGGAGCGGGTGTGGGTGACCCGCCACAAGGACGCCACGGCCGGCACGGCCGACTTCGTGCGGCTCGCCGGGAAGATCTCCGGACGCGATCTCACCGGCTTCCTCCAGGGCTGGCTGTACGGCGAGAAGACACCGCCGATGCCCGGGCACCCGGACTGGACGTCGGACGCGCCCGCCGGGGCGGCCGGGAAATAGCACAGGAGATTGGGGCGGAGGCGGCCGGGTAATAACACGGTGACGAGACGGGGCGTCCCGTGCGACCATCTTTTCCGCAGGCACGCGACGGGGCACGGGAATCTCCCGGAGCGCTCGTGCGTTGAGAGCAATGACGGACCGGCTCCGGCTCCGCCCGCACAACGGAAACCCCAACGACGTAAGGACCCAATGACCTCCTCTTCTTCCCCTTCCCAGGACACCCAGCGCAAGCGCCTTGCGCACGACTACCCCGAGGGTCTTCGGGCCGATGCCCTGATGGAAGAGGACGTCGCCTGGAGCCTCGAGATCGACGGAGAGCGGGACGGCGACCAGTTCGACCGCTCCGAGCGCGCGGCTCTGCGCCGCGTGGCGGGCCTCTCCACCGAGCTCGAGGACGTCACCGAGGTCGAGTACCGCCAGCTCCGCCTGGAGCGGGTCGTGCTCGTCGGCGTCTGGACCTCGGGGACCGTGCAGGACGCGGAGAACTCCCTCGCGGAGCTGGCGGCCCTCGCGGAGACCGCGGGCGCGCTCGTGCTCGACGGCGTGATCCAGCGCCGTGACAAGCCCGACGCGGCCACCTACATCGGCTCCGGCAAGGCCGAGGAACTGCGCGACATCGTGCTCGAGACCGGCGCGGACACCGTGATCTGCGACGGTGAGCTGAGCCCGGGCCAGCTGATCCATCTCGAAGACGTCGTCAAGGTCAAGGTCATCGACCGTACGGCCCTGATCCTGGACATCTTCGCCCAGCACGCCAAGTCCCGAGAGGGCAAGGCGCAGGTCGCCCTCGCGCAGATGCAGTACATGCTGCCGAGGCTCCGCGGCTGGGGCCAGTCGCTGTCCCGGCAGATGGGCGGCGGCAAGGGCGGCGGCCTCGCCACCCGTGGTCCCGGTGAGACCAAGATCGAGACGGACCGGCGCCGGATCCGCGAGAAGATGGCGAAGATGCGCCGGGAGATCGCGGAGATGAAGACCGGACGCGACATCAAGCGCCAGGAGCGCCGTCGCCACAAGGTGCCCTCCGTCGCGATCGCGGGCTACACCAACGCGGGCAAGTCCTCGCTGCTCAACCGCCTCACCGGCGCGGGCGTCCTGGTCGAGAACGCGCTGTTCGCGACCCTGGACCCGACCGTGCGCCGGGCCGAGACCCCGAGCGGCCGGCTGTACACGCTGGCCGACACCGTCGGCTTCGTCCGGCACCTGCCGCACCACCTGGTCGAGGCGTTCCGCTCCACGATGGAGGAGGTCGGCGACTCCGACCTGATCCTGCACGTGGTGGACGGTTCGCACCCGACGCCGGAGGAGCAGCTGGCCGCCGTGCGCGAGGTGATCCGGGACGTCGGCGCCACCGACGTGCCCGAGATCGTGGTCATCAACAAGGCCGACGCCGCGGATCCGCTGGTGCTCCAGCGGCTGATGCGGATCGAGAAGCGCTCCATCGCGGTCTCGGCCCGTACCGGCCGGGGCATCACGGAGCTGCTGGCGCTGATCGACAACGAGCTGCCGCGCCCGGCGGTCGAGATCGAGGCGCTGGTGCCGTACACGCACGGCAAGCTGGTCGCCCGTGCCCATGACGAGGGCGAGGTGATCTCCGAGGAGCACACCGCGGAGGGCACCCTGCTCAAGGTCCGGGTGCACGAGGAGCTGGCGGCCGAACTGACGCCGTACGCTCCGGCTTCGGCGGTCTGACCGGTCAGACGAGTCCGACCACTCCGGCCATCGGCCCCGGCGGACGACCGAGAACGCCCGAAGGCCCGCTCCCCGCCGCACGCGGGGGCGGGCCTTCGGCCTGTTCGGTGCCCGTCGGCGTCACCGACCGCCGTAGGTCTCGCTCATGTTCCGGTACAGCGCCCGGGCATCCTGGCCGAGCTGCGGGCCGGCCAGCCAGGTGTTGTCGGCCGGGCCGATCGACGTGTTGGAGACCAGCTTGGTCTCGCCGTCCACCACCCGGAACCAGCCGCCGCCGGACGAACCACCGGTCATGGTGCAGCCGATGCGGTACATCGTCGGCAGCGCGGGGCTCAGCGAGAGCCGGCCCGGCTGGTCCAGGCACTTGAACATCTTCAGCCCGTTGTACGGCGGTGCCGCCGGGTAGCCCCAGGCGCCCATGCTCCCGGCCTCGGCCGCGGACGGTGCGGAGAAGTCCACGTCCAGCGCGGCGCCGACGGTCTCCTCCAGGGACGTGGAGCCCTGCTCCGGCTGCACATGCAGCACGGCGTAGTCGTACGCCGCGCCCGCGCCGCCGGTCTCGGAGCCGCCCTCGATCCAGCCGTTCGAGGTAGAGGCCCAGTCCGCCCACCAGTTGCCGTAGGGGGCGATCTCGACAGGGTCGGCGTCGTTCAGCTCGGTGTCGGACTTCCCGAGGTCGTTGAAGGCCGGGACGAACACGATGTTCCGGTACCAGCCGCCGCTCTGACCCGCGTGCACGCAGTGGCCGGCCGTCCACACGAGGTTGGACTTGCCCGGGTGGTTCACGTCCTTGATGACCGTGCCCGAGCAGACCATCGAGCCCTCGGGGGAGTCGAAGAAGATCTTGCCGACCGGGGCGGCGTTGTCGTGGTACGGCGTCTTCTCGGCCGTGGCCTGGACCGGCGCGGGCTCCGGGTCGCTCACGCCCTGGCCGGCGGACGTGTCCTTGGTCGTGACCGTCTTGTCGGCCTCCTTCGCGGACTGCATCCGCTCCGGCTTCCACAGCCCCTCGATCACGGGGTTGACGAAGTCCTTGGCCTCACTGAGCCACTTGCCCTTGTCCCAGTTCTTCCAGCCGCCGTTCTTCCAGTCGTCGACGTCGATGCCGTGCTCCTCGAGCCGGCCCGCGATGCCGGACGGTATGCCGATCTTGCCCTCACCGGCGTTGTCACCAGCGCTGTCACCGGCGCCGTCGGCACCCTGGGAGGCGGTGGCGCCCGCCTGGTCGGCCGCCCGCTGCTCGTCGGAGCCGTTGCAGGCGGTCGCGGTGAGTGCCAGAGCGGCGACCAGGCCGGTGGCGGCGAGAACGGTACGCCGGCGCCGCTGCGGTGTTGCGGGCGTGCGTATGGAACGCATGGTGCGATGACCCCCGTAGAAACGCGTGAATGTCATGTGCTTGTCATGTCGAGCGGGGGAGTCCGCGGAGGGACTCGATCCCGCATGCGACACCCCACCATGCCCGTGGGGTTGGGAGCGAACGGCGGCGGGACCGCGTGAAGGTTTCCGCAGGTACCCGCCGCCATTTTCCTATCCGGCCGTCACTGGCCGGCGAACTTGCCGCTCACCTCGTCGAACACGGCCTTGGCCTCCTTGCCCAGCCGCGGGCCCGCCAGCCAGCCCGCGGTGATCGGGCCGATCGAGGTGTTGGACACCAGCGCCGGCTTGCCGTCCGAGCCCGTCGCGACCCAGCCGCCACCGGACGAACCGCCGGTCATGGTGCAGCCGATGCGGTACATCGTCGGGTCCGCGGCCTGGATCGACAGCCGGCCCGGCTTGTCCTCGCACCGGTACAGCGTCTGGCCGTCGTACGGCGGCGCCGCCGGATAACCGATCGCCGTCATGTTCTCGATCTTCGACACCGCCGGGGCGTTGAAGTCCACGGGCAGTGCCGAACCGACCATCTCCTCCAGCGACCTGCCGCCGCTGCCCTCCTCAGGCGTCACATGGATGACGGCGAAGTCGTACGGGGCGCCGTCACCGCCGGTCGCACCGCCCTGCTCGATCCACTGGTCGGAGGTCTGCACCCAGTCACCCCACCAGACGCCGTACGGGGCGACCTCTTCCTTGGTGGCGTCCTGCAGTTCCGCGGCCGACTTGCCGGCGTCGTTGTACGACGGCACGAACGCGATGTTGCGGTACCAGCCACCGCTCTTGCCCGCGTGCACACAGTGCCCCGCGGTCCACACCAGGTTCGACTTGCCGGGGTTCGCGGGGTCCTTCACGACCGTCGCCGAGCAGACCATCGTGCCCTCGGGGGAGTCGAAGAACACCTTGCCCGCCTCGGGCGCGTTGGCGTGGTACGAGGCCGGCACGGCCTCCGCCTGCACCGGAGCCGGCTCCGGGTCGGTCACGCCCTGGTCACCGGAGATGTCGCTCTCGTCGACCTCCTGGTCCGGCTCCTCTGCCTCCCGCATCCGGTCCGGGTCCCACAGGTCCTCGATGATCGGGTTGACGAAGTCCTCGGCCTCGCGCAGCCAGTCGTCCTTGTCCCAGTTCTTCCAGGCGCCGTCCCGCCACTTGTCGATGTCGATCCCGTGTTCCTTGAGACGGTCCTTCAGGTCGTCCGGGATCTGGATCTTGCCGTCCCCCGCCGCCGCGGAGGCCGTCGCCTCGCCGCCCGCCTCGGCATCGCCCGACTCGCAGGCGGTGGCGGTGAGCGTGAGCACCGAGGCCAAGGCCACCGCGGTCAGCACGGGGGAGGTTCTGCGACGCCCGCTCCTCTCCCTGCGAGCGGTGAACGACGGCCGTATGGATCGCATGGTGTTACTCCCCCTGAGGTGGACTGACTTGGCGCAGCGGCCGCGACTCGGACCCGAGCCCAAACGGAACTCGGTCTGCTCGCACGGCCTTCCGGGAATGGCACCCCACACTATGCGCTCGCTGTGGGGGACTTCCGATGGAACGGCAACGGTTCCGTCACGGCAAGGATCTTGAAGCAACCCGTAACCCGGTGCCTAGAGCGGGGTTGGTAGCGGTGGGGTCTGCGTGCTCGGACGCAGGCGGACGGGGCGGGCGAACAGGCGGAGCCGGTGGCGGAGACAGAGCCCCCGGGCCGGGGTGTGGACTCCGGGCCCGGGCGGATGTGGGTCGGTGTTGAGCAGGCGGCGCGGTGGGCGAGGGACGGACGGGCCGGAGCGAGCGGTCAACTCCTCGGCGGACGGCGAAAGGACGAGGAGCCGTGGCCATGACTGAGGAGATTCCCCGACGCCCACCGGCGAGGGAACCGGCGGCGCGCACCTATCCGCACGCTCTGCCCGTCGTACCCGTGCGAGCCCGCGGGCTGACCGTCGAAGGTGCCGACGGGCGCCGCTATCTGGACTGTCTCTCCGGCGCGGGCACCCTCGCCCTCGGCCACAACCACCCGGTCGTCCTGGAGGCGATCCGCAAGGTCCTCGACTCCGGCGCACCACTGAACGTGCCCGATCTCACCACCCCCGTCGAGGCAGCCTTCGTCACCGAACTGCGGCGTACCCTGCCGTCCGGGCTCGCCGACCGCGCCCGCGTACGGTTCTGCGGACCGGCCGGCACCGACGCGGTGACCACCGCCTGCGCGCTGGTGCGGGCCGCCACCGGCCGCACCGGGATCCTCGGCTTCGCCGGCGGCGAGCACGGCACCGGATCCCGAGCGCAGCCCCTTGCCGCTCTCGGCCTCACCAGCCGTCCGCTGCCCTACCCGCAGGACTACCGCTGCCTCTTCGGACTCGGCGGCCCCCACGGAGCCGAACTCGCCGCTCGCTGGACGGAGGCGGTGCTGGACGGCGCGGACACAGCGGTGCCGTGCTGTCGGCCGTCCAAGGCTCACGGCGCTCCGGGAACCTCTGCGGTCGACGCCGCACCGGAGACCCCCTGGCCCCCCGCGTCGTTCGACACCGATGCCCTCCCCGAACCGCCGGGGGTTCCGGCCGTCCCTGATCTTCCCGGTCTGTCCGGCGCCGGGCCCGCCACCGCGCCTGCCGGGATGATCCTCGAACCCGTGCAGGGTGAGGGGGTGATCCCCGCGCCCGACGAGTGGCTGCGCCGCATGCGGCAGATCACGGCGGCTCGGTCCGTGCCGCTGATCGTCGACGAGTCGCACACCGGCGTGGGCCGCACCGGAGCTTTCTGGGCCGTCGAGCACAGTGGGGTCACGCCCGACGTGATGATCCTGTCCAAGGCCATCGGCGGCAGCCTCCCGCTGGCCGTCGTCGTCCACCGTGACGACCTCCTGGACTCCGGGGAACCGGCTCACCACGCCGGCCCGTTCCGCGGAAACCAGCTGGCCATGGCCGCCGGTGCCGCCACCCTCGCCCACGTCAGGCACCACCGTCTCGCCGAACGGGCCGACGCTCTCGGCTCCCGGATCCTCTCCCAGCTGCGGGAACTCACCCGGAACCTCACCTGCGTCGGAGAGGTGCGCGGCCGGGGACTGATGATCGGGGTCGAGCTGGTGGGCCCCGAGGTGGACGCCGGTCCGGTCGCGGGTGAGGCCCGGTGCGCGCCGAGGGAGGGGAGCGGCGCGGCGGCCGGTGTTCCCCTGCCGCACAGCCCAGGCGGAGGCGTCACACGGCCGACGGCCGGCCCGTACCCCGCGCGGCCTCCACGCCCGCCCGCGCCCCACCTCGCCACGGCGGTCCAGCGCGAGTGCCTGCGCCGGGGCTTGATCGTCGGACTCGGTGGCGGTGACCGGGGAGGTCCCAGCGGCGGTGAACGGAGTGTCGTACGGCTGCTGCCACCGCTGACGATCAGCGACGAGCAGGCCGCCGCGATGCTCGACCGGCTGGCCGACGCGCTGGCAGCGGTGGCCCGAGACCACTCCCGTGGTCACATCCCCCACGGCCGGCACCGCCCGGACCGGCCGCACCGCCAGGGCGAGCGGCAGCACGAGTCCGGTGAGCCGGCAGAACCGGCGCGGTAGCGAGGCAGCCCTTGCGTACGCGCCCTTCCCGCCCGGCGGACGTACCGCTCCCCGGCTCGTCCTGCCGCCCGTCTTCTCTACCTCCCCGGAGCCCGTCGATGCCCCCACCCATGCCGCCACCGATGTCCGTGCCGCCACGCCGATTACCTCCCGTCGGTCCGCTCACCGCCCAGGGCCGGACCGTCCGTCCCTGGCCTCTTCGCCGTACCGCTCGGCACGCCCCCCACGCGCCAGAACACCCTCCAAGGAACCGCCTTGCACACCACCCCCATCACCGATGGCCGCACCCGCTCCCACCCATCAGAGCCGGGCCTGCCCGGGACACGGCCCCCTTCCGAGTCGGCCACGGAAGTGGTCCCCGGTCACCAGGGGGGCTCGGGTCACCCCGACCGGCTCCGGCCGGGCGCCGCCCACGACTTGCTTCAGCACCCGGACCCCCGTATCGCCGCCGAGTCCGCGGCCGTGGAGAACCTGCTGCGCTGCTGGGTCCGCGAGGCGGACATCACCGTCCCCGCCCACGGCACCCTCCGTATCCCCCTCCCCGCCAGCGCCACCGCACTGCTGACCCCGGTGCACTACTCGTCCGCCACCGGCTGGCACCGCTTCGGACTGCCGTATCTGGCCGGCGCCCCTCACCTGTGCCCGCCGCTCGACGCGGTGACCGTTGCCGCCCTGCTCGCCCGAGAGAGGGCCGGGAATTTCCATGCGCACCGCGTACCTTCGGCTGGGACGCCCGAGCCGAACGACCTGCCTCTGGACCTCGGTCCCAGCCAAGGTCCCGAACTCGTCGGCCGCGTCGCGGACTCGGTCCGCCGGGTCACCTCCTTCCTCCACGAACGCCGAAGCGTCGTCGCGGACACTTCCGACCTCTTCCTCGCCGCCGAACAGGCACTGCTGCTCGGGCACCCTCTGCATCCGACCCCGAAGAGCCGTGAAGGCATCACCGAAGCCGAAGCACGGCCCTACTCACCCGAACTGCGCGGCTCCTTCCCACTCCACTGGCTCGCTGTCGCTCCCTCCCTGCTCGCCACCGACTCCGCCTGGACCGAGCGCGGCAGACCCGTCCCCGCGCCCCGCCTCACCGCGCGCCTGGCCGGGCCGGACCTGGCGCTGCCCGAGGGGCACGCCGCCCTGCCGCTGCACCCCTGGCAGTTCCGCGAGATCCGGCACAGTCCCGAGATCGCGTCGCTCCTCGACGCCGGGCTGCTCCGGGACCTGGGCACACACGGCGCCCCCTGGCACCCCACCTCCTCCGTCCGCACCGTCTACCGGTCCGAAGCCCCGGCCATGCTCAAGCTCTCCCTGGGCCTGCGCATCACCAACTCCCGTCGCGAGAACCTCCGCAAGGAACTTCACCGAGGAGCGGAGGTGCACCGCCTGCTCCGCTTCGGGCTGTCCCAGCAGTGGCGTGCCGCGCACCCGTGCTTCGACATCGTCCGCGATCCGGCCTGGCTCGCCGTCGACGGACCCGAGGGCAGCCCCGTGACCGGGCTGGACGTGATGATCCGGCACAACCCGTTCGCCCCTGCCGACGACGTGTCCTGCGTCGCGGGGCTCGTGACGCCCCAAGCACCGGTGCGGGCACCGGCAACCCAGCCGGTCCACTCCCGGCTGGCCCAGCTGGTCGGACGACTCGCCACACTGACCGGCCGGCCGGGCGCGGCCGTCGCCGCCGAGTGGTTCCTGCGCTACCTCGAACGGGTCGTCCGTCCCGTGCTGTGGCTGGACGGCGAGGCGGGAGTCGCCCTGGAGGCCCACCAGCAGAACACCTTGCTCCTGCTGGACGGCCATGGCTGGCCCGCGGGCGGCCGCTACCGCGACAACCAGGGCTACTACTTCCGTGAGTCCCGCCGAGCGGAACTCGATGCCCGCCTGCCCGGAATCGGTGAGCACAGCGACACATTCGTGTCGGACGACATCGCGGACGAACGCTTCGCCTACTACCTGGCGATCAACAACGTGTTCGGTCTCATCGGCGCCTTCGGATCCCAACGCCTCGTCGACGAGCAGCTGTTGCTCGCCGCGTTCCGCCGCTTCCTCGGCGATGCCGCCTCCGGAGCTGCCCGCATGCGCAGTTCCCTGCCCGCCCGGCTGCTCGACTCACCCGTCCTGCGCTGCAAGGCCAACCTCCTCACGCGGCTGCACGGCCTGGACGAACTCGTCGGCCCGGTCGACACCCAGTCCGTCTACGTCACCATCGCCAACCCCCTCCATCTCTGAATTCCCGCCCGTCACCGCCACGCCCCGCATCCCGAGAGGAGCCTCGCCCTGTCCGCCACCGAAGCGCGTGCCGACATCGAGGACACGCTGGATCCACGCCTGCCACCCGAGCCGGCCATGAGGTTCGCGGAGGACGATCCGCTCGACCACGTAGCCGAGTGGGGCCCCACTGCCACGCCCGTCGGCACCTTTCAACTCGTCCCCGTGCAGATCGAGCGGGACCTCGCGCTCATCAGCGGCTGGATGAACGACCCCGCCGTGGCCGCGTACTGGCATCTGGCGGGCCCGCCGGTGGTGACCGCACTTCACTTGCGGACCCAGCTCGCCGGCGACGGGAGAAGTGCCCCGTGCCTCGGTGTCCTGGACGGCACACCGATCGGCTACTGGGAGATCTACCGGGCCGACCTCGACCCGCTCGCCCGGCACTATCCCGCCCGGCCTCATGACACCGGGATCCACCTCCTCATCGGCCAGCCCGCCGACCGGGGGCGAGGGCTCGGCAGTGCCCTCCTCGAAGCCATCGCCCAGCTCATCCTCGACCGGCGCTCCGCCTGCGCCCGTGTCGTCGCCGAACCCGACATTCGCAACACACCCTCCCTGTCCGCATTCCTGCGCGCGGGCTTCCGCGTCTCCGGTGAGGTGGAGCTGCCCGGCAAGCGGGCCGCCCTCATGGTCCGGGAGCGGGTCCGGCGCGATGCGCCGTAGCGCGGTGGTGCCTGGTGGCACCGTGCGACGACGTCGTCACTTCTGGTACACCGCTCGCGGCGACTTGGTTCCCACCGGATTCGAGCGCAGCGGATGCGCACCCCGTCCGATCGGATTCGCCACCCGCACGGTCCGAAGCCCACGCCAACCGATCACCAGCGATATGAGCCGGTCCCCATCGATGCCTATCGATCGCCACCCCACGGACCCTGAGGTCTTGATCCAGTCCCCCGCCCCGGGCGCGACCCCCCGTTTGTCAGTGCTGGGTCGTAGGGTGGTCGCGCTATGACGAAGCCCTCACTCCCCGAACTCCTGCATGCCGCCGTCACCGCTGTCGGCGGCATGGAGCGCCCCGGCCAGGTGGCCATGGCCGAAGCCGTCGAGGCCGCCATCGACGACGGCTCCCATCTGCTCGTCCAGGCCGGCACCGGCACCGGAAAGTCGCTCGGCTATCTCGTGCCGGCGCTCGCCCACGGGGAGCGAGTGGTCGTGGCCACCGCCACGCTGGCCCTCCAGCGCCAGCTGGTGGAGCGGGACCTGCCGCGCACGGTCGACGCGCTGCACCCGCTGCTGCGCCGCCGCCCGGAGTTCGCGATGCTGAAGGGCCGGTCGAACTACCTCTGCCTGCACCGCCTCCACGAGGGCGTCCCGCAGGACGAGGAGGAGGGTCTGTTCGACCAGTTCGAGGCGGCCGCACCCACCAGCAAGCTCGGTCAGGACCTGCTGCGCGTGCGGGACTGGGCCGACGAGACCGAGACCGGGGACCGCGACGACCTGACGCCCGGCATCTCCGACCGCGCCTGGTCCCAGGTGTCGGTGTCGTCCAGGGAGTGCCTGGGGGCGACGAAGTGCGCGTACGGCGCCGAGTGCTTCGCCGAGATGGCCCGTGAGCGGGCCAAGCTCGCCGAGGTGATCGTGACCAATCACGCCCTGCTCGCGATCGACGCGATCGAGGGCGCGCCGGTCCTGCCGCAGCACGAGGTGCTGATCGTCGACGAGGCGCATGAGCTGGTCTCGCGGGTCACCGGCGTCGCCACCGGCGAGCTGACCCCCGGCCAGGTGAACCGCGCGGTGCGCCGCGCCGCGAAGCTGGTCAACGAGAAGGCCGCCGACCAGCTCCAGACCGCCGCGGAGGGCTTCGAGCGGCTGATGGAGCTGGCTCTGCCAGGCCGTCTGGAGGAGATCCCGGAAGACCTGGGCTATGCCCTGATGGCGCTGCGGGACGCCTGCCGCACCGTGATCTCCGCGATCGGCGCGACCCGCGACAAGTCCGTCCAGGACGAGGACGCGGTCCGCAAGCAGGCGCTGGCCTCCGTGGAGACGGTGCACGACGTGGCGGAGCGGATCACCAACGGCGCCGAGTGGGACGTCGTCTGGTACGAACGCCACGACCGCTTCGGCGCCTCCCTGCGCGTCGCTCCCATGTCCGTCTCGGGCCTGCTGCGCGAGAAGCTGTTCGCGGACCGGTCCGTGATCCTCACCTCGGCGACCTTGAAGCTGGGCGGCGACTTCAACGGCGTCGGCGCGTCTTTGGGGCTCGGCCCGGAGGGAATGGAGGGCGACGATCTTCCCCAGTGGAAGGGCGTCGACGTCGGTTCGCCGTTCGACTACCCCAGGCAGGGCATCCTCTATGTCGCCAAGCACCTGGCGCGCCCCGCGCGGGACGGCGACCGCGCGGACATGCTGGACGAGCTGACGGAGCTGATCCAGGCGGCCGGCGGCCGGACCCTGGGCCTGTTCTCCTCCATGCGTGCCGCCCAGCTCGCCGCGGAGGAGCTGCGCTCGCGCATTCCGGAGTTCCCGATCCTCCTCCAGGGCGAAGAGACCCTGGGTGAGCTGATCAAGAACTTCGCCGCCGATCCCCAGACCTGTCTGTTCGGCACGCTCTCCCTCTGGCAGGGCGTCGACGTGCCGGGCCCCAGCTGTCAGCTCGTCGTCATGGACAAGATCCCGTTCCCGCGCCCCGACGACCCGTTGATGAGCGCCCGGCAGAAGGCGGTCGAGGAGGCCGGCGGCAACGGCTTCATGGCCGTCGCCGCCACCCACGCGGCGCTGCTCATGGCCCAGGGCGCCGGACGCCTCGTCCGTGCGACAGGCGACCGGGGCGTGGTCGCCGTGCTGGACCAGCGGCTGGCGACGGCGCGTTACGGCAGCTATCTGAAGGCGTCACTGCCCGATTTCTGGTACACCACGGACCGTAATCAGGTCCGGAAGTCGCTCGCGGCGATCGACGCGGCAGCGAAGCAGGCGGAAGCGTAGTGACTGTGGGGGCTGTCCGAAGAGTCGGACAGCCCCCACGGTGATCAGGACGCAGCGGCCGCCGCCACCGAGGCATCGGCCGTCACATGGGACAGCACAGGGCCCCGGAACCGGCGCAGGGGTCCCGGGGCCCGGTCAGAGGGGCGGCCGACTGCTGGCAGCGCGCCCGTCGTGGCCGTCATACGCGTCGCAGGACGGCCACCACCTTGCCCAGGATGGTCGCGTCGTCACCCGGGATGGGCTCGTACGCGGCATTGTGCGGGAGAAGCCAGACGTGGCCGTCCTCACGCTTGAAGCGCTTCACGGTGGCCTCGCCGTCGAGCATCGCGGCCACGATGTCGCCGTTCTCGGCGACCGGCTGGCGGCGGACGGTGACCCAGTCGCCGTCGCAGATCGCGGCCTCGATCATGGAGTCGCCGACGACCTTCAGGACGAACAGCTCTCCGTCACCGACCAGCTGCCGGGGCAGCGGGAAGACGTCCTCGACGGACTCCTCGGCGAGGATGGGGCCACCGGCGGCGATCCGGCCGACCAGCGGCACGTACGACGCGGCGGGCTTGCCGGTGGTGTCGGTGGGGGTCACCGAGGCGGCCTGGTCGGAGCCGCGGACCTCGTAGGCGCGCGGGCGGTGCGGGTCGCGGCGCAGGAAGCCCTTGCGCTCCAGTGCCATCAGCTGGTGTGCGACCGAGGAGGTGCTGGACAGGCCGACCGCCTGGCCGATCTCCCGCATCGATGGCGGGTAGCCGCGCCGCTGGACGGAGTCCCTGATGACCTCGATCACACGGCGCTGGCGATCGGTGAGCCCCGAGCTGTCCGCCCGGATGCCTGGAGGTCGGCCCGGCAGGGAGCGCTTGTGCCCCTCGGGATTCGTGGCTTCGTTCATCGCATGCACCGGCTCGAGTCGGCCCTGGGAGCGGTCCTGGGCAGTGATGGCACTGTCTGCGGTGGTGGTCACGTCGGCCCCTCTCGATGGTCTCCCTGCTGCACAACGGTAGTTGCTTTCGAAAGGTTGCGCCAAACACACGTTCGAGTGAAAATTCGCGATTCGGCTGTCGCGATCTTGTGTCCGGGTGTATGGCTGACGCGGTGCCGCGCGGGCAAATGTGCCCATTGTTGTACTCTTCACCGCCGGGGAAGCGCCCTTGTGGGGTGGGCCCCAGTCTGCCATCCGGCGCCCCGTCGACCGGGCACCGGCCCCCGTTCGCGCAGGAGTGCCACGGCTTCTCCGTGTGACGGCCACGCTATCTCCCCATACGCCGGCACGGCGCCGCCGTCCGTGCGCCATCGCTTGCACGGCCGTGCGCGGACGGGGCCGCCACCGACACGCGACTTGGGCTGCATGTACGGGCCAATCCCCACATCTAGTGGTTGGATGACGACGGCAGCCCAGAAGTTGTGGTCCCCCGGGTCATCGACCCCGCAGCGATCGCCTATGCTTGGGGCTGCTTCGAGGGGCCCGTGAGGCCTCCGAGGTCATTGAGTCTGCTGTGAGGAGGGTTGGAGTTCCATGCACTGCCCCTTCTGCAGGCACCCCGACAGCCGCGTCGTCGACAGTCGTACGACCGACGACGGCACGTCGATCCGCAGACGCCGCCAGTGTCCCGACTGCTCCCGTCGTTTCACGACCGTGGAGACGTGCTCACTCATGGTGGTCAAGCGGTCCGGAGTCACCGAGCCTTTCAGCCGTGCCAAGGTCATCAACGGTGTGCGCAAGGCATGCCAGGGGCGGCCTGTCACCGAGGACGCGCTCGCCCAGCTCGGCCAGCGGGTCGAGGAGGCGGTGCGGGCCACCGGGAGTGCCGAGCTGACCACTCACGATGTGGGGCTGGCCATACTCGGCCCGCTGCAGGAGCTGGACCTCGTCGCGTACCTGCGCTTCGCGTCCGTGTACCGGGCGTTCGACTCGCTGGAGGACTTCGAAGCGGCGATCGCTGAACTCAGGGAACAGACGGGCGGCCCCGCCGCGGGCGACGGAGACGCGGGCGCGGGGAGCCAGGAAGACGACCGCGGGTCGGGAGAGGCCGTATCGGTCCCCGAGCCCGCGAGTGCCGCCGACTGACCGAGGGGCCGGCCGGACATCACGTCCGGAACCGGCCGGTCGGCGGCGATCGAACACCTGTTGCGGGTGGCAGCGAGAGGGTGCCCGCAACACCAGACAGAACACCGTGCTTCGGGAACATCGGGGCACTTCAGGGCGTTTTCGCCCGTACAGGGAGGCGGCATGACAGAGACGGCGAGCGGTCCGGCACGAGGTTCCCGAGCGAAGGGCGCCAAGGCGACCAAGGGACTGCGTATCGAGCGCATCCACACCACCCCCGGCGTGCACCCGTACGACGAGGTGACCTGGGAGCGCCGTGACGTCGTCATGACCAACTGGCGCGACGGCTCGGTCAACTTCGAGCAGCGTGGCGTCGAGTTCCCCGACTTCTGGTCGGTGAACGCGGTCAACATCGTCACCAGCAAGTACTTCCGCGGTGCCGTCGGCACCCCGCAGCGCGAGACCAGCCTGAGGCAGCTGATCGACCGCATCGTGAAGACGTACCGGAAGGCCGGTGAGGACTACAAGTACTTCTCCTCGCCCGCCGACGCCGAGATCTTCGAGCACGAGCTGGCGTACGCGCTCCTGCACCAGATCTTCAGCTTCAACAGCCCGGTCTGGTTCAACGTCGGCACCCCGCAGCCCCAGCAGGTCTCCGCCTGTTTCATCCTGTCCGTCGACGACTCCATGGAGTCGATCCTCGACTGGTACAAGGAAGAGGGCATGATCTTCAAGGGCGGCTCCGGCGCCGGCCTGAACCTGTCCCGCATCCGCTCCTCCAAGGAGCTGCTCTCCTCCGGCGGCAACGCCTCCGGCCCCGTCTCCTTCATGCGCGGCGCCGACGCCTCCGCCGGAACGATCAAGTCCGGTGGTGCCACCCGCCGCGCGGCCAAGATGGTCATCCTCGACGTCGACCACCCCGACATCGAGGACTTCATCGAGACCAAGGTCAAGGAAGAGGAGAAGATCCGCGCCCTGCGCGACGCGGGCTTCGACATGGACCTGGGCGGCGACGACATCACGTCCGTCCAGTACCAGAACGCCAACAACTCGGTCCGCGTGAACGACGAGTTCATGAAGGCGGTCGAGGAGGGCGGCAAGTTCGGCCTGCGTGCCCGTATGACCGGCGAGGTCATCGAGGAGGTCGACGCCAAGGTTCTCTTCCGCAAGATGGCCGAGGCGGCCTGGGCCTGCGCCGACCCGGGCATCCAGTACGACGACACGATCAACCACTGGCACACCTGCCCGGAGTCCGGCCGCATCAACGGCTCGAACCCCTGCAGCGAGTACATGCACCTGGACAACACGTCCTGCAACCTGGCCTCGCTGAACCTGATGAAGTTCCTGAAGGACGACGGCAAGGGCAACCAGTCCTTCGACGCCGACCGCTTCGCCAAGGTCGTCGAGCTGGTCATCACCGCGATGGACATCTCCATCTGCTTCGCGGACTTCCCGACCGAGAAGATCGGCGAGAACACCCGCGCGTTCCGCCAGCTCGGCATCGGCTACGCCAACCTCGGCGCCCTGCTGATGGCCACCGGTCACGCGTACGACTCCGACGGCGGCCGCGCCCTCGCCGGTGCCGTCACCTCCCTGATGACCGGTACGGCCTACCGCCGCTCCGCGGAGCTCGCCGCGGTCGTCGGCTCGTACGACGGTTACGCCCGCAACGCCGACGCGCACAACCGCGTCATGAAGCAGCACGCCGACGCCAACGACAAGGCCGTCCGCATGGACGACCTGGACACGCCGATCTGGGCCGCCGCCACGGAGGCCTGGAACGACGTGCTCCGCCTCGGCGAGAAGAACGGTTTCCGTAACTCCCAGGCGTCCGTGATCGCCCCGACCGGCACCATCGGTCTGGCCATGTCCTGCGACACCACCGGCCTCGAGCCCGACCTCGCCCTGGTCAAGTTCAAGAAGCTGGTCGGCGGCGGCTCGATGCAGATCGTCAACGGCACCGTCCCGCAGGCCCTGCGCCGCCTGGGCTACCAGGAGGAGCAGATCGAGGCGATCGTCGCCCACATCGCCGAGCACGGCAATGTGATCGACGCCCCCGGCCTCAAGCAGGAGCACTACGAGGTGTTCGACTGCGCCATGGGCGAGCGCGCCATCTCCCCGATGGGCCACGTCCGCATGATGGCCGCGATCCAGCCGTGGATCTCCGGCGCCCTGTCCAAGACGGTCAACATGCCGGAGACGGCGACCGTCGAGGAGGTCGAGGAGATCTACTTCGAGGCCTGGAAGATGGGCATCAAGGCCCTCGCCATCTACCGCGACAACTGCAAGGTCGGCCAGCCGCTGTCGGCCAAGAAGAAGGACGACGACAAGAAGCCCGAGGTGAAGGCCGAGGAGGCCCCCGCCAAGGTCGAGAAGGTCGTCGAGTACCGCCCGGTCCGCAAGCGCCTCCCGAAGGGACGTCCCGGCATCACCACGTCCTTCACCGTCGGCGGCGCCGAGGGCTACATGACCGCCAACTCCTACCCGGACGACGGTCTCGGCGAGGTCTTCCTGAAGATGTCCAAGCAGGGCTCGACCCTCGCGGGCATGATGGACGCCTTCTCCATCGCGGTCTCCGTCGGCCTCCAGTACGGCGTGCCGCTGGAGACGTACGTCTCGAAGTTCACGAACATGCGCTTCGAGCCGGCCGGTATGACGGACGACCCGGACGTGCGGATGGCGCAGTCGATCGTCGACTACATCTTCCGCCGCCTGGCGCTCGACTTCCTGCCCTTCGAGACCCGCTCCGCGCTCGGCATCCACTCCGCCGAGGAGCGTCAGCGGCACCTGGAGACCGGCTCCTACGAGCCGCTGGACGACGAGGACGTCGACGTCGAGGGCCTGGCCCAGTCGGCGCCGCGCGCCCAGGAGCTCAAGGCCGTCGCCGCCCCGAAGGCCGAGACCGAGGCGGCCAAGCCCGCCCCGAAGCAGGCCCACACCAGCGCCGAACTGGTGGAGATGCAGCTGGGCATCCAGGCCGACGCCCCGCTCTGCTTCTCCTGCGGCACGAAGATGCAGCGGGCCGGCTCCTGCTACATCTGCGAGGGCTGCGGCTCGACCAGCGGTTGCAGCTGATCGCTGAGCTGTGAGTGAGGGGCGCCGGCGTCGAGCCGGCGCCCCTCCTGTCGTCTGCGGGACAGAGCGCGGGTCAGGGCCTGCGCAGGGTTCCCATGGCGCGCGCGAAGTGCGTGGGGTCGTCCTCGAAGCCGATCAGCCCCGGGTGGAACTCCCACGCTCCCGCTTCGTCGCGCCGGAACTCGGCGACCGTCGCCGCGGTCGCCCCGAGGACCCCGCCGAAGTCGTCCTGGGCGAGATCGGTGTAGCCCTCGCGGATGCGCAGAGCCGGGTTGACCACGCTGACGAAGGTGCGTCGCGCGGGCCGCTGCTGGATCGCGACACCGACCACCACGCGCGCGTAGCGCGCATCGAGCCGGTTCAGCTCCACGGTCAGCACCTCGTCCCAGCCGAAGCCCTTGCCGTCCTTGCTGTCCCGGTTGAGATAGATGGTGCCGTCGGGGGAGCGGCTGTCGAAGTGCACCACATACGCGGGATCGCCGTACGGCTCGCTCGCCGGATAGGTGGCGGCCACTATGTCGAGATCGGTGGGTGGCTGCCCCGCTGGACTTGGGTCCCACTTGAGCGCGATCTCGACCTTGCCGATCCCCTTGCTGATGCCGTTCACGAACGTCCCCCTTCCCCGAGTGCCCGCAGCCCGAACTGCCGGGCGGTCAAAGCCGGTTGCCCATCCTGCCACGCGCGCCGGGGCGCTCGCGCGTGTCCTGTCCGCCGGAGCGTGACCCTCGCCACGTTCCGGGGCCTTACCATGGCGCGGTGCTGGTCAAGTGGATTCGCTGCACCGTGGTGGACCGTCGGGGGTTCGAGCGGGGGCAGCGAAAGTGGGCGGGGCTGCTGGG
>NZ_MUND01000136.1 GCF_002154375.1 Streptomyces glaucescens | reverse complement strand
GAGCACCGCGCGGACCTCGTCCACCTGGCCAGCCCCTTCGTGCTCGGCGTCCGCGGCATGGCCGCCGCCGCCCGGCTCGGGATCCCGGCCGTGGCCGTGTACCAGACCGATCTGGCCGGATACGCCCGCACCTACATGGGCGCCGGCGAGGCCGCGGCCTGGCGGCGCATCCGTTCCGTGCACACCGCCGCCGACCGCACCCTCGCACCGTCCACCGCCTCCCTGCGGGACCTGGAGGCACACGGCGTGCCCCGGGTGCGGTTGTGGCCGCGCGGGGTCGACACCGAACGATTCCGGCCAGGACACCGGGACGAGGCGCTGCGCCGTGAACTCGCCCCGGACGGCGAGCTGATCGTCGGCTACGTCGGCCGGCTCGCCCCCGAGAAGCGGGTCGACCTGCTCGCCGGGGTCTGCGGGCTGCCGGGCGTGCGGGTGGTGGTCGTCGGCGACGGACCCAGCGGGCCCGCCCTGGCGCAGGCGCTGCCCGGGGCGGTCTTCCTGGGCCGCCGCACCGGCGACGACCTCGCCCGGATCTTCGCCTCGCTCGACGTCTTCGCCCACACCGGCCCCTTCGAGACCTTCTGCCAGACCGTGCAGGAGGCCATGGCCAGCGGGGTCCCCGTCGTCGCCCCCGCCGCGGGCGGCCCGCTGGACCTGGTCGACCACGGCCGCACCGGGCTGCTGGTCCCGCCGGGCGACGCGGACGCGGTACGGGACGCGGTGGCCGCCCTGGCCGCCGCCCCCGGCCTGCGCGCGGCCTACGGCGCCGCCGCGCGGGCCACCGTCGAGGGCCGCACCTGGACCGCCGTCGGCGACCGGCTCATCGAGCACTACGTCGATGTGCTCGCCGCGCGGAAGGCGGTGCTCGCGGCATGAGCGGGGAATCGCCGCGGAAGGCCGACGCGCCGCTGAGGATCGTCCGGCTGGCCAACTTCGTCGCCCCCGCCTCCGGCGGACTGCGCACCGCCCTGCGCGAGCTGGGAAAGGGCTTCCGGGCGGCCGGCCACGAACCCGTCCTGATCGTGCCCGGCGAGCGGCACACCGACCGGGACACGGAACAGGGCCGGGTCATCACCCTGCCAGGACCGCCGCTGCCCGGCACCGGCGGCTACCGCGTGCTCACCGACAGACGCCGCGTCGCCGCACTCCTGGAGGAGCTGGCACCCGACCGCCTGGAGGTGTCCGACCGTACGACGCTGCGCTGGACCGGCCGGTGGGCGCGGCGCGCGCGGGTGCCCGCGGTGATGGTCTCCCACGAGACCGCCGACGGGGTGCTGCGCACCTGGGGGCTGCCCGAAGGAGCGGCCCGGCGCGCCGCCGACGCCCTCAACACGCGGACCGCGCACACCTACTCCAAGGTCGTGTGCACCACCGAGTTCGCCGAGCGGGAGTTCGTGCGCATCGGGGCCCGCAACGTCGTACGGGCTCCACTGGGCGTCGACCTGACGAGCCGCCGCCCCTCGCTGCGTGACCCGGCGGTACGCGCCCTGCACGCGCGCGAGGACGACGTGCTGCTGGTGATGTGCTCGCGGCTGTCCGTGGAGAAGCGGCCCGGAACCGCGCTGGACGCCCTCGCGGAGCTGCGCCGACGGGGCGTGCGGGCGGTGCTCGTGGTGGCCGGGGACGGTCCGCTGCGCGGGCGGCTCGCCCAGCGGGCCCGGACCCGGCGGCTACCGGTCACCTTCCTCGGGCACGTCTCCGACCGGGGGCTCCTCGGCGCGCTCCAGGCCAGTGCCGACGTCTGCCTGGCGCCGGGTCCCGCGGAGACGTTCGGGCTGGCCGCGCTGGAGGCGATGGCCTGCGGGACGCCGGTCGCGGTGAGCGCGTCGTCCGCGCTGCCCGAGGTCGTCGGGTCCGCAGGTGCCGTGGCGGCGGACACCGGGGGCGGCTTCGCGGACGCCGTGGAGGCGCTGCTGGAGCGGCCGGAGCGGGAGCGGCGCGAGGCGGCACGCGCGCGTGCGGAGTGCTTCGGCTGGGGCGCGGCGGTGGAGGCGTTCCTCGCGGCGCACGACACGGCGACACGGGTGCGTCCCGCCGGCCCGCCGCCCGTGGTCCCGGCCGACGCGACGGCACGGGTGCCTGGCACCGATTCGTCCGATGGACTGGCGAAGGCGCGTGGCACCGAGTCGTCCGATGGGATGGCACAGGCGCGGGGCGTCGATCTGCCCGACGCGACGGCACGGGCGCGTCCCGCCGGTCCGTCCGGCGCGGGCGGTGCGGAGGCCGCGAACGGCTCCGGGCTCCGGGAGGGCGTCGGATGAGACCCCTACGGTTCGTGGCGCTGGGCGACTCGCTCACGGAAGGGGTGGGCGATCCGGTGAGGAACGGGTGGCGCGGTTGGGCCGCGCTGCTCGCCGCCGGACTCGCCCCGGAGCCCGTGCGGTTCACCAACCTGGCGGTCAGCGGGGCACAGACCAGGGACGTGCTGGAGACCCAGCTGCCCGCCGGGCTGGCGCTGCGGCCGGACCTGGTGTCCCTCGTGGTCGGCGTCAACGACACGCTGCGCCGCACCTTCGACATCCGCGCCGCCGCCGCCCGGCTGGACACGGTGTACGGGGCGTTCGCCGGGCAGGGCGCGGTGCTGCTCACCGCCTGCCTGCCCGATCCGGGTGCCGTGCTGGGGCTGCCCGGGGCGCTGGCCCGTCCGCTCGCCCGGCGGCAGCGGGCGGTCAACACGGTGGTCCACGCGCTGTCCGAGCGCCACGGGGCCGTGCATCTGCACGCCTGCGACGGGACCTGGATCCACGACCGGGCGATGTGGAGCGCGGACCGGCTGCACCCCGGGGGCGCGGCCACCGGCAGCTCGCCCTCCGCTGCCACGCCCTGTTGGCCCGGGCCGGCCTCGCGACGGGCGCGGCGCCTTCGCCCGAACCCGAGTCCCCCGCGCCGACCAGAGCGGCCGGGCTGTGGTGGCTGGCCACCGCGGGGACGGGCTGGGTGGCCCGAAGGTGCACCGATCTGCTGCCCCAGCTGCTGCGCCTGGCCGCCGACGAGCTGCGCCACGACGCGCGCGGGACGAGCGCGCGGCTGGACCTGCGCGCGGCGCACGCGGCGTCGGCGGCTCTGGCGGCGCTGTCGGTGGGGGAGTGGACGGACGCGGCGTGACGGCCGGACCGGCCTCAACGGCTGCGCGCGGTCGTGCCCCGAGACCCGTTCAGCGGCGCCGTACCGCCAGGAAACGGACCGGTGTGCCGGGGACGGCCTGGGCGGCCGCCGGGAGGTCGGCGGAGCGGACGACCGCGATCACCGGGTAGCCGCCGGTGGTCGGATGGTCGGCCAGGAAGACCACCGGGCGGCCGTCCGGTGGTACCTGGACCGCGCCGAGCACCATGCCCTCGCTGGGCAGTTCGCCGCTCCGGGCCCGCTCCAGGGCGGGGCCCTCCGTGCGCAGCCCGATGCGGTTGCTCGCCGCGGAGACGCGGTAGGCGCGGGACGTGAAGTCGCGCAGGGCCCGCGCGGTGAACCAGTCGTCCCGGGGGCCCGGTGTCACGCGCAGGACCAGTTCGGCCGGCGATGCGGGCTGGGGAGCGGTGTCCACGCGCGCGTGGGGCTCGCCCGGCGTGCCCAGCGGCAGTACCGCGCCGTCCGTGAGCGGCACCGGGCCCAGGCCGGAGAGCAGGTCCGTGGACCGGCTGCCGAGCACCGGCTCGACGGCGATCCCCCCGGAGACGCCGAGATAGCTCCGTACGCCCGCGCGCGCGGGTCCCGCCTCCAGGAGCGCCCCGGCGGGCACCCGCACCGGCGCGCCCCAGGCGGCCGGCCGGCCGTCCACGGTCACCGCGCAGGGCGCGCCGCCGACGGCCACAAAGACATCCGACCGGGGACGTACGGCGCAGCCCGTGAGGGTCGTCTCGAGGACCGCAGCCTCGGGCCGGTTGCCGACCAGGCGGTTGACCAGCGCCGCCGCGGGGGCGTCCAGTGCCCCGGAGCGCGGCACGCCCAGGTGGGCGTGGCCGGGGCGCCCGAGGTCCTGGACGGTGGTCAGCGCTCCGGCGCGGACCACGGCGAGAGCACGGTCGGTCATGGCGCGGGCACCTCCGCCTGCGGGACGAACCGCACGCGCGTGCCCGGTGCCAGCAGCGCGGCCGGTACGCGCGCGTGGTCCCACAGCACCGCGTCCGTGCGGCCGATCAGCTGCCAGCCGCCGGGCGACGACCTCGGGTAGACGCCGGTGTACGGCCCCGCCAGCCCCACCGCCCCGGCCGGGACCGCGGTGCGCGGCGTGGCGCGGCGCGGGACGTGATAGCGCGGTGGGAGTCCGGTGAGGTAGCCGAAGCCGGGGGCGAAGCCGCAGAAGGCGACCCGGAACTCGGTCCCCGCGTGGACGCGGGCGACCTCCTGGGGGGAGACGCCCCAGTGCGCGGCGACGTCCGCCAGGTCCGGGCCGTCGTAGCGCACCGGGATGCGCACGACCGTCTCGGCGAGCGGCGGCGCGGGCGGTACCTCGGCGGCGGTCAGGTCGGCGGCGACCCGGCGGGGGTCGGTCAGGCCGTCGAGCAGGACCGTCCGCGCGGCGGGCACGATCTCCCGTACCGTCAGCGAGCCCTCCGCGCGGCGGCGCACCAGCTCGGCGTGGAGCGCCTGCGCCTGCTCGCCGGACGCCACCTCGACGAGCAGCGCCGTGTCCCCGACGGGCAGCACCCTCATGCGAAGGCCTCCACCCGCACGCCCGCGGACTCCAGCCGTGCGCGCACCCGGCGGGCCAGCTCCACCGCGCCGGGGGTGTCCCCGTGCAGGCACAGGGACCGCGCGCGGACCTCGATCGGGCGTCCGGACCGGGCGGTGACCGTCCCGGACCGGGCGAGGCTCACCGACCGCTCCACGACGGCCTCCGGGTCGGTCAGCACGGCGCCGTCCTCCCCGCGCGGCACCAGCGTGCCCTCCTCGGTGTACGCGCGGTCGGCGAACGCCTCCGTGACCGCCGGGAGGCCCGCCCGGGCGGCCAGTTCGAGCAGCCGGGAGCCGGGCAGGCCCAGCACGGGCAGCGTGGCGTCCGCCAGCAGCACCCCGTCGATCACCGCGCGGGCCTGCCGCTCGTCGTGGACCACGCGGTTGTACAGGGCGCCATGGGGTTTGACGTAGGCGACCCGGGAGCCCGCCGCCCTGGCGAAGACCTCCAGGGCGCCGATCTGGTAAGCCACTTCGGCCGCCAGCTCGGCGGGCGGCACGTCCATGGCGCGCCGCCCGAACCCGGCCAGGTCCCGGTAGGAGACCTGGGCGCCGATCGTCACCCGGCGCTCGGCCGCCAGCTCGCACACCCGGCGCATGGTGACCGCGTCCCCCGCGTGGAAGCCGCAGGCCACGTTGGCGCTGGTGACGACGGACAGCAGCTGTTCGTCGTCGGTCAGCCGCCAACGGCCGAAGCCCTCGCCGAGGTCGGCGTTCAGATCGATCGCGCTCATGGTCCCCTCTTTGTCCTGCTCTGTCAGGCTACGCGGTACTGCTCGTCACGGGCGTCGGTGAGGAACATCTGGCCCGGCGCGTGCGTGATCGCGAACGGCGGGCGGGAGGCCGTCACCGCGGCCTGCGGGGTCACGCCGCAGGCCCAGAACACCGGGACGTCGCCCGGCTCCGCCGTCACCGGGTCGCCGAAGTCGGGCCGGCCGAGGTCCTCGATGCCGAGTGCCGACGGGTTCCCGTAGTGCACGGGCCCGCCGTGCACGGCCGGCAGCAGACCGCTCTCCCGGATCGCCGCCGCCAGGTGCTCCGGCGGCACCGGACGCATGGACACCACCATCGGGCCGTGCAGCCGTCCCGCGGGCCGGCACGCGCGGCTGGTCACGTACATCGGAACATTGCGGCCCTGCTCGACATGGCGGATCGGGACACCCGCCGCGGCCAGCGCCCACTCGAAGGTGAAGCTGCACCCGATCAGGAACGAGACCAGGTCGTCACGCCAGTGGGCGAGCACGTCGGTCGGCTCGTCCACCAGCTCGCCGTCCCGCCAGACCCGGTAGCGCGGCAGATCGGTGCGCAGGTCGGCGCCGTCCGCGAGCACCGTCGTCCAGGAGCCCGCGTCGGTCACGTCGAGCACCGGGCAGGGCTTGGGGTTGCGCTGGCAGAACAGCAGCATGTCGTACGCCCAGTCCGCGGGCACCGAGATCAGGTTCACCTGGGTGTGGCCCGCCGCGACGCCGGCGGTGGGACCGGTGAGACCCGCGCGGAAGCGGGCCCGGGCGGCTTCGGGCGTCCACGCGTGCGCGTGCTCGTCGACGAGCGTCAGGGGGCGGTCCCCGGCGGCGCCGGGGGCGGGGTGCCGCGGCCCGGTCATGTCAGCTCCCTTCCGCGGGTCTCGGGCAGCCCGAGGAGGGCGAGCGCGGCGATGCCGTAGCCGATCGCGCCGAAGACCAGCGCGCCGCCCACGCCCCAGCTGTCGGCGAGGAAGCCGACCGTGGTGGGGAAGACCGCGCCCACCGCGCGGCCGGTGTTGTACGTGAAGCCCTGCCCGGTGCCGCGCACGGCGGTCGGGTACAGCTCGCTCAGGAAGGAGCCGAAGCCGCTGAAGATGGCCGACATGCAGAACCCGAGCGGGAAACCGAGCACCAGGAGCAGCGAGTTGGCGCCGCTGGGGATGTTCGCGTACGCCAGGATGCAGATCGCCGACAGCAGCGCGAACAGCCAGATGTTGCGCCGCCGGCCCAGCCGGTCGGTGAGGTGACCACCCGTCAGATAGCCGAGGAAGGCACCGGAGATCAGGAAGGTGAGATAGCCGCCGGTGCCGACGACCGAGAGGTCCCGTTCCGTCTTCAGATACGTCGGCACCCAGGTGGCGAGGGTGTAGTAGCCGCCCTGCACGCCGGTGGACAGCAGCACCGCGAAGACCGTGGTGCGCAGCAGGCCGGGCTCGAAGATGGCGGTGAAGGAGCCCTTGGCGGGGCTGTGCTCGCGTACGGCGGCGGCCTGGGGTGCGTCCTGCACCCGGCGCCGCATCCACACCACCAGCAGCGCGGGCAGCGCCCCGGTCCAGAACATGACCCGCCAGGCCAGGTCGCCGTCGACGAACGAGAACACCAGCGTGTAGACGATCGCGGCCAGCGCCCAGCCGACGGCCCAGGAGCTCTGGACGGCGCCGAGGGTGCGGCCCCGGTGCCTGGCGCTCGCGTACTCGGCGACGAGGATGGCGCCCACCGCCCACTCGCCGCCGAAGCCGAGGCCCTGCAGGGCGCGGAAGACGAGCAGCGTCTCGTAGGTGGGCGCGAAGCCGCAGGCCACCGTGAACACGGCGTAGGTGATCACCGTGATCATCAGCGCCTTGACCCGGCCGATGCGGTCCGCCAGGACGCCCGCGAGGGCGCCGCCGATGGCCGAGACGACGAGCGTGACGGTGGTGAACAGGCCGGTCTGGCCGCTGTCCAGGCCGAAGTACGCGGCCAGCGCGACCATGCTCAGCGGCAGTGTGAAGTAGTCGTACGAGTCCAGGGCATAACCGCCGAACGCGCCGGCGAAGGCGCGCCGCCCGCGCGGTCCGAGCGCGCGCAGCCAGCCCAGCGGCCCTTCGGCGGAGGGGGGTTCCTGCGCGCCGGGGCGTGGCCCGCCGGTCAGCGCCTTCGGTGGAGGGGTCGTGCTCATGGGCACCTCGCAGGGGGAGGACGGAGGGTGCTTCAGAAGTGAGCCAACGCACAGCAACGTAGAGGATCGTTCAACGATCCTTCAATACCCCTGTTGTTTCGTTCTGGCGGCTGCGCTTGAATTCCGGGCATGGCAGAGCAGCTGACGGATCTCGCCGACGACCGGGCGCTCCTCGGGCGCACCAGCACCGCCGAGCGGGTCTCGGACATCCTCAGGAGCCGTATCGCCGACGGCTACTTCCCGCCCGGCACCCGGCTCTCCGAGGAGAGCATCGGGGGCGCGCTCGGGGTCTCCCGCAATACGCTGCGCGAGGCGTTCCGGCTGCTCACGCACGAACGGCTGCTCGTGCACGAGCTGAACCGCGGGGTCTTCGTCCGGGTGCTGACCGTCGAGGACGTGGAGGACATCTACCGCACCCGCCGGCTCGTGGAGTGCGCCGTCGTCCGGGGGCTCGGCGAGCCGCCGTACGCCGTCGACGCGCTCGCCGGGGCCGTCGACGGGGGCAGGCGGGCGGCGCGCGAAGGTGACTGGAACGCGGTGGGCACGGCCAACATCCACTTCCACCGGGAGCTGGTCGCGCTGGCCGGGAGCGAGCGCACCGACGAACTGATGCGCAGCGTCTTCGCCGAACTGCGCCTCGCGTTCCACCTGGTGGACGAGCCGCGTCGGCTGCACGAACCGTACATTTCGCGAAATGTCCACATCTTGGAGGCTCTTCAGGCCGGTGAGCGAGACAAGGCCGAGCGCCTGCTCGCCGGCTACCTCGACGACTCGCTGGAACGGGTGGTGGAGGTGTACCAGCGGCGGGTACGGAGGGACGGTCCCCACCTCGCCTGACAGCGGCGGCGGGCGAGAACCGGCCCGAGGGGCGCCGGGGACTGCGCGCCCTGCCGCATACGACCCGCACCCGGCGGTCCAGCGTCGACACCTGCCTCCGGCGGGGCCCTTCCGTGCCGTTTGGGTCGTTGTCAGACCGAGGACCTAGTCTGTGCACCGTGACTTCGCCTGCATCGACGGACAGCGTTCCGCCCCAGCTCAGCGCGGGGCCGCGCCCCGCCATGGGCCCGGCCGCCGACGAGGGACTGGCGCGGCGGCTGCGCGCGCTCGCCTGCACCGCGCCGCTGCACGACCTCGACGCGCGCAAGGCGAACCTCGCCGGTGAGTACTCGGTGTACGGCATGGCGGAGATCGCCCTCGCCGCCATCGACCTCGTCACCCTGAACATGGACTTCGACACCGGCGCCGACCACGACCAGGTCGTCGCCCGGCTCGTGCCGCGGATCGCCGCCCAGGCCCCGCGGCGGCCCGGCGCCGAGCACGAGCGGGTGGCCCGCTGGGTCCTGGAGAACCTGATCAACGTCGGCAGCGTCGACCGCGGCTTCCGCGCGGTGTACGGCACCTTCGGCCCCGACGGCACGTACGTCCGCCGTGACTACGACTTCAAGCTGATCGAGGAGGTCCCCGGCCCCGGCGGCACCGTCTACCTCCGCACCACCGACGAGGCGGTCAACGTCCTCGTCGGCGCCCTCGACACCGATGTCACCAGCGCGCAGATCGCCGCCGAGGTCAAGCTGGAGGTGCTGATCAGCCGCGGCCGGCTCGCCGACGCGCAGCTCGCCGCCGAGCAGGCCCGGTACCGGACCGTGCAGTACTCGGAGACCCTGCGCAAGGCACTGGACGCCACCCGCCGCAACGTCCGCGCGGTGGACTGGCTCAACACCGTGCCCGACATGATCGCCGAGGCCCTGGACCACGTGGCCGACCGCTACCGGCACGAGAACGCGATCCTCACCAACATCCGCAGGGCCCGCGACGAGTCCGAGGACCCCGAGCACAAGCGGCGCGCCGCCGAGCTGGTCGACATCGTCAAGGACTGCATCCGCCGCCACACCCAGCTCCAGTCCCGCCTGCTGGAGGCCGGCCCGCTGTTCCGCGCCGAACAGGACCGGCAGGCCTTCGCGACCCCGGGGGCCGCCGCCGGGATCGACCTCTACGGCCACCTCGTCGCCCCGATCCTGCCGCTGCCCCTGGAGCAGGCGATCCGCGTCACCGACGCCTGGTTCGCCCAGGGCACCGGCCTGCGCACCCCGGTCTCCGTCCGGGTCGGCGACCTGGTGGACATCCTGCTGACCCCGCCCGTCGAGCGGGAGCACCTGGGCGCGGAGATGCCCGAGCCCGACCTCATCGCCACCCCGGACGACAGCCGGTTCAGCGAGGAGCAGCTGGCCGCCGCCATGGAACTGCTGGACCTCCCGGCCGACGCGCCGCGCCGCCTGTCGGGCCTGCTCGCCGACGCCCGCCGCCAGGACCCGGAGCTGCCGTATCTGGTGGCCCTGCTGGCGGTCCACGCGGCCAGCCCGCCCGTCGGCACCGCCTACCGGCAGGGCGAGGAGAAGCTCCTGTTCGCCGTGGACGACGGCACCGAGCTGGACGATCCCGAGTTCGGCGGCGCCGACCTCATCGTCGGGACGGCCCTGCTGGACGCGGCCGGGATGGCGGCGGACAGGACGGAAGCAGCATGAGTGAGCACCACAGCGAGGAGCACCGACCGTGACCGAGCACGTCGAGTGGAGTGAGCCGGAGGCACCCGCCCCGACGGCGCAGGCCCCCGTCACCCCCGCGGACGCCGCCGACGCGGCGCGGCTCGTCGCCTTCGGGCTCCAGCCCAAGCTGCTGCCCGCCCGCGACCAGGAGTACGCGGACCTGCTGCGCCGCTACCGCGAGGACCCGCCGTTCGCCCGCCTCGCGGACGCCGTCGCCGCGGGCCTCGGCCTCGTCGTGCTGGAGGTGTCCCCGCGCGCGGGGATGGCCGTGACGGCCGCCGAGGACTCGGTCTTCGCCGTCCGCATGGGCGACTACGCGCGTCGCACCGCCGCCGACTCCGGCGACCGCTTCCTGCACGGGCTCGCCCACCTCGCCGTCGCCGCGATGGCGTTCCCGCGCCCCGAGGACCTCGCCGACGACGGCTACATCGGCCGGGTCACCGTCAACGGCGTCGACGCCTTCGTCCGGCAGGCCTGCCGGCGCCTGGAGGAGCGCGCCGCGGAGCAGGGCGAGAACACCGACCCGGCGACGGACGCGCCCGGCCTGGAGGCCGCCTGGCGGATCTGGGCCCGGCGCAGCGCCACCGGCGCCACGAAGGACGCCCGCCGCCCGGCCGCGTCCACCACCGGAATCGTCGCCAAGGCCGTCACGTTCCTCACCGAGTCCGGCTTCCTCCAGCGCACCGGCGACGACAACGGCGGCACCTACCGCACCACCGCCCGCTACCAGCTCCAGGTCCGCGACATGGCGGGCAGCGCCGCCATGGCCGAGCTGCTGGAGCTGGGCGTCGTCCCGGTCACCGACGGCACACCGACCCTGATGCCCGCCGAGGAGACCGACGACCTGGAGCTGGTGGCCGACGCGGGACTGCCGTTCCACTCCGCGTAGGCCGCCCGCCGCACCCCGACGAACCTCCCGTACCTCCCCGATCTGACGAAGTCTGACGAGAGTCCGCCATGTACGAGCTGTCCCGGGTCCGCCTCTACTCCATCGGACCCGCCGGTGCGCGCTACGCCGACACCGTGCTTGACCTGCGCGGTGTGGGCGAGCCCGTGCCCGACCCCGCGCCCACCCAGGCGGAGTTCTTCGAGGAGGAGCCCGTCGGACCGCCTCGGCGCCCCGCGCCCGCCGGCGTGCTCTTCCTGGAGAACGGCGGCGGCAAGTCCGTCCTGCTCAAGCTGATCTTCTCGGTGATGCTGCCCGGCCACCGCAACACCCTCGGCGGCGCCAGCTCCGGTGTGCTGCGCAAGTTCCTGCTCGCCGACGACTGCGGCCATGTCGCCCTGGAGTGGCAGCACGTGCAGACCGGCGAGTGCGTCGTCGTCGGCAAGGTCAGCGAGTGGCGCGGGCGGCAGGTCTCCAACGACCCGCGCAAGTTCGCCGAGGCCTGGTACTCCTTCCGGCCCGGCCCTGGACTGACCCTGGACAACCTGCCGGTCGCCGAGTCCAACGCCGTACGGCCGCCCGTCGAGGGCCAGTCCGGCGCACAGGGCCGCCGCCGCACCATGAAGGGCTTCCGCGACGCCCTCACCGAGGCCGGCAAGGCGTACCCGCACCTGGAGGTGCACTGGGAGGAGATCCACGAGCGCTGGACCGAACACCTCGGCGAACTCGGCCTCGACCCCGAACTCTTCCGCTACCAGCGCGAGATGAACGCCGACGAGGGCGAGGCCGCCGGCCTGTTCGCGGTGAAGAAGGACTCCGACTTCACCGACCTGCTGCTGCGCGCCGTCACCGACACCCGCGACACCGACGGGCTCGCCGACCTCGTCAGCGGCTTCGGCAACAAGCTGGGCCGGCGCGCCGAACTGATCGCCGAACGCGACTTCACCGCCGGGTCGGTGGACCTGCTCGGCCGGATCGTCGAATCCGCCGAGGCCCGTTCCCGCGCCCGGGACGTCCACGCCGGCGCCGAGCGGCGCACCCGCACTCTGGCCCGGCGGCTGTCCGCACGCGGCGCCCGGGAGCGGGTGCGCGCCGCCGACCTCGCCCAGCGGGTCACGGCCGCCGCCTACGCCGTCACCCACGCCGAGAGCGCCCGCGAGCGCAGCGCCCTGATCACCGCCGAACTCGCCTACCGGCACGCCTCCCTGGCGCTCGCCGCCGCCGAGAAGGCCGCCGCCGCGCAGAAGCGCGAACTCGCCGACGCGCGCACCCTGCACGCCGCCTGGCAGGCCGCCGAGGCCGTGCTGCGGCACCGCGCCGCCGCCGACCGGGTCGCCCGCGTGGCCGCCGCCATCCAGGAGGCCGAACAGGACGCCGCGCCCGCGCTAGCCGCTCGCACCAAGGCCGCCGTCGACCTCGTCCGAGCCCTGCACGCCGCCGCCGAGAGCGCCGAGAACCTGGCCCACGAGGAGGAGGAGCGCTCCGCCGCCCTCCAGGAGGTCAGCGACTCCGCCTACCGGGACTCCACCGCCGCCGCCACCGAGGCCCAGCGCGCCCGCAGCGAGACCGGGCATCTGCGCCAGCGGCTCACCGAGGTCGAACAGGAGACCGCCGAGGCGGTCCGCGCGGGCTGGCTCGACGACAGCGCCCCCGACGCCGACCCCGCGCGGGCCGCGCTCGCCGCCAGCGACGCCGAGAAGACCGCCGTCGCCGCCTGGGACACCGCCCGCGAGGCCGCCCGCCGGGCCGGCGAGCACGCGCGCGAGGCCGCCTCCGCCGAGTCCCGCGCGGAGCTGACCGCCGCCCGCGCGGCCGACGCCGCCCTCGCGGCCGGGCGGGCGTACGAGGGCGAGCGGCGCACCGCCGAGGCACTGGCCGCCGAGGAACGGCTCGCGGAACTGCTGAGCCTGCCCGGCGCCTCCGCCGGAGCCCGGGCCCTGGTACCGGGGCCGCGCACGGGCTCCCCCGAGGAGGAGACCGCCCGAACCGAGGGCACCCTCACCGCCGAGGAGCTGGACCGCTTCGCCGACGAACTGCGCGAACTCCTCGACGACGCCGTCTCCTCCGCCGAACGGCAGCTCTTCGAGCTGCGCACCGCCGCCGCCGACGACGCCCGGATCCTCGGCGCGCTCGGCGACGGCGGGCTGCTGCCGCCCGGCCCGGACGTGCTGGCCACCGTGGAGTTCCTCGGCGAGCACGGCATCCCCGCACTGCCCGGCTGGCGCTATCTCGCCCAGGCCGTCGACCCCGCCGACCACGCGCGCGTGCTCGCCGCCCGGCCCGAGCTGGTCGACGGCGTGATCATCACCGATCCCGACTCGCACACCCGCGCCCGCGAGGCACTGAGCGACGCCGCGCTGCTGCCCCGGTCCGCCGTGGCCGTCGGCACCGCCGCCGCCCTGCTCGCCCCCACCCCGGCCACAGACTCCGCCGACAGCGGCGTCTTCCTCGTCCCGCCGAACCCGGCGATGCACGACGAGCACGCCGCCGACGAGGAGCGGCAGGCGCTGCGCGCCCGGGCCACCGAGCGCGACGCGGAGATCCGCGCCCTCGCCGCCCGGCTCGGCAAGGACCGCGAGCTGGCCGCCCGGCTCGCCTCCTGGCGCACCGGCTGCCCCGCCGGACGCCTCGCCGAACTCGCGCGGGCCGCCCAGGAGGCCCGCGCGTTCGCCGAGGAGGCCGAGGCCGAGCTGGCCGAGGCGCGCACCGTCCGCGCGGAGGCCGAGGAGGCCGCCGCCGAGGCAGCGCAGGTCCGCGACGAGAAGCAGGAGGCCGCACAGCGCGCCCGGCGTGCCGCCGACGCCCTCGCCGGACTCGCCTTCCGGCTGCGCGAGCGGGCCGGCTGGCAGGCGAAGCTGCGCGAACTCGCCGACGAGGCCACCGAGTCCGAGGCCCGTGCCCAGGCCTGTCTGGAGCGCGCCCGCGCTGCCGACGAGGACCGCCGCGCCGCCCAGCGCGCCGCCGACGACGCCCGCCGCACCGCCCGCGCCCTGCGCGCCGAGCGCTCGGAGATCGCGGGCGCCCCCGACGACGTACCCGAGGACGACACCGGTTCGCCGCAGGCGTCGCTGCCCGCCCTGCGCGAGGCCTACCGCGCGGCCTCCCAGGTGTACGAGAAGGTCGGCGTCGGTGCCGACCTGCGCGCCGAGCAGGCCCGCGCGGAGAGCGACGAGAGCGCGGCCCGCGCCGACCTGGACCGGCTCAGCAACAAGGTCCGCACCCGCGCGGAGCAGCTGCTCCAGTCCCCCGACGGGTCCGACGGGCCGTCCCGGCAGGCCGCCGCCGCCCGCGCGGAGGAGCTGGTGCAGCTCCTGGAGACCCGCATGTCCAGCGCCAGCGAGCAGCTGGGCCGGCTGCGCGGCGAGGCCGAACGGCACGCCCCCGAGGACGGCGAGGCGCACACCGAGCTGCCCGAGGAGCTGGTGCCGCGCGACGCCGAGCACGCCCAGGCGCTGCTGCGCACCGCCACCGCCGAACTCGCCTCCCGCACCGAGGCACTGGCCCAGGCCCGGGAGGCGCACGCCGAGCTGCTGGCCGCCCACCGCGCCGCCGAGGACGCGGCCGGCGGCTTCGACGAGATCGCCGCGCTCCTGCGGGACCTGCTGCGCGAGCCCGCCGGGGAGGAGGACCAGGAGCAGCCCGAACCGTATCCGGGCAGCCTGGAGGAGGCCCGGCAGTCCGCCGCCGAGGCCCGCCGGTCGCTGCGCGGCTGCGCCGCCGACCTGTCCGCCGCCGAGGCCGCCGTCCGTGAGGCGAGCGACGTCCTCGTCCGGCACGCCAACTCCACCCGCTACGAGCAGGTGCGCACTCCCGCGCGGCAGCAGATCCGCGAGCTGCCCGCGTCCGCCCTGCCCGAGCACGCCCAGCGCTGGGCCGACGCCTTCGCGCCGCGGCTGCGCGTCCTCACGGACGAGCTGGCACAGCTGGAACGCAACCGGGACTCGATCGTGGACCGGCTGCGCGGACTGGTCGAGTCCTCCCTCGCCACCCTGCGCTCCGCACAACGGCTGTCCCGGCTGCCGGAAGGGCTCGGCGAGTGGTCCGGGCAGGAGTTCCTGCGCATCCGCTTCGAGGAACCCGACCAGGCCACCCTCACCGAACGGCTCGGCGAGGTCGTCGACGAGGCCACCCGCGCGGCGGTCAAGAAGAACTCCGACCTGCGCCGCGACGGCATGTCCCTGCTGCTGCGCGGGGTCGCCGCGGCGCTCCAGCCGAAGGGCGTCGCCGTCGAGATCCTCAAGCCGGACGCGGTGCTGCGCGCCGAGCGGGTGCCCGTCGGTCAGATGGGCGACGTGTTCTCCGGCGGCCAGCTGCTCACCGCGGCCATCGCCCTGTACTGCACGATGGCCGCCCTGCGCTCCAACGACCGCGGCCGCAGCGACAAGCACCGCCACGCGGGCACGCTGTTCCTCGACAACCCGATCGGCCGCGCCAACGCGACGTACCTGCTGGAGCTCCAGCGGGCCGTCTCGGACGCGCTCGGTGTGCAGCTGCTGTACACGACCGGACTGTTCGACACCACGGCACTCGCCGAGTTCCCGCTGGTCATCCGTCTGCGCAACGACGCGGACCTGCGGGCGGGGCTGAAGTACATCAGCGTCGAGGAACACCTCCGCCCGGGCCTGCCGAAGCCGCCGCAGGCGGGGGAGGCGGGCCACAGCGAGATCACGGCGACCAGGATGTACAAGCGCCCGGCACCGGTGGCCCCCTAGGCCAAGGGGGGCGGTGTCGATGTGCGCCTCCGCCGCGTGGGCGGACCGAGCCGTATCGGCGCTGCCCCGCCGACCGCCTCGATCACGGCACGGCCTCGGGGCCGAGGCGACAAGACCCTCTGCTGTTGCGCACTGCACGACGAGTTGCGCCGGAGCACAGGGGGGGTGTACGAGGCGAGTCGTCGCCGGAGTATCCGGCCGCCGGGCCGTGACCGGGGGCGTCCTCCCGTCAGAACCCGTAGCCCATACGGCGCGACAGCTCGGCGCCCGCCGCCACCGTGCGCCTGGCCAGCTCCGGCAGCCGGTCGAAATTCAGCCGGTACACCGGCCCGGAGACGCTGATCGCGGCGATCACCTCGCCGTCGTGGGCCCGGATCGGCGCGGCCACGGCGGCGAGCCCCAGCTCCAGCTCCTCGACGGTGGTCCCGTAACCCTGCTCCACCACGGCCTCCAGCTCACCGCGCAGCATGGACGCGGCCGTGATGGTGCGCTCCGTGAAGCGGGGCAGCGAACGGGCCAGCAGGCCTTCGCGCAGGGTGGGTGGCATGTGTGCGAGCAGCACCTTGCCGCTGGACGTGGCGTGCAGCGGGGTGCGCCGGCCGAGCCAGTTCTGCGCGGTCACGGACGCGGTGCCGCGGGCCTGCATGATGTTGACGGCCGCGTCGTCGTCCAGGACCGCGATGTTCACGGTCTCGCCCAGCTCGTCGGCGAGTTCCCGGCAGACCGGCACACCCTCCTGCGAGATGTCCAGCCGCACGGCCGCGGCCCCCGCCAGCCGCAGGACACCGGCCCCGAGGTAGTACTTGCCGCGGTCCTTCGCCTGGGCCACCAGTCCGCGGTTCTCCAGGACGCCGAGCAGCCGGAACGCGGTGGACTTGTGCACGCCCAGCTCGTCGGCGATCTCGGTGACGCCCGCTTCACCGCTCCGGGCGAGGATCTCCAGGACACTGACGGCGCGGTCCACCGACTGCACGGCGCCGGCGGCTCCCCGGCCGGTCTGCTTCGCCGTGTTCCCGGCTCCGTCCTCACCGTGATCGGACTGCTTCTGCGTGCGGGCCATGGTTCAGCTCTCACCACCTGACGGCCCGGTCCGGGCCGCATCCGCGGGAAAGCCTCGACCCGACGCTCGCCCCCGCTGGATTCCGTCGCGCACAGCGCTGGACAGTGCGCAGTGCGAAACTGATGCTACCGAAGAGGCTGGAAACGACCTCCCTGAGGGCAAGTCCATCCGCGTCGAGACGACGTCGAGAGGACACCGCCTGTGGCCGTCTTCCGTCGTGGAGGGAGACCGGGTGGGTCTCGGGAGGCGGACCCGGCGCGCAGCCTCGAACTCCTCGACGGCGCGGCCGGGCCCATCCCGACCCGGTTCAGGCGGCCTCGGCCTCGGCTCGGCGCCGGCCTGGACATCCCGCAGCTCCCTCACGGCGTCCGGACGAGCGAGCCGCACCACCGCCGCGCTCGCCGCCGACCGTCCCCGGGCCTCCCACGGGTCCGGCGAGAGCTGGGCCGTGAACTCGGCGAGCCGGGCCGTGAACTCCGCCGCGAACCCGCCCACGGGCCCGACCACGGACCGCGCCGCCGGCCCGCCCCCGAGGACGTCAGGATGGCGCCCTCACGGGTGTGACAACTGCTCCGCGCCACCGGGCCGGTGTATGCGTCCCTGTGCCCGCTCGGCGGCCAGGGCCTGCCGGCGCACCCGGCGCCGCTCGCGGCGCAGCGCGCGGGCCGTGCTGCTGGGCGTCGACACGACGCCGTTGCGCTGGTTCCACACCTGGCGCGTGACCCACACGTCGAGCACGGCCCAGGTGGCCGCCACCGTGCTGGCCACGCTGCTGAGCACCATGGGGAACGCCAGCCAGGATCCCGCCAGCGTGCTCAGAAAGGCCACCATCGCCTGTATCAGCGTCAGCGAGATGATGAGCACCGCCCGCACGGCCGCCGTGCGGACCGGATCGGGCAGCCTGCGCCGTTTCGCGGGCTCCTCGACCCACAACGGCCGGTAGTGCGGCCGCTCCTGACCGCCGCTCGAGTCGCCGGACGCGAGGGCACCCTCCGCGCCCGCCACGACCGCCTCGCTCCGCTCCGCCGTGCCCATCACCGTGTCACTCCCCACCGCCAGCAGACCGCTTGCCCCGGTCCGAAGACCCGACTCCCCAGTGGCTGCCCGGCTTGCGCTGTTTTACGCCGCCCGGGTGCGGGACGCGGCTCCTGTGGCCGATTCCGCCCCCATTCCCTGCCATGAAGGACGAACGGCCCTCCCCGAAGATTCCCTGACACTCCCACGAACGAAAAAATCCGGCCAATCGTCCAGTCACACCCGGCGCTTCCGGCCGTTCGCCCACCACCCGATCCGGGGAGGCAATCTCCCGCAATGACCGGACAACTCCCCATGCTCCGCCTCCGGTACGGAAGTTCTGCTTCCGGAACGGTCTTCGAGTTAGCTGTTCGTCGGTAGTAGGCTCGCGCCGTTTGTTGACGCACATGTGTACCCCCTGCCGGTGGGGGTCGAGCTGGGGGAGGCCATGCGCTTTCGCGGGAAGTCCATCCGCCGGAAGATCGTGGCGCTGCTTCTCGTGCCGTTGGTGTCCCTGACCGCGATCTGGGCCTTCGCGACGGTACTGACGGGCCGTGAGGCGGGCCGGCTGTTCAGTGTGTCGTCCCTCGTCGAGGAGATCGGCTACCCCGCCGAGGACACCGTCCGCGTCCTCCAGCAGGAACGCCGCCAGACCCTCGTCCATCTCGCCGATCCCCGCGCCTCCGACGGCCTCGCCGCCCTCAGGCGCAGCCAGGCCGCCACCGACGCGGCCATCGCCGAGATCCGCGGCAACGCCGGGGACCCGGACGTGCGCGACGCCCTGGGACAGGCCGGCAGCGAGCGCCTGACGGCCGTACTGGACGCCTTCGACGGCGTCGACTCGCTGCGCGACAGCGTCCGCGACGGCACCGTCGACCGCGCCCAGGCCTTCACCCTGTACAACCGGCTGATCGATCCGTGCTACTCGCTGCTGGCCAACCTCCACGTCGTCGACAACGTGGAGATGGACACCCAGTACCGCGCACTCGTCAATCTCTCCCGCGCCCGTGAACTCCTCTCCCGTGAGGACGCCCTGCTGGGCTCCGCCCTGATCGTCGGCAGGCTCTCCCGCGCCGAGGTCCGCCGGATCTCCGACCTCATCGCCCAGCGCACGCTGCTGTACGACGTCAACCGGTCGCTGCTGCCGACGGCGGAACGGGACCGGTACGAGCGCTTCTGGGAGAACGCCGACACCGCCCCCCTGCGCGTGGCCGAGGAGGCCGCCGTCGAGCACCGGTCCGGCACCCCGGACGGCGTCACCGCGCAGAGCTGGGACACGGCCGCCGGCAAGGTCCTCGACAAGCTGGGCACCCTCGACGACGAGGCGGCCGACCGCTACCAGGAGCGGGTCCGCCCGATCGCCACCGCCGTGATCGTCAAGTCCGTCGTCGCCTGCGCGCTCGGCCTGATCGCCCTGCTGGTCTCCCTCTTCGTCTCCGTACGCATCGGCCGCGGCCTCATCCGCGACCTGCGCCAGCTGCGCCTGGAGGCCCACGAGGCGTCCGGGGTGCGGCTGCCCAGCGTGATGCGGCGGCTGTCCGCGGGCGAACAGGTCGACGTGGAGACCGAGGTCCCGCGCCTGGAGTACGACAAGAACGAGATCGGCGAGGTCGGCCAGGCCCTCAACACCCTCCAGCGCGCCGCCGTCGAGGCCGCCGTCAAGCAGGCCGAACTGCGCGCGGGAGTCGCCGAGGTCTTCGTGAACCTCGCCCGCCGCAGCCAGGTCCTGCTGCACAAGCAGCTGACCCTGCTCGACACCATGGAACGCAGGACCGAGGACACCGAGGAACTCGCCGACCTGTTCCGCCTCGACCACCTCACCACGCGGATGCGCCGGCACGCCGAGGGCCTGGTGATCCTCTCCGGCGCCGCGCCCTCCCGGCAGTGGCGCAAACCGATCCAGCTCATGGACGTCGTGCGCGCCGCCGTCGCCGAGGTCGAGGACTACGAGCGCATCGAGGTCCGCCGGCTGCCGAGGATCGCCGTCACCGGACCGGCCGTCGCGGACCTCACCCACCTCGTGGCGGAGCTCCTGGAGAACGCCACCGTGTTCTCCCCGCCGCACACCGCCGTCCAGGTGGTGGGCGAACGGGTCGCCAACGGCTTCACCCTGGAGATCCACGACCGGGGCCTCGGCATGGCGGCCGACGCGCTGCTCGACGCCAACCTCCGGCTGGCGGAGACACCGGAGTTCGAACTCTCCGACACCGACCGGCTCGGCCTGTTCGTGGTCAGCCGGCTCGCCCAGCGGCAGAACGTCCGCGTCTCGCTCCAGCCCTCTCCCTACGGCGGCACCACCGCCGTCGTCTTCATCCCCGACACGCTGCTGACCGACGACGTCCCGGACACCAACGGCATCGGCTTCCGCCTCGACCGGCCCCGGCCCGCCAAGGACGCCGAGGCCGACGCGGGTCGCCGCAACGCGCTGTCCCACGTGCCGGTCCAGCTGCCCGGCCTGCCCGCCTCACTGCTCGACGGGCCGGTCGAACTGGAGGCCCCGGTCGACCTCGACGCGATCGGGGACTTCCCCGGCGCGCTCGACGGCGAGGAGAGCGAACGCGGCGGCCTGTTCCGCCCGCGCCGCTCCCTCGTCGCCGCGGACGAGGAACCGCCGCCCGGACGCCCCGGCGGACGTCACCACGCCGCTTCCTCCCGCGCCCCCGGCGTCCCCACGGGTGACGGCACCGACGAGGACGACCACCTCGACGCGCCCGTCCCCCTGCCCCGCCGCCGCACGCCCAAGCTGGTCAGCTCGCACGGGCGCCCGGTCACCGAGCAGCGTTCCCGCCGCCCCGACCCGGA
>NZ_MUND01000135.1 GCF_002154375.1 Streptomyces glaucescens | reverse complement strand
GCCGGGCCGAGCTGGCGCTGGTCGCCAGCGAGCGCGCGATGCTGACCCAGCACGGCGCGCTGCGCGCCGAGCGGGCGCTGGCCGGACGGTTGCAGCACGCACTGCTCCCGCTGCCGGACAAGCCGCTGCGACTGGCCGGGCTGCGGGTCGAAGTGGCCTATCTGCCCGCCCAGGCCGGGGTGCAGGTCGGCGGCGACTGGTTCAGCGCCATCGAGCTGCCCGACGGCGACGCCCTGCTGGTGGTCGGTGACGTGGCGGGGCACGGCGTCGGTGCCGTCGCCACCATGGCGCAGCTGCGGTTCACCGCCAAGGGCATGGTGATCACGGGCTCGTCGCTCACCGGCGCGCTCGGCCGGCTCAACACACTGCTGCTGCACTCCCGCGACTCGCACGGTACGGCCACCCTGGTGCTGGCCCGCTATCACGCCCGGGAACGGCGCCTGGAGTGGGCGCAGGCCGGACATCCGCCGCCGCTGCTGCTGCGCGACGGCCGGGCACGGTTCCTCGACCGGCCGCGCGGTGTGCTGCTCGGGGCGAGCAACCGGCCGGTCTTCGAGGAGGAGGAGTGCCTGCTGCGACCCGGCGACCGGCTGCTGCTGTACACGGACGGCCTCGTGGAGCGACCCGGCGAGGGAATCGACCGCGGTCTCGAGCGGCTGGCGGAGGCCGCCGTGACCCATCACCGCGACGAGCCGAGCTCCCTGGACCCGCTGCTCACGGCGATGCTGCAGGGCGAGCGGCGCGACGATGTGTGTGTGCTCGACGTCCGGGTCCCGACGGAGACGTCCGACGCCGGGGGCGAGTGACCGTGTGACCAGAACCGAGTGAGGGCACGACGAGAACGGCCGCGGTCTGACGGCCCGGCCGTGGAACGGCCGGCCACCCCGCGGCCTGACGGAACCGGGGCCGGACCGGTGACCCTCGAGGTCAGCCGCGGTCGCCCACGGTCGCCCCGGTGTCCACGGGCCGGCCGCGGTGGGCCTCGTCCCGGGCGAGCACGGACAGCAGGGACGCGACGGTCAGTCCCGCCTCGGCCGGGTGCCGCAGCACCTTGCCCGGTTCGATGCGGTACGTGTTCGTGCGCCCCTCCCGGCTGTGCGAAAGATAACCGGCCTGCTCCAGGTCGGCGATGATCTTCTGCACGGCGCGTTCCGTCAACCGGCAGTGCGCGGCGATGTCGCGGATCCGCGCGTTGTGATCATCGGCGATGGCGGCCAGCACTCGCGCGTGATTGGTGAGGAACGTCCATCCAATATGCGGCTCAGGCACTCCACCCATGCCGACATCATAGGACCGTCCGTTCCCGCATACAAAAACGCGAAATGCATTTCATGTATCTCTTGACGTATGTCGTCTCGGGATACAGCCTGTAACGGAGGGCAGGCAGAGATCCGAGGGAGAGTCCGCCATGCCGGATTCCGAGGACCGTCCGTCGGCGACGGTCGGCAGCCCTGGACTGGCCGTTCACACCCGTCCGGACGGCAGCCGGGCACACGTGGCCGTCTCCGGCGAACTGGGCCTGGGCGTCGGCGAGGAACTGCGCGCCGCCCTGCGGACCGCGCTCGCGGGCACGGACGACGGCATCGACCTGGATCTGAGCGAGGTCGCCTTCTGCGACTGCTCGGGCCTGAACATCCTGCTGGCCCTCCGCGAGCAGGCGCTGGGCGAAGGCAAGTCGGTCGTCCTCCGGGCCGCCTCGCCCATCGTCGAGCGGCTGCTCACCCTGACCGGCACCCTGTCGATGCTCACGCCGGCCGCCGAGCAGACCGGCGACCGGCCGGAGCTGGGCGTGGAGGTCGTCCAGCTGCGCCGGGCCATGCAGACCCGGCCCACCATCGACCTGGCGCGCGGAGTGCTGATGGCGTCGTTCGGGCTGAGCCCGGAGGACGCCTGGGAGGTGCTGGTCGCCGTCTCCCAGCACACCAACACCAAGCTGCACCGGCTCGCGAACGGACTGGTGGAGGCCGTCCAGGGCGACCCGCTGCCGGAGCCGCTGCGGCGGGAGGTGGCCGCGGCGGTGGCCCGGGTCTGCGCCGCCGGAGCGAAGAGGGCCGACTGAGTCACGGCGGCCGGAGGTCAGGCGGCGCCGAGGAACCGGTGCAGGGCGGCCTTCAGCGCGCCGACGAACGCCTCGCGCCGGTCCGCCGGGAGCGCGTCGAGGGACAGGTACGGGTTCAGGTCCTCCAGCTCGACCAGCAGCAGCTCGCCGCCCGGGGCACGGCAGGCGTCGACCCGCTGGACGCCGTGCTCCACGGTGTTCCACTCGACGAAGCGGCGGGCGAAGTCCAGGTCGGCGCCGGTGGGTTCGTACGGCTGGAGCGCCCAGCGCCGCTCGGGGTCAGGGGCGTACAGGGCGTACTGGAAGTCGTGGTCGACGAAGTAGAACGAGACCTCGTAGGCGAAGTCGATCCGCGGCTGGACGAGGACGCTGCCGTCGATGAGGCCGGGCAGTTCCCCGGCGGTGACGATCCGCAGGCCCATCGAGTCGGCGCCGAGCTTGGGCTTGACCACATAGCGCTCGGCGCGCGGCAGCAGCTCCAGGTCGGCCGCTCGGTCCACGGTCGGGATGACGGGGAAGCCCGCCGCGCCCAGATCGAGCAGATACTGCTTGCCGGCCATGTCCGCCCGGCCGGTGAGCTGGTTGTACACCCGTGCCCCGGTGCGCAGGGCGTGCGCGCGGAAGGCGTCGTAGGCGTCCCGGTACGCGAGGACGGGGCCGCTGTTGCGGACCACGACGGCATCGAAGGCGTCCATCAGCGAGAGCGCGTCCCGCGGATGGCACAGGGCGAGGTCGAAGTCCTCGCGCAGCCGGGAGGTCAGCTCGATGTCCTCGTCGCCGTAGCGCCGCCCGCGCGCCGGATAGGCCAGGTCGGTGACGTACAGCAGGCGGGTGCGCGGCATCGGGGCTCCTCGGGTGGGGCGGCGCTGAGGTGCGCAAAGAGTACGCGGGGGCCCGGTAGGGCACTCAGTACCCTCTCTTCACAGCACTCAGTGCCATCGCCGTGTAACGTTCCCGTCCATGAACTCCAGCAGTGCGGCGCCCGGGGACGGCGAGAAGGCGCGGGCGGCGGGCGCGAAACCGCCCATGCGGGACGCCTTGGTCGCCGCGGCCTTCCGGCTGTTCCTGGAGCGGGGCTACGAACAGACCACCGTCGACGACATCGTGGCCCTCGCCGGGGTCGGGCGGCGCTCCTTCTTCCGCTACTTCCCGTCCAAGGAGGACGTGGTCTTCCCCGACCACGAGCGGTGCCTGGCCGACATGGAGGCTTTCCTGGCCGCCGGCGGGGAGGACGAGGAGCCGGTGGCCCGGGTCTGCGACGCCGCCCGGCTGGTGCTGCGCATGTACGCGGAGAACCCGGCCTTCTCGGTGCAGCGCTACCGGCTCACCAAGAGGGTGCCCGGGCTGCGCGCCTACGAGCTGTCGGTGGTGTGGCGCTACGAGCGGGCCCTCGCCGACTATCTGCGCGGGCGCTTCGCCGGACGGCGCGACGGCACGCTGCGCGCCGATGTGATCGCGGCGGCCGTCGTGGCGGCGCACAACAACGCGCTGCGCTCCTGGCTGCGCTCCGACGGGCAGGGTGACGCGGGCGCGGCCGTGGACCACGCGCTGGGCTATGTGCAGTCGGCCTTCGGCGCGGCCCCGGTGCCGCCCGCCGCGGAAGCGCCCGAGGACGTGGTGGTGGTCGTGTCCCGGCGGGGGGCACCGCTGTGGCGGGTGGTGCAGGAGATCGAGACCACGCTCGGCCGGGACTGAGCACGGCGAAATTCGGGGTACGGAGTGCCTTTACGCGTGACACTCAGTGCCATAACCTGTCGGCGTGCACGGTGGCACGGCGAACCGGGCACAGGCGTGCACGGTGAGCCGCGCACGCGGGATTCCGGCCGAGCGCAGGGAGTTGACAGCGTGTACCACCACTCAGGAAGCGCCGCTCAGCAGGGAGCCGGCTCCGCGGCGGGCGTCCTCGCCCCCACGATCGAGCGCCGGACTGCGGACGAGGAGACCATCCTCTTCCAGCGCTGCACATGGTGCGGCACCGCGATGTACCACCGGCTGCTGTGTCCGGTGTGCCAGGGCAGCGATCTGCGCACCGAGCGCAGCGAGGGCACCGGCACGGTCCGCCACTCCACGGTGGTGCACCGCAACACCCCGGCCGCGCGCAATGTGTCGCTGATAGAGATGGCGGAGGGGTTCGTGGTGCGGGGCAGGGTCATGGGCCCGCCCATCGGCATCCACAGCGGCGACCGGGTGCGGCTGTCCACGGCCAAGGACCCGGTGCGCGGCGAGCCCGTCTTCCAGCTGGTCGACGAGCCCTACCGCGCCTGGAGCTGAGCGGGTCTCAGGCGGGTCGTGCGGCCTTGGGCGTCAGCCGGATGCCGACCGTGCCCTCCGTCCCGCGCCGCAATCGGCTGCCCAGCAGGGTGAGCCGGCCGACGAGACCGTACTTGCGGGCGATCAGCCGGCGGTAGCGGGCGGTCGTGGCCGCGTCACAGATCTCCGCGGTGGCCTCGATCGCCTCGCCGAGGGGATTCCCGCGCACGTCGCAAGGGGCGATCCGGACGTCGTTGCGGTTGCGGATCCGCTTCACCTTCCAGGAGTCGGCGACCGTCCACACGCCGAGCGCGTCTCCGTCGGCCACCACCCACACCGGGGTGTCGACCCCGGTGCCGTTCCTGCGGTAGCTGGTGATCAGCAGGTACTTGCCCGCACCGAGCCGGGCGGTGGGCGTCTCGTCCATGCCGGCGAGTCTAGGCGGCCCCCGCCGGACCTGGCGCATGACGGACTCGTGGATCACATCGGGATCCCGGGAGCCGCTGCGGCGCAACAAAACGCGCAGGGGGATCGGCAATGATCAACTGCTCCGTCTAGATTGCTCCTTGACACTCACCGTGTCCCTACGCATTCCGGCATCCCAGGAGCTGATCCCGTGACCGAGAACCCGCCCACCACGGACGGCGTGGCCGACTCCCTGCGCGAGCGCATCAACACCTCCCAGCCGCACACGGCCCGCATCTGGAACTACTGGCTGGGCGGCAAGGACAACTACGAGGTCGATCGCGCGGCCGGTGACCAGATCCGCCGGCTCCACCCGGGCATCGGCGAGTACGCGCGGGCCGACCGGCTCTTCCTGGGCCGCGCCGTGCGGTACCTCGTCGAGGAGGCGGGGATCCGTCAGTTCCTGGACATCGGCACCGGGCTGCCGACCGCCGACAACACCCACGAGGTCGCCCAGCGGCTCGCCCCGCAGACGCGGATCGTCTACGTCGACAACGACCCGCTCGTTCTCGCGCACGCCCGCGCGCTGCTCACCAGCACCCCCGAGGGCCGCACCGACTACCTGGACGAGGACCTGCGCAATGTCGACGCGATCCTCGAACACGCCTCCAAGACACTGGACTTCAGCGAGCCGGTGGCGCTGATCCTGCTCGGCGTGGTCATCTTCATCGGCGACGACGAGGACCCGTACAGCCTGGTCCGGCGGCTGGTGGACGCCCTCCCGGCGGGCAGCCACCTGGTGCTGTCGCACACCATCACCTCGCCGTCCATGCCGGACGTGGACGAGGCGGTGAAGTTCTGGAACGAGCACGGCACCCCCAAGCTGACCCAGCGCAGCCCCGAGGACGTCACCCGCTTCTTCGACGGGCTGGAGCTGCTGGAGCCCGGTGTCGTCTCCTGCTCGCGCTGGCGCCCGGAGGACGGTGACGGCACCGAGCCCGAAGAGGTGGCGATGTTCGGCGGCGTGGCCCGCAAGAACTGACGCGGGCAGGGACGGGTGCCCCCGGGCCGGAGCGATCACCCTCCTGGCCGGGCTGAACGGACCCGGCTCCCGGCACGTATGCGAAGGGGGGCGCTCGACTGCCGGAGGCCCCCCGCGGTGCCGGCACCGCGCGTTCGGGGTTCGGGAGCCATGCATGAGGCACGTACGACGACGGATCGTCCGGCGAGCGGCACGGCTGGCGGCCGCCGGCGGTCTGCTGCTCGGGACGACGATGGTCACCCAGGCGGTGGCGAGCCCGCCGCCGGACCCGGTGCCGGCCGGCGGCGCGGAGCTGGTCCGGCGGCTCGGCGCCGAGCGCACCGCGGGCAGCTGGATCGGTGCCGACGGGCGGCCGGTGGTCGCGGTCACCGACCGGGGCACGGCCGCCGAGGTGCGCCGGGCGGGCGCGACGCCGAAGGTCGTGCGGCACAGTCTGAGCGAGCTGAGGTCGGCCACCGCGACCCTGCGGGCCGCGCCGCGGGTGACCGGCACGGCGTGGGCGGTGGACTACCGCCGCAACGAGGTGGTGGTACGCGCCGACCGCACCGTCTCCGCGGCCGACTGGGCCGCCCTCACCGAACTCGCCGAGGACATCGGCGGGCACGTCCGGATGGAGCGCTCCGCGGGCACCTTCACCACCCGCCTGAACGGGGCGCAGCCCATTCTGTCGACGAGCGGGCGCTGCTCGACGGGGTTCAACGTGACCGACGGGCGGCGCGACTTCATCCTCACGGCCGGGCACTGCGGGCCCACCGGGTCCGTCTGGTTCGCCGACGGCCAGGGGACGCGCGAGGTGGGCCGCACGGTCGCCGGGAGCTTTCCGGGCGCCGACTACTCGCTGGTGCGGTACACCGAGGGCCGGGCGGGCGAGGGTGCCGGCGTGGTGGCGGTCGGCGACGGGCAGGGGGTGCGGATCACCGGTGCGGCCGATCCCGCCGTCGGACAGCGGGTGTTCCGCAGCGGCAGCACCACCGGGCTGCGCGACGGGCGGGTGACCGCGCTGGACGCGACGGTGAACTATCCGGAGGGCACGGTCACGGGTCTGATCGAGACGGATGTCTGCGCGGAGCCGGGCGACAGCGGCGGGCCGCTGTTCGCGGCGGGGATCGCGCTGGGGGTGACCTCGGGCGGCAGCGGGGACTGCCGCACCGGCGGTACGACCTTCTTCCAGCCGGTGACGACGGCGCTGGAGGAGCTCGGGGTGCGGCTGATCACCGCGACGGGTTCGCCCCCGCCCGGGCCGGGTTCCTCCGCGACGCAGAGCGCGATCGCACCGGGGGCGCAGAGTCCGGCGGCGGGCGGCACGGGGACACCGTCCCTGTACGCGCGGCTGACGGACCCGCGGAACACCGGTCCGGGGTTGCTGGTCGTGGCGGGAAGTCTGGTCGCGCTGGTGGCCACGCGGTGGATCCGCACGGAGCAGGACCGCAGGGCCTACCAGCGCCAGTACTCGGCGAGCTGGGGTTGACCGAGGATCGGGGGGTCAGGCGGCCGAGGTACGGTCGGCCCACTCCATCACGAGCCGCTGGTATTCCTCGCGCTGCTCGGTGTTCAGTGTCCCGCCCGACCGGAGCCACAGGGCCCGGATCTCCTCGTTGACCTCCGCGGCCGATCGCTCGGAAACGGCTTCAACACTGGTGGACATACTGTGAAGCATACGGCGCCTGACGTGAAGACCGCGTGAGCGAACGGGAGCGAATCAGACATATCGGACCGTGTCGCTGATCACTCCCATCCCCCCGAACCCCTGCGGCAGTTCACCTGTCCGGCAGAGCCGTCAGGTGCCCGGCTTGCGGCCGTAGACGTAGACGTCGTCACCCTTCTTCAGCAGGGACCAGTACTTCTTGGCGTCCGTCTTGGTCATGTTGACGCAGCCGTGCGAACCCGGCGGGTTCCACATGCTGACGCCGACGGAGTGGAAGGCCTGGCCGCCGTCGAAGAACTGGGCGTAGGGCATCGGCACGTCGTAGATCGAGGAGACGTGGTCGATGTTGCGCCAGTAGACCTTCTTCAGGCCGGTGCGGGTCTCGTAGCCGTCACGGCCGGTGCGCACCGGGACCGGCCCGTAGACGAGCTTGCTGCCGTCCTGGATCCAGCTCAGCTGGAGCGTGAGGTTCACACAGGCGATGCGGCCCTTGTTCACCGGGCACTTGCCGTCCTTGTTGGGCTTGTTCCCCACGGCCTTCTGCTTCAGCATGAGGTCCATCACACCCCAGGTGACGGGCCCCGCGTAGCCGGCGTTCGGCTGGATGCCGTGCTTGGTCTGGAAGGCCTGGATGGCCTTGCAGTCGGCGGCGGACTGCCGTCCGTCGACCGGCCGGCCGAGGAACTTCTCCACCTGCTTCTGATACGGCCCGGTCTGCGTCGTGCAGCTCGCGGCCTGCGCCGACCCGGCGCCGAGCACGAGCGTGAGCGGTGCCACCAGCGCGGTGGCACCCAGAACGACGGTGGCCCGTCTGCTTTTGTCCCCCATGTCCAGCTTTGCCCTTTCATTGCGGCGGATGTCTCACAGATAGACGTCTGCCACGTCCAAGAGGTTGTACGGGTGCGGGTGAATGTGAGGCGGCTCATGACGCGCGTCCGGACCGTCACCGATGGGACACGGCACGCGTCCTGATCTCCTCCCCCGGCAGCGCGCGGCGCCCGCGGACCGGGGAGAGGAGGACCGGGAGGAAGGCCACCGCCAGGAAGGCGGCGCCGGTCCACAGGGTGGTGCGGACGCCCGCCAGCTCGCCGAGCAGGCCGGACAAGGCCGCGCCGATCGCGAGGGCGCCGGTCAGCATGCAGCGGAAGGTGGCGTTCATCCGGCCGAGGAGGGCGTCGGGGGTCATCCCCTGACGCAGGCTGACCCCGAGGACGTTGTCCATGCCGGTCTTGAACATCGCCAGCGCCCAGCCCGCCCCGGCCAGCCACAGCCAGGGCCCGCGGCCGATGAGCGGGACGAGGAGGGCGGCGGGCGCCAGGAACGGGCCGGCCAGGGCGAGGGTGCGGCCGAGTCCGAGGCGGGCGGCGAGCGGGCGGGCGCAGCGGGCGCCGAGCAGGAGACCGATGCCGCCCGCGGCCCAGTACAGGCCCAGGACGCTCGCCGAGAGGTGCAGTTCCCGGACGAACAGTACGGGCAGCATGGTGTTCACGATCTGCGACCCCAGGTTGGTGAGCGAGGCGGTGAGCGCGAGGGCGCGCAGTTCGGGGTTGCCGAGCACGTGGCGCAGCCCCTCGGCGATCTGGGCGATCAGTCCGGTGCGGGCCGCCGGGGGCCGTGGGCCGGTGCCGCCGCGCAGGGCGATGAGCCGGAGGGCGGAAGCGAGGTGGGCCACGGCCGTGCAGAGCACGGCGACGGGGGCGGTGAGCAGCTGGACGAGGGCGCCGCCCAGGCCGCGCCCGGCGACGTTGCCGGCCGCCTGGAGGCTGACGACGGCGGCGTTCGCGCCCACCAGGGCGTCACGGCCGACCAGTTGGGGCAGCACACTCTGCGAGCCGACGTCGAAGAAGACCGTGGCGCAGCCGGTGAGCAGCACCACCGTGTAGAGCTGGCCGAGGGTGAGCGCGTCGAGCCACCAGGCCAGTGGCACGGAGGCGAACAGCAGGGAGCGGGCGAGGTCGGCTCCGATCAGCACCCGCCGGTGCCGCATCCGGTCCACCCACGCCCCGGCCGGCAGCCCGATCAGCAGGAACGCCAGGGTGCTGAGGGTGGCGAGGGCGCCGACCTGCCCGGGGCCCGCGTCCAGCGCGGCCACCGCGACCAGGGGGACGGCGACGTAGCCGACGTTGGTGCCCAGCTGGCTGAGGGTGGTGGCGGCGAAGAGGGTGCGGAAGTCGCGGGCCCGCCAGGGGGAGGCGGGTGGTGCGGGAGTGGGGGGCTTCGGGGCGGTCTGCGGGTCGCTCTGCACAGGAGAACGGTGCCCGAGGGCGATCGGGCAGGACAAGTGAAGAGATCTACAGGGATGTTTAAGTGGTACTACGTCAATTCTCTTGCGGATAGCGTGCGTCCATGTCCGCGTTCATACAGCAATTGCCCGCACTGCTCGGTGTGGTGATCGGTGCTCTCGGTTCGTATCTGGTGGTCATGCGGGGGGAGCAGGTCCGGTTCCGCCGCGAACAGGCGGCCCGCTGGGAGGAACGCCGGCTCGCGGCGTACGCCGACTACGCGCGCCAGTTGAAGAAGACCATCACCCTGACGTACCGGGTGGCCTCGCACCTCGGCAACGACCCGCATCCGCACCCCCTCTCCCCCGAGGCCGCGGAGCCGCTGCTGGCCGAGGCGGCGGACGCCCGGGACCCGGCCGGTGAGGCGCTGCTCCTGCTGGGCAGCCGCGAGGTGGTGGACACCGCGCGGGCCTGGGTGCTCGCGGTGCTGGAGATGGAGGCGTTCCTGCGGGCGGGGACGCGCGACGCCGGGGCCTGGCAGCGGTTGCTGGAGCGGCAGCGCGCGGCCCGGGAGAGGTACTACGCGGCGGTGCGCGCCGACCTGGCGCTGCCGCCGGGGCACTCGGCGCGCTGGCCGCTGCCGCCGGCGGCGGACGCCGGTGCTCAGCGGTAGCCGGTGGTGTCCGCGGGCTTGCCCGGGTCCTGCACCTCGACGAGGTAGCGCCAGGCGTCGGGGCGGCTGCCGTCGAGGTCGGTGAAGCCGTACTCCCGGGCCAGGCCGCCGCTGGAGAGGGAGGCGCCGTTGTGGCGGGCCACGTCCGGGTCGGCGGCGAGCGCGGCGACGGCGCGGCCGACGTAGCGGGGGGTCTCCGAGATGGCGAAGTGCGGGACCTTGTCGAGGGCGTCGCGCCAGTTGTCCTCGCGCACCCCGAAGTGTTCCAGCATGATCTCCGAGCGCAGCCAGCCCGGGGTGAGGGCGACGGCGGTGGCGCCCCGCGGGCCGAGTTCGTGGCCGAGGGAGAACGCCATGCGCAGGACGGCCGTCTTGGCGAGGTCGTAGAAGAACGAGTTGCGGTAGTGGTCGCGGTTGTAGTCGGCGGTGCCGTCGGTGACCTCGACCACCAGGCCGCCGGGGCGGCGCAGCAGCAGCGGCAGGGCGTGGTGGCTGGTGATGGCGTGGGTCTCCACCGCGAGTCTGAGGAGCCGCAGCCCGTTGTCGAGGTCGTGCTCCCAGACCGGCGTCTCCCACTCGAACAGGTGCTCGCCGCCCCAGATGTCGTTGACGAGGACGTCGAGGCGGCCCTGCTCGTCGGCGACGCGGTCGACGAGGGCACGGACCTGGGCGGGGTCCAGGTGGTCGGTGGGTACGGCGATGCCCGCGCCGCCCGCCCGGGTGACGAGGTCGGCGGTGTCCTCGATGGTCTCGGGGCGGTCGTACTCCGAGCGCTGGGCGCGGGTGCTGCGCCCGGTGACGTACACCGTGGCGCCGGCCGCCGCCGGCTCCACGGCGATCCCCCGCCCGGCTGCCCGGGTCGCCCCGGCGGCGAGTGCGATCTTGCCCTTCAGGGGCTGTTCCGGCATGTCCGGCCT
>NZ_MUND01000134.1 GCF_002154375.1 Streptomyces glaucescens | reverse complement strand
CAACTGAAATGACGTCTTAGGAAGGTGCATGTACCCGCAGGCAGCGGCGATCACTGACGACTGGCCCGCAACCATCGTTGTGTTGCTGATCGGGATTTCTGTCATCAGCTTTCTTATTGTCAGAAGCAAGAAGAAGTAGCGACGGACGCCTGGGTGTGATCGGTCAAATGCACCCTGGGTGGCCCCTCGTCGCCGACGCGCTCGCCCGGGCGGCCGCCAGGCAGCCGGCCGCCCAGGGTGCCCTGCACCTGATGGTGGCCGCCGAGGTGTGGCTGCGGCAGCACGCCGCCGCCCCGGCGGCGTGCTGGGAGGAGGTGAGCGGCCGTGTGGCGGCTGCGTGAGGGCACCCACCCCGTGCTCACCGACGAGGGCGGCGCGATCCTCGGCGAGCGGACCGGGCGCTGGTCCTACCTGACGCCGATCGCGTCGGCCGCGGTGATGCTGCTGTTGGCCTCCATCAGCGAGGAGGAGGCCGTCGGCTACTTCGCCGAGCGGTACGGCATCGGCGCCGGGCAGGCCGCCGGCGACGTCCGCACAGTCGCCGAGGCACTGGCCACCCAGGAACTCGCTCACGAAGGGGAAGCGGCGGCCCGGACGCGCCGTCGCGGGTGGAAGGGGTAGCGGTCGTGACCAGCATGGACGTACTCCACCGTCCGGGCCGGATCCTTCGCTGAGCGGCTGGCCGCCGCGGCCGGGCTCGCGCTCGCCCTGGTCCTGGTCCTGCTCACGCTGCCGTTCCGGCACACTGTCCGTCTCGCCCGCCGCCTGGGCCGGCGCGACCTCGCCGCGGCCTGGGCCGAGGCCCTCGTCGGCGCCGTACGGCACGCCGCCCGCTGGTGGCCCGGGCGAGCCGCCTGCATGGAGACCTCTCTGGGCGCCGTGCTCGCCGCCACCCCGCTCGGCCGCCGTCTCGACTGGTGCCTGGGGGCCCGGTTCGCCCCGCCGCCGGTCGAGTACTACGCCTGGGCCGAACTGCCCGGGCACGGACCGGACCACGCTCGCCGCCGGCACACCATTCGCCCTTCGGCCACGTCGTGCTCGCCCTTCCGCAGCAACCCCACAGAGGCGCCCGCACGGAAGATGCGCTCCGCGATGTCTCCCTCCAGTCCGAGCCGAACCGCCAGAGCCTGAATTGCGCAGAGTGCCGCCGGACGGGAGCGGATGCCCCGTCGGCAGCACTCTGCGGCTGGTGAAACGTGCGACCGTGCGGCGCCGACTCGGCACCGGCTGGTCTCCGGCGAGCCTCCGGGAGTCCGGGTGGCCCGCGGGCGCGGCCGGGGAGGCGGCGCTCCTCGAGGACCGGGAGACTACTTCGCGTCCACGTCGGCTTCCGCGGCCCTGCTGGGAGCGTGCTCCTCTTCTTGCTGCCGGGCATCCGCCTTGGGCCGGGGGATGAGGAGAGTCGCCAGCATCCCCAGCGCCAGCAGCGCGGCGCAGGTGTATCCGTTGATCTGAATCGCGTGGGACATGGCGTCGCGGGCGGCGTCGGCGGCCGCGGCCGTGTCCGGGTTCTCACTCAGCTCAGAGATCATCGCGCCCGCACTGTCGGAGACCGCCGACGGCAGTTCGTTCGCCTGGGGCGCGGGCGCTCCCTGCTCGACGAGCCGGTCCGACAGGTCGGAGTCCAGAACCGTGAAGAAGGTCGACGTCAGAATCGCGATGCCCAGCGCGGAACCGAGTTGACGTGCGGCGCTCTGGATGCCGGATCCCTGGCCGGCGTGCTGCGGCGGCACGTCCGCCAGTACGACGTTGGTGACCTGCGCGGTGGCGAAACCGACTCCCATGCCGTACAGGAACAGGGCGATGCCGATGATCCACCACTGCGAATCGCTGCTGGCCAGCACACCGAACATCAGCAGACCGATGGCCTCGAGAACCAGGCCGATGCGCACCAGGCCGATGGGGCCGACCTTCTCGGCCATGCCGAAGCTCGCACCGCTCGCGAAGAAGCTGCCGACCGCGACGACGAAGACGATCAGTCCGGTCTGGAGCACCGAGTACCCGAGCGTGTACTGGAGCCACAGGGGGAGAACGGCGAGCATGCCGAACTCCGCCAACGCGATGATCAGCGTCGCGATGTTGCCCGTGCTGAAGGACTCGATGCCGAACAGCGAGGTGTCCATCAACGGCGCCGTGCCGTCCACCCTGGTGAGCCGGACCTGGCGCTGCAAGAACAGCGCCAGGCACACCACGGAGACCACCAGAGCGACCGGGACGACGGACAGATCCAGCGCGTCGCCGAAGGGACCGAAGCTCTTGCGCGTGTCCCACCACCCGTAGTTGCGGCCCTCGATCAGCGCGAAGGCGAGAAGCCCCAGGCCCAGCACCGACAGCACTCCGCCGACGGCGTCGACCTTGCCCGCCTGTCGGGGGGACTGGGCCAGAAACTTCAGGACGCCCGCGATGATCAGCACGACGACGAAGATGTTGATGCCGAAGGCCCACCGCCAGGAGAACTCGGCGAGCCAGCCGCCCAGCAGCGGTCCGACAGCGGCCGCCGCACCGATCGTGGATCCCCAGATGGCGAAGGCCTTGCCCCGGTCCGGCCCCCGGAAGGACATGTTGAGGAGGGCGAGTGAGGTCGGCATGATGATCGCGCCGCCGACGCCCTGGGCGAACCGGCTGGCGATCAGGAGTTCCCCGGAGGCCGCCAGGGCGGCGGCGATGCTTGCCAGCCCGAACACCACGGTGCCGATGAGGAACAGCCGACGTGCTCCCACCACGTCCGACAGACGCCCCATCACCAACAGCAGAGCAGCCAGGACGATCGCGTAGGACTCCTGGATCCACTGGGCGTCGAGAGCCGAGATCTCGAGGTCGTCGATGATCGGCGGCATCACCACGTTGACGACGGTGAAGTCCACCACCACCAGCGACACACCGAGAGAAATGGCGAGCAATCCCAGCCAGGGATCCCGGTTGGCCGGTAAAGACCGAGTTGGATTGTCAGACACTGCGTTCATCCATCCTATGTGAGACGAATAGCCCAATCTGGTCGCCGATCGAGAGCTACAAGGCGCCGGGCGGAGAGCCTCCCACCCCCGGCGCCCTGGCACTATGTCAGGAGAAGAGGACGAATTCTGACCGCTACTGACACCAATCGGAGGGCAATCCTTGATCGCCAACCGCACGCTGGAGCTCCTCAGCCTGCTGCAGACCCAGAAGGAGTGGACCGGTGACGGGCTGGCCGAGCGGCTGGGCGTCTCCCCGCGGACCGTTCGGCGCGACATCAACCGCCTCCGCGAGCTGGGCTATCCCGTCACGGCGACGAAGGGCCCCTCCGCCTACTACCGGTTGTCCCGCGGAGCGCGACTCCCTCCGCTGATCGTCGACGACGAGCAGGCCCTCGCCATCGCACTGTCCCTGCAGACCGCGCCGGCCTCGGTGACCGGCATGGGGGATGCCACCAAGCGGGCCCTGAACTCCATTCGGGAGCTGCTGCCGCCGCACCTCGCCCACCGGCTGGCGACCTTCTCCGTCGAACAGATCGAGAACGCGTGGGAGCTCGCTCCGCCACAGGTCGATCCCGCCCTGCTCGCGCAGCTGAGCACCGCCGCCCAGCAGCGTGACCTCGTACGGTTCTCCTACCGCTCCATCCACCTCGACTCGAGGGAGGACAGCGACGTCCTGGCCGAACCGCACCGGCTCGTCGTCTGGTCAGGACGCTGGTACCTGGTGGCCTACGACCAGCAGAGGCACTCCTGGCACGCCTACCGGCTCGACCGCATCAGGCATCTGGCCCCCAGCGGCTGGCGCTTCGGGGAACGGGAGGTCCCCGATGGCGACATCACCCGCTTTGTCCAGAGCCAGCCCGATCGCGGTGACACCCCGGACACCTGGCCCTGCTGGGGCACCGTCCTGATGGAGTGTCCCGCGACACTGGTGGCGAAGTGGGCGCCGGGGGTCGCGAGTTTCGAAGCGATCGACGACCGGATCACCCGGATCCAGATGGGAGCCTGGTCGTGGTCGGCGCTCATCGGCTTCCTGATCACCTTCAGTTGTCGCTTCACCGTCGAAGGTCCACCCGAACTCGTCGACGCCGCCCGGGAGGTGCTGGGCCGCATCGATGTCGACATACCCCAGCTCGGCGGCCACTCGAGGCCGTCGACCGGAACGCCCGGCCCTCGGGCGGTGTCCGGCCGGTGATCCGGCATCCGAAGCACGCCTCCGCCCTGGGGCACGGGCCTTCCGCAGGAGTCAGCGGTCCTCGTGTCTCAGTTCGGCGCGCTGCTGCAGCGGCTATCACACCCCTGGCGAACGCGTTGCGGACCGCGGTCAGGGAACACCCGAAGGTGGTCCTGGACGCCTCCGGCATCACCTTCGCCGACTCCGCGCTGTTGAACCTGCTGATCCTCACCCACCCGGCAGGCAACCTGTGGCAGCGCCGCCGTCACAGCAGCTGCAGCGGCTCTGTGAGATCACCGCAGTCGACACCGTCCTGGAGATCCGGCAGACGGTGGACGACGCCGCCACCTCCTGAAGTCCCGTACCGACACCACGGGCGTCGCCGACGCCTGGGTTGGTGAACAACCGAATGACGGGCGGGCTGCCGTACCGGCAGGACCAGAGGCTGTCTGAGACCCTCGAAACCCTCACGTGTGTAGCTTTCGTGTGTGAGTGATGAGGTTTCCTTGCAGACGCTGTTCGGCGATGCGTGCCAGACGCTTTCCGTACCGGCTTCGATATCGCGTCCGCGAGTGCTGAAGAGGGCGCTGGGCTGCGGGTCCGCCAGGAGCCGGATGCGGTGGTCGTGGGCTGGGTTCCGGCGGACCAGTTAGAACCTGCTGGGAGGAGGGACGCGGCGTATGAGGGGATTCGTGCGGCCTTGCGTCAGGCATTGCTGGATATCCTCACTCAGGCCGGCTTCTTTGTGCTGGCGGACCGGTCCATCGGAGAGATGCGCGTGCTACCAGCCTGATTGAGCAGCCCATCGTCAAGCCTTGATGAGATCGACTAGGGTGACCCGTCGCCAGGTGGCCCTTCCGCACTTCCGGGACGTGAACACCGCCCGGGACGGCTCACCTGGCCTGTGGTGCCGTTCCGGGACGTGAACACCGCCCGGGACGGCTCACCTGGCCTGTTGTGCCGCGGCTGGGCTGATGTTCTGGGTGGCGTGGAAGACGTTGTCCGGGTCGTAGGTCTTCTTGACCTGCGCGAGACGGTCATAGTGGTCGCGGTAGGTGGCCCGGACCCGGCCCGGGTCCTCTCCCTCGCCGAGGAAGTTCACGTATGAGCCGCCCATGGAGTACGGGTGCATCTCCTCCCAGTAGTCGACGCACCACCGCCTGATGGCGTCGGCGTTGGCCGGGTCGGGATCCACGCCGGCGAAGACGCCGGACCAGACGGCGTCCCGGTAGGCCCACGCGGTGTCGTCGGGGCCCGCCCGGTGGGCGGCGCCGTCGACCGGGTACAGGTGCATCAACGACAGGGGACTGACGAGGTTCTCGCCGTACTTCAGGTGTACCTCGATGGCGGCGTCCGGGATGCTGTCGAAGAAGTCACCCCGCCAGTACCACTGGTATCCGGTGGGGATCAGTTCGTCGAAGGCGCCCTGCAGCGTGGGGTAGGGCATCGGCGACGTGAAGTGGAAGGCGGGCGGGCCGGTTTCCTGCACCGCCGCCAGGTCCCTCTCGAAGCCGTCGGGCTCACCGGTGTGACACCACACGACGCCGCACACCTTGCGGTGGTGGATCGCCTCGGGGAACGGCGGGGCCGACGGGATGGTGAAGAGCGTGAAGAAGCCGTAGACGTCCTCCGGTGCCTGCGGCAGGAAGTCGCGGTACCACCTCAGCACCTCACGGGTGTGGTCGACCGGCCACACGGTGACCCCGAACCCGATCGTGTGCACCGGGTGGAGGCGGTACGTGAACGAGGTCACGACACCGAAGTTGCCGCCGCCCCCGCGCAGCGCCCAGAACAGGTCCGGGTGGTCGGTCTCGCTCGCCGTGACGAAACTGCCGTCAGCCAGTACGACGTCCGCAGCGAGCAGGTTGTCCACCGTGAGGCCGTACTTGCGTGTCAGGTAGCCGTGGCCGCCGCCCAGCGTCAGGCCCCCGACTCCCGTCATGGAGATGATGCCGGAGGGCGTGGCGAGCCCGAAGGCGTGGGTGGCGTGGTCAAGGTCGCCGAGCTGGCTCCCGCCGCCCACCTGGGCGGTCCTCGCGGCGGGGTCGACGCGCACCCACCGCATCGGGGACAGGTCGAGAGTGACTCCGCCGTCCACCAGGCAGAGGCCGGGCCCGCTGTGCCCCGCTCCGCGGACGGCCAGGTCCAGTCCATGGTCACGGACGAATCTGATGCCCGCCATGACGTCCCCCGCATCGACGCAGCGGGCGATCGCGGCGGGACGTTTGTCGATCATGGCGTTGTAGAGCTTGCGGGCCTGGTCATAGTCGGGGTCCTGCGGCCCTGTGACGGGCCCGCGCAGCACGGCCCTCATCGCTTCCAGGGTTGAGATGTCCATGGGGATCTCCGGGAAGATGAACTCGCCCCCTGCGGCGTTCTCGCGCGGTGCCGACACACCCAGCGTCTCCCTGGCTCGGGGGCCCTGCAATCGGTGAGTTCCGCTCGTCACTCTCCGCATCGTCCCCTGTCTGTCCGGCCAGGTGACATCAGCGACGCGGCAACACAGGCACGTGCCTCGTAACGGGACGCGGACGACCACGCCCGCACCCTTGGCAGGCCTTGCCGCCCAGCACTTGAGGCTGTCGATGATCAGGGCGATGGAAAAGCTGAGTCCGGGTCGCGGTCAGGTCGTGCCCGGCTCCCGGCAGTGCGTCCCAGGCCCGGATCAGACGGTTGGCTGATTCCTGTGAGCACATGCACGTTCGTCTCGTCGTGCGACTCCTCCGACGCGGAAACCCGCTGCAAGGCGGGCGTGTGCGTGACCGCAGCGAGGTGCGTGCGCCAGAGCGAGCAGGGCGTGCGGTCGCAGGTCAGGTGACGCCACCGGGGGAGCTGGTGGGCGACCGCCGACCGCGGCCTCGCCGTACACGGTGGCCGACCTGGTCGGCCGGTTGGGGGATAGCAGCGCGGATCCCGCATCGGCGGAAGTGATCACAGATCGCGTGGGGCGGATAAGCGTGGTCCGCCAGGACGGCCTCCGGGCGGGTTCTCGGTCTTCCGGGTCCGCTTCGCGGAACACGGATGCCGGTTATGACGGTCTCAGTGCCATGGAGCATAACCCGCCTGGCCTGGGATGACGGGCCGCTTCGGTTCCCCCTCTTCATGGCGTCGGCGGCGTGCCTGATGGGCTCGACAGACGGTCGAGTGCACCGACACGGTCCAGTCTATGTCGTCGGCTTCGTCGGCTTCGTCGGCTTCGTCGGCTTCGTCGGCTTCGTCGGCCGCTGCCCGGACTGCGGCGAGAATACGTTCTCAGGTACCCTCCACGGCCACCTGATGAACCGTTTATGTGCGGACTGGAACGAGCCGTTCTCGTCGGCAGTCACGCCAGGGCAAGCACGTGCGGTAGTTCCACGCGATGGCTGCCCTGCTTCGACGGCGATCGGCCATTGCCGATCGCGGATCGGATCGGCCGGCATCAGCGGCTCGATTCGATGTCACATAGCAGCAGTGCAAGCAAATGAGTCACCGGGAGAGCGGGGTCGGTTGCCGGGTGGCCGTGCCGGGGGAGCGGCTGGGGCCTGAGAGAGTGATGGCTATGGATATCGAACGCCAGGAACAGCATCACGGTGACCGGTAACCCGTCGGGGCGGACGGTGGTGCTGGCGCATGGGTTCGGCTGTGATCAGAACATGTGGCGGCTGACCGTGCCCGCTCTGGTCGAGGACTACCGGGTGGTGCTGTTCGACTATGTCGGTTCGGGCCGCTCGGACCTGTCCGCATTTTCGGAGGACCGTTACGCCTCCCTGGACGGTTACGCCCAGGACGTGGTCGAAGTCTGCCAGGCGCTCGATCTGCGCGACGCGGTGTTCGTGGGGCATTCGGTCAGCGCGATGATCGGCGTCATGGCCGCCGCAAGGCCCCGAAGCGTATCGGGGCGCTGGTGATGGTCGCTCCGTCCCCGCGGCACATCGACGACGACGGCTACCGGGGCGGATTCAGCGCACAGGACATCGACGAGCTGCTGGAATCGCTGGAGTCGAACTATTTGGGCTGGTCGGCGGTGATGGCGCCGGTAATCATGGGGAATGCGGACCGGCCCGAACTCGGCGAGGAACTGAAGAACAGCTTCTGTGCCACCGACCCGGACATGGCCCGTGTCTTCGCTCGGACCACGTTCCTGTCGGATTCCCGGGACACCTGAAGGGCGTGACGGTGCCGACGCTGATCCTGGAGTGCACCCAGGACGTCATCGCACCCCGGGAGGTGGGCGCCTTCGTCCACGAGACGATCCCCGGCTCGGAGCTGGTCACGCTCGATGCGACCGGGCACTGCCCGCACCTGTCCGCGCCCGAGACCACCAACGAAGCGATCACCGACTTCCTGGCGCGCCTGCGGTGATGTGCCGCACCGGGCAGGAGCCCGGCCCGCATGACGCGGACAGCGAACACGACGAGAAGACGTCGACTGCGGCATTCGCCGCGCTATTGGAGGACAGTGTCGAGGAGCTCTACGAGAACGCGCCCTGCGGGTATCCGTCCACGCTGATGGACGGCACCATCGCCAAGATCAACACTACCCTCCTGGACTGGCTCGGCCTGGAGGGGGAGGCGGTGGTGGGCCGGATGCGGTTCACCGACCTGCTGACCGTGGGCGGCAAGCTCTACCACGAGACGCACTTCGCGCCCCTACTGCGGATGCAGGGCGAGGTCAGAGGCATTGCCCTGGAGGTCAAGCAGGCCGATGGCGGACGGATCCCCGTCCTGGTCTCCTCCGTGGTCAAGCACGGCAGCGGGGGCGAGCCCCTGCTGATACGCACCACCGTCTTCGACGCCCGCGACCGCCGCGCCTACGAGCAGGAACTCCTGCGAGCCCGTAGAGCGGCGGAGGAAGCGCGCAAACAGGCGGAGGCCGACCGGGCCCGGCTCCAGGACGCTCTAGCTGTACTGCAGCAGTCACTGCTGCCCGCCACTCTGCCGCCGGTGCCCGAGATGGAGGCGGCCGCCCACTACCGCACCGCCTCCCCGGACCGGCTCGGCGGCGACTGCTACGACCTCTTCCCCATCGACGGCAAACGCTTCGGCTTCTTCCTCGGCGACGTGTGCGGCAAGGGACCCCAGGCCGCCGCAGTCACCTCACTGACCCGCTACACCCTGCGCGCCGCCGCCCTGCACGACCCCGACCCCGTCTCCGCCCTGACAACCCTCAACAAGGTGCTCCACGAGCGCTACACCGGCGGCGACCCGCGCTACTGCACCGTCGTATTCGGCATCCTGGAGCCTGTCTCCGCGACCGGGCAGGTCACCGTCCGTCTCGCCTCGGGCGGCCATCCCCCGGCTCTCATCCTGCGCGGCGACGGACGGGCCGACTTCCTGCCCACCCCCGGTGGTGTCCTCGTCGGCGTCCTGCCCGCCGCGCCCTTCTCCACCGCTACGACCCTCCTCGACCCCGGGGACACAATGGTGCTGTACACCGACGGCCTGACCGAGGCCCGCACCGGCGAAGACCGCACCATCCTCTTCGGAGACGAGGCCCTGCGCGACTTCACCGCCGGCCACGCAGGCAAGTCCGCACAGGCCGTGATCCAGGCTCTGACCGGTCTGCTGGACGACTTCGGTGACGGCCTCGACGACGACACAGCCCTCCTCGCCCTTGGCGTCCCCGCCGACGGCTTTCACCCGAAAACCACCGCATGAGCCCGTTGAAGATCATCACGCGAGATGCCCCCACCGGACCCGTTCTGGAGATCACCGGCGACCTCGACTACACCACCGCCAGCGAGCTGCGCAACCTGCTCACCACACTCACCCTCCAACCCGACCAACGCCTCGTCCTGGACCTGGCTGGCATGACCTTCTGCGACTCCAGCGGCATCACCGCCCTGATCGCCGCCCGCAACCACGCCCACTCCGCCCGCGCCGACGTCGCGCTCGCCGCCGTCCCCACCCCCACCCTCCGCGTGCTGCGCATGGTCGGCCTCGACCAGATCTTCCCACTCCACCCCGACAGCCACGCCGCCACTCAGCCCTGACCCGCAGGACCGGGGGGTACTCCCGGCACTGGGAGCACCCGCATTATGTGCGGATGCCCCTTGGCACCCGGCAAGCAGCAGGGCGTCGGAGTTCGGGTGGCCCAGCGGATCCTGGCGATGACCTGCGCGACCTGGCACCGCGCGCCACCGGGGCACCCATCACCAGGTCACTGATCGCCTACGACCACTGAGCCACATCGGAACTACTCGTCTATGGGTGTCCGGCGGATCATTGTCCGCGGCAGGTGAGGCCGGGAGGTGATCCACCGGCGTCAGCCCATGGAGAATTTGGCGACGTACTCGTCGAACGGCTCGATGCCGACTTCCGCACAGAGTTCGTCCATTCGCTCGGGCTCTTCACAGGGCCACGGAACCGGTGCCCCGTCCTTCACACCGGCGATCTGAGTGCCGTAGACCTGCTTACGACCCTCATTGACCAGCGTGCGGTCCCGTAGGAAGGCCAGCTCTCGCGGGCTGGCCGAGCCTGCCGACACCGCCTGCTGCATCCACTGGAGAACACGCCGCTGAACGTCAAGTTGCCGGTCGGCGTGCTGACCGGGCGCTGGCCGACTCCGAGCTCGCCGTCCTCGAGGTTCTGGTAGGAGGGGGATACCCGAACACGGGGCGGTCGTAGAGCTGCGGGTGTCACTGGTTGGGGCTGAGGCAAGGTGGTCTGGGTTCCCCACTCACCTATCGGCTTTTGCCAGCCGGGTTCCTTCGGGGGTGCGGCGGTAAAGCACGGATCGGCCGGCCCGGGTGCGGGTGACGAGACCGGCCCGGTGCAGGACGCCCAGGTGGTAGGAGACTGTGGCGGGGCTGAGGAAGTGTCGTGCTGCCAGCTGCGCGGTGGAAGCCGGTCGAGCCAGTGCGGCGAGGAGCCCGGCGCGGGTGGGCCCAAGCAGTTGGGCCATCTCGGCAGAAGGGACTACGGGGGCGATGGCGCCGACGATGGCCTTGTCACGCACGGGATAGATGAGCATCGGGGGCCGACCTTCGTCACGCGTCGGGTCCACAGCTACGCCCGGCCGAGGCATGACCAGCGACGGTACGACGACCACCATGGGCACCGGCAGCGCGATCCGTAATCGGCTCTCGACGCGCAGGGTGCCTCCAGCCCACTCGATGTCGGGATGCAGGGAGTTGAAGAGCCGCGCTGCCCCGTGTCCGGCCAGCACGCCGGCGCACCGGCCGAGTTCCGCGTCGAGGACGGCCTTGGCGGCCTCCCAGTGCGGGGCGAAGGCCAGCTCCCAGTAACGCCGTAACTCGTCCGCCGCCTGCCGGGCCACATGCGCACCGCCCCGCGCCATGGCCCGCCGCACGCCCTCCGGCAGTTCGGCGCCGGCGAGGCCGTTGCGCGGCCGTCCGACACGTAACGCCTCCAGCTCGCTCAGGACGCGCTCGGGCGGGGTGCACCGGACCCGCTCCAGTTCCTCCTCGACGGTGGGTGAGGGCCCGGACGGGTAGGGGTTGAGGAAGTCGGGCACGTACCCGGGCCCGTCCAGGGCCAGTTCGGACAGCAGCGGCAGCCGGGCCCGGCGCAGCACGCGTCGTGCACGAGCGACCCACGCATCAGCGTCAGGCCCCGGTTGCAGACCCCAGGGCAGCAGCGTCGCGACGACCTCGTGCAACGGCGAGACGGCGAACCGAGAGCGGGCGAGCCCGGTGGCGTCGACGGTGAGCTCGATCATGACCCTCCCGCTGCCTGGTCGCGCCGTGTCTGCGACCGCCCCTTCGAACCTGCTCGAATCGTGGCACGAAACCTCGCAGCGGCAGGCCTGACCGGCGCAGGCTGGTGGTCCGCAGTTCGGCGACCGGCGGAAGCGAAAGGAGCGTACATGCGCGGCCACCGATGTGATCGTCAGCACTGCAACAAGACAAGGCTTCCGTGTTCGCGCAGCAGTCGAACCTTCCGCAGCACCTCGGCTGCGCGGGAAGAGCCGGCGGCGACGCTACATCGTGCCGCGGCTGTTGTTCGTCTTGAACGGCACCGACCCGCTGGCGCCCACACCCGCATCGATGCCCTGAGCCGCCCGTCAGCACGCTGCCGCGAGGCCAGGCCACCCCGAGACCCCATAGGCCCCCAGCCTGCCGAGCCGCTCCTGATGCCCCACTCAGGACGGCAGAACATGCGACACGAGGAGGGCATGTTGTCCGGTAAACATTTGCCCACCGTCGGGGCCGGGGCGGCCGCGACGGTGGCCGCCGCGGCGCTCATCGCCATCGCCGGCATCACTGGCTGCGGTAGGAACACCACGCCGGAACGGGACGGGGCACCGCCAGGGGACCACTCACGCCAACTGACCGCGACGGAAGAAGTCCTGATCGAAAGGGCCGAACAGCTCCTCGTCAAGAAATGCATGGAGCGTGCGGGCTTCCGGTACTGGGTGACTCCGGTGGAAGACGCCGAGAGCCGCAAGGGGACGTCGTTCGTGCTCGACGACATCGGCTGGGCGAAGAAGCACGGATACGGCGGGCGGTTCAAACGGCAGGCCGAGGAGACACGGAGAAACGGCCCGAACGGCGCCTACGCGGAAGCCCTGCCACAGCACGAGCGCCTCCGCTACCGGGAGGTGCTTGACGGCACTCCGTCGCAGGGCATGCTGTCGGCCGCACTGCCTGGCGGCGGAAGCGTCATGACCCCCCGCCGCAGCTGCCACGTTGAGGCGAAGAGCCGGCTCTACGGCGACTTTGAAACCTGGTTCCGCGTCGAAAAGACCGCCACTCACCTCACCCCCCTCTACGTCCCGGACCTTTCCCGGGACCGGCGTTTCACGTCAGCGCTCAGGGCCTGGTCGTCCTGCATGCGCGACAAGGGGATGCACTACGCCGATCCGTTCGAGATCCGCGAGAAAATCGGCCCGCTGACCGAAGCACTGAGCGACGCCTCGGCCCACGCCGTGGAAGTGAAGATCGCGGTTGCCGAGGCGGAATGCGCCGACCGATCCTCCCTCGCGGAAACGGCCCGCACGCTAGAAACCGAATACCGTGCTTCGCATACCCGCCGCTACCGCGCGGACGTCGCAGCCTTCCAACGGCTGCGACTGACCGCGCTGCAGCGCGCCAAGGATGTCGTCGGCCCCTGAGGCCACTCCCCGCGGGGGACTCCCTAGGCGATCGCGTCCGCCGCCCCCAGCTCCACAGAATTCCGCAGCCCTCCTACTGCGGGACGTCCATGTCAGCACCACGATCAACGGAGGACACATGCGCAAGACGACCGCCACACTCGCGGCTATCGGCGCCGCGGCACTCGGGATACTCGTCCCCACCGGTACCGCGAACGCCGCCACCGCTTGCGACGACGCGTGGCACAGCCTGCCTGCCGGCAGCATGGCCGCCTACGAACACGCCAACTGCGGCGGTGCCCAGCTGGGCCGCACGCCCGGTGATGACTCGAACTGGGGCAACGACCAGGGCGCCTTCCAGAGCGGAGACACCAACCGGGCCAGCTCGGTCCTGAACGCGGGGACGACCGACACGGCCTGGCACGCCGTCCAGTTCTTCAACGGGACGGGCACCGGCTGGACGGGCGGATCCAGTTGCCTCAAGAGGAGCGAGTTCTACGCCAGCAACCTGACCGATAACTACTTCAGCAGCGGCCACCTCATCAACGACGCCATCAGCTCGCACCGGTGGGTGCCCGAGTCCTACTGCGGAGGCCGGTTCATGACCTGATCCCCGGGCGAACTGAGCGTCTGCACTTTCCCGCCCAGCCGTCCGCCGTGTCGCGGCACCGGGCGGACCGTGGCCCGGGTCCGCCCGGGCCACGGGGGTGAGGAGGTGACCGGATCGCTTTCGCCATATCCCAGAGTCGACACCACCCATCCCGAGTCGTCCTTGTTGGAACCGAACCGGATCAGGGCACCGGACAGCCGGTCCCACCCAACCCGCTGCGCCGCCGCCCACACCCCCAGATCTTCGCTCTGCACAATGACGTCGCCTGCCTGCTCGGACAGCCGCCCGACCCGCCTGTACCTGTGCGTGGGCGAGCCGGAAACAGCGTTGCCAGCCGATCTCCCGCACCGGGGGCCAGCCCGGGGCGATGGCCTCCTTCGGTCGGCACGGACGACCGTCCCGTCGGCCAGCCGGAGGACGACAGGTCGGCCATCTCCTCAAGGAGGAGGTCCGGAGGCCCCCTGTGTCGGCGGGGAGTACCAGACGTCCTCGGACAGGTGGACGCTGTGCACCGGAACCCCCGCGTCCGCGGGGGTTCCGGCGGGGGAGTGATGAACACCGCCGAGGCCATCGTCCTCCCCGCCGGCGTGGGGGTGTTCCGGCGCGCACTGGCGGGTGACCCTGTAGAGAGAGACTCCTCGCCGTCGTGGGGTGTTCCGGACGAGGCTCCGCCGGGCCCGAGGGTGCTGGAGTCTGTCCCGCCGTCTGGGGCTGTTTTGCGTGTTGGCGGGCCCGATTGCGGAGGTGGCTGTGACGCCGTTCATGTCCGGCCCCCGCTGGGCTGGCTGGTGGTTACCAGCGCATGTCGAGGGCATCCAACTCGGCAACGCTGCTCCGAAGTAAGCCGGTCGGCCATGCATCGCGTGTTGTCCAGGAAAGCCCCAGCCTGAAATCTGTGCCACCCACAGTCTCGACAAGCTTGCGGGAGGAAGTTGAGGTGGCCCTCGCGTGCGTGGAATTGGCGGCGGTGGCGAGGTTGGCGGCCCACCGGTCCGCCTGCCCCTGGCGGGGCACCGGCCGCGCCGCCACGGCCTCTTCCTCGTCGAGCGGCTCCAGCCCCAGTACGCCGGTGAGCCAGCCGTGCATGAGGCTGCGGGGATCGCGGGGCGCGGCCGGATCGTCGCCGCCGATCGTGACCCGGGGCGCGCTGCGGCCGGTCTGCTCCCGCCACGTGCGCAGCGACGAGTCGAGCCGGGCCTGCTCCGAGGCCTCGTCGGTCAGGAGGTCGGGGATCGAGGTCGCGGGCATGCTCGCCGAGTTCAGTCTGGTGCCGGCCAACTCACCCAGCGGGTCGGCCTGGACGTCTCATACTAGGCGGGGCCGGCAGCCGGGGCCGCTGTGGACCGGCATCGCTACTCGGTCGTTGCGGTACGGGTGGTTGAAGTGCTCCGTCTTCGCGGTTCCGGCACGGTCCAGTAGTCCGGGGTACTGCCCCGCCTGCGCCGGCCGGTTCATGCCAGATCGAAGGCATGACGGGCTTGTTCCACCTCGGGCATGTGTGTCGCGACCCACTCCAGGAGCACCTCGATTGGCCGCCGCATGGTCTTGCCCAGGGGTGTGATCCGGTACTCGACGGCGACGGGGCGGGAACTGAGGAGCACGCGCTCCACGATGCCGTTGCGTTCGAGCCGACGCAGCGTCGCGGTGAGCGACTTCTGGGTCACCGCGGGGATCGCACGGCGCAGGTCGTTGAAGCGGCAGGGCCGTTCGCAGAGTTCGTTGAGGACGCTCAGCGACCACTTGTCGAGCACCTGGTCGAGGAACTCCCGGTGGGGGTGCTCGATCCGGAGCTCGCCGGCAGGGCTGTGCGTGGTACCCGGCACGATACCTGGTCTCCTTGAAGTGTCCTTCGTCTACCAGGTAGCAAAGGTATACCGCGTTGGTCGAAGTGAGGAGACCTCCATGTCCGTCCGTCGTTTCACACCCGAAGGCATGATGCAGCCCACCCCGTACGAGCATGTGGCCGTGGGCACCGGAACGCGTCACGTGCATGTCAGCGGCCAGGTCGCCCGGTCGGCGGACGGTTCCCCCGTCGCTCCGGGAGACCTCGCCGGACAGGTCGCCCACGCGCTGCGGAACACGGGGAAGGGTCTCACGGGGGCGGGTGCGTCGTTCGACGACGTCCTGAGGCTCACGTTCTACGTCACAGACTGGGCCCCCGGGAAGATCGACGCATTCATGGCAGGGGTCGAGCAGGTGGCGGAGGAGATCGGGCTGACGGTGCCGCTTCCGCCCTCCTCGCTGATCGGGGTCGACTACCTCTTCGAACCGGACGTCCTGGTCGAGGTGGAGGCGACCGCGATCCTCGATTGAGCCGGTTCCCGACGCCCTCACACCCGACCTGCCGCCGCCGGCAGTGGCCTGCTCGCCGCTCACCTCGCCGCCAGCCCTCCCACCGCGGGCACCGACACCGCGGACGTGGGGGAGTGGTGGGACCGGGCGGTCGAGGCGACTGTGTGGATGAGGTGACCGGCACGGACAGGGCTGTGTGCTGAGCTCCTGGCGCACGTCCAGGCAGCGCAGCCGGACACCGAGCTGCTGCGGATCTCGTGTCGTACGGTCCGACGTCACGGGCGTCTACCGTCCGCAACGGATCTCACCGAACCCGGCGGTGCCGCCAGTAGGGCCGTAAGATCCGACGAACACCAGGAATCAGGCCGCGAGGAGCTCCTGCTCGCGGTCGGGCGTCCTGACCGCAGGCTTCTTGTTCGGCAGCGAGAGCCGGAAGACCTTGCGCCACGCGGAGAACACCTGCTTGGGCAGCGGCCCGGTGACGTACTCCAGCTCGTATTTCTCGAACAGCGCGCGTACCTTCACCGCGACCTCGGCGTACCGGTTGCTCGGCAGGTCCGGGAACAGGTGGTGCTCGATCTGGTGTGACAGGTTGCCGGTCATGAAGTGCATGGCCCTGCTGCCGCTGATGTTCGCCGAGCCCATCATCTGGCGCAGGTACCACTGGCCGCGCGTCTCGCCGTTGATCGACCGGCGCTCGAAGACCTGCACGCCCTCGGGGAAGTGCCCGCACATGATCACCGAGTGGGACCAGAGGTTGCGGACCAGGTTCGCGGTGAACGTGGCGGCGAGCGTGGTGAGGAACGACGGGCCCGACAGCAGCGGGTGGATCACGTAGTCCTTGAGCACCTGCTTGCGGATCTTGCGGCCCACGGCCTTGGCCCGCGCGCGGAACTCCGGGTTCGTGCGGCGGCGCTTTTGCAGGTTCTTGCCGAGCTCCAGGTCGTACGCTGCGATGCCGTACTCGAAGAAGCAGGCGTTGATGAAGTTCCACAGCGGCTGGCCGAGGTGGAACGGGTGCCACTTCTGGTCCTCGTCGACGCGCATGATGCCGTAGCCGAGGTCGTTGTCCTTGCCGATCACGTTGGTGTACGTGTGGTGCAGCTCGTTGTGCGAGTGCCTCCACTGCTCGGAGGGTGAGACGTGATCCCACTCCCAGGTGGTGGAGTGGATCTTCGGGTCTCGCATCCAGTCCCACTGGCCGTGCAGGACGTTGTGGCCGATCTCCATGTTGTCCATGATCTTCGCCACGGACAGACCGGCGGTGCCGAGCAGCCACGCGGGCGGGAAGATCGAGAACAGCAGCACGCCCCTGCTGACCAGCTCGAGCTTGCGCTGGGCGGAGATGACCTTACGGATGTAGGCGGCGTCCTTCTCGCCGCGGCCGGCGATCACCTCGTCGCGGATCGCGTCCAGCTCGCGGCCGAGCTCCTCGATCTGCTCCGCGGTCAGGTGGGCGGTGGGGTCGATGGCGGTCAAAGTGCTCCTACCGTTCGATATCGCAGGGGCCCGCCGCGGCGGACACGCAGGTCTGGATGAGGACGCCCGGCTCGGCCTCGGTGATCTCGCCAGTGCGCAGGTCGCGGACGGCGCCCGCCTTCAGCGGCGTGATGCAGCCGTGGCAGATGCCCATGCGACACCCGGAGGGCATGAGCACGCCGGCCTTCTCGCCGATGTCCAGCAACGGCGTAGCGCCGTCCGCGTCGACGGTCTTGCCGGTGACGCTGAACGTGACCTCGCCGCCGCCGCCGCCGCCGCCGTCGCCGCCGACGACGACGACGCTGCCGGGGCGGAAGCGTTCGGTGTGCAGGCGCTCTCGTACGCCGTGCTCGCTCCAGTGCTCTTCGGCGGCGTCGAGCAGGCCCGCGGGCCCGCAAGCCCACGTCTCGCGCTCGGCCCAGTCGGGCACGAGTTCGTCGAGACGGGCGATGTCGAGCATGCCGTCCGTGGCGGTGTGCACCTCCCAGAGCCGCAGCTTCTTGTCCGCGACCAGGTCGTGCAGTTCGTTGCGGAAGATCACGTCTTGCGGCTGGGGCGCGCAGTGGACCATGACGACGTCGTCGAACTCGGTGTCGCGCAGCATGCCCATCACGGGCGTGATGCCGCTGCCGGCCGTCAGGTAGAGCACCTTGGCGGGCTTCGCCTGCGGCAGCACGAAGTCACCGGTCGCCTGGCCGAGCTGGATCAGCGTGCCCGGTTTCACCCTGCGTACCAGGTGGTTGCTGACCTTGCCGTCCGGGATCGCCTTCACGGTGATCGTGACGCGGCCGTCCTGGCGGTTTGTCGGCGAGGTGATGGAGTAGGCGCGCCACAGGCGCACCCCGTCGACGTCGACCCCGATCCGTACGTACTGACCGGCTGTGTGGCCGCGCCAGCCCCGTCCCGGCCTGATCACGACAGTCGCGGCGTCACCCGTCTCGGGGCGCACGGCCTCGATGCGCCCCCGCAGGTCAGCGCCCGCACGCAGCGGGCTGACCAGGTCGAGGTAGTCCGACGGCAGCAGCGGCGTCGTCACCATCTCCAGCAGTTTCCACGCCCTGCTGCGCAGGGCTGTACTCGTCATGACTTCAGCTTGCTGCGCCTCAAGGCGTAAAGTCCTGACCGCAGGACGTGAATCTGGTCGGCTGAACTGTTCGCAGGGAACAAAACGTGAGCCATGCAATCCGGAGGGCCAGCGAACTGGCCCTGGACGAGACGACGGTCACCGCACTTCGGGCCGCGCTGAAAACCACCGCCGACGAGGTCGTCCAGGCGATCATCGACGAGGTCCCTTCCTACGCCAACGCCCTTTCGGGCCACATGGGCGCCACCATCCGCCGAGCCGTCCGCACCGCCCTGGGGCACTACCTGGACCTCGCGAGCGGGAACGCCACAGGCGGCGACGCCAGTGACGCAGCCTACGAGCTGGGCCGCGGCGAGGTCCGCGACGGCCGTTCGATGGACGCCCTGCTCAGCGCCTACCGCGTCGGCGCCCGCGTGGCCTGGCGATGCCTGGCAGCGGGTGCCGTACCCGCAGGCTTGCCCGCCGCCGAGGTCGCCAAGTTCGCCGAGCTGACCTTCGCCTACATCGACGAGCTCTCCGCCGCGAGCGCCGCGGGCCACGCCGACGAACTGGCCGCCCGGGGCAGGGCCCACGAGCGCCACCTGGAACACCTGGCCCGCGACCTCCTCGCCGGCGCGAGCCCGGACGTGCTGCTGGCCTCTGCTCAACGGGCCGGGTGGCAGCCTCCGGTTTCGCTGACCGCGGTCCTGCTGCCCGCTGCCCAGGCCCGGCCCGCCTACCGCGCGCTCGACCCGAGCACCCTCGTCCTCGACGATCTGCCGGACGCCACCGGTGTGCTGCTCGTCCCCGATGCGGACCGATCACATCTCTCGAGGCAGCTGACCGACCGCACCGCCGTGGTCGGCCCGGCCCGGCCATGGACTCGGGCGTCCGCCTCGTACGCACGAGCCGTACGCGCGCGCTCCCTCTCCTCTGATATTCGCTGCACCGAGGAGCATCTGCCCGAGCTGGTGCTGAGCGCCGACGTGGAGGCGTTCGCAGACCTGCGTGCCCGAGCCCTCGCACCGTTGCGGACCTTGCCTGCCGCGACCGCACGGCGGCTGGAGGAGACGTTGCGGGCGTGGCTGCTGCACCAGGGCAGGCGGGAGGAGGTGGCGGCGGAGTTGTTCGTCCATCCTCAGACAGTCCGGTACCGGATGTCGCAGCTGCGGGAGCTGTTTCCGGATCTCGCATCGCCCCACCGGGTCCTTGAACTGACGCTGGCGGTGGGTCTACGGGACAGCTGACCAAGACCATTGCCCGCTACGACCGCGTCGACCTGCTCTGCATCGACGAAGTCGGCTCCATGGAGCTCGACCGCCGCGGCGCCGGACTTCTCTTCCAGGTCCTGACCGAACGCGAGGAGAAGAACAGCGTCGCCATCGCCTCCAACAAGTCCTTATGCGGTTGGACCAAGACCTTCACCGACCCCCGCCTGGGCGCGGCCATCGTCGACCGCCTCACCTTCGGCGGCAGCATCATCGAGTCCGGCATCGACTCCTACCGACTCGCCACCACCCGCGCCCGCGGCGAGCAACAGGTGATCGGCTGAGCCTGGCGCGGGATGCCTGCGTCGGCTGTGGAACAACGACATCGACGGCCTCGAGCCGGACGAAGCACCAGCAACTCCCCCCGCCGCGCCGGCGCAGACCGCCTCGGGCTGAGGTACCCCGCTGGCCACGGTGCCCCCGGCCCGCCAGGCTCCCGGCGGGTGGGGTGGTTCTGCATCACCCCAGGTTGATGATCCCTGGGCCACCGGCCCGCCCTCCAAGGCTCCCTCCCAGCCAGCCGCCTACAGCGACGAACCTCCCTTCTGAGCTGGACTCCCCACTGCCAAGGACTGTCAAGGCCGTGCCTCGCACGCGAAGATGTCCTCGGCCTGGTGCCTCGCAAGCCGCTCGAGCAGCCGCAGCGCAGTACGAGGGGGTGTTGCCGTCGTGCCCGGAACCGCGGGTGGCCGGGTTCCAGGCACGACGGCAGTTACATGCCGAGGATGCGTCGTACGGCATCGGCCGGGTCCACGCCCAGCACGTGGGCGACGACGAGCACGCCCAGGACGAGCGCGGTGACGGCGCCGGCCTCGCGCGTGTCTCTTTGATGGGT
>NZ_MUND01000133.1 GCF_002154375.1 Streptomyces glaucescens | reverse complement strand
CCCCCAGCCTCTGCGCGTACGGCCGCCCGAGCAGCCCGCCCCGCCGAGGTCGTCCTCACGGACCCTTCGGGCGCCCCGGCGGACCGCTGTCCCCCCGCCGCCGGTGCGGCCGGTTCCCCGGACGCGGCCGGAGCCTCCTGCCGCTCCGCAGCAGACCGCGACCCTCATCGGTTCGGTGCAGCGCGCGATGCGCCTTCTGGAGTGCGTCGCCGGGCACGAGTGCGGCGCCCCGGCCAAGCAACTGGCCCGCGAGACCGGCCTCGCGCTCCCCACGACGTACCACCTGCTGCGCACCCTGGTGCACGAGGGCTATCTGCGCCGGGAGAAGGGACTGTTCTTCCTCGGCGCGGCGGCCGAGCGGCTGAGCAGCAGCGGGGCACAGGAGAAACGTCGCAGCACGGTCGCGGACGCCCTCGCCCACTGGCGGGATTCGATCGGCGCGCCGGTGTACTACGCGATCTACCGTGAGGGGGAGATCGAGGTCATGTGCGTCTCCGACACCCCCGGCAACCCGGCGGTCGAGGAGTGGGCCGACTTCCGCGAGACCGGTCACGCACACGCCATCGGGCAGTGCCTGCTGTCCCAGCTCGACGCCGCCACCCGCCGCGACCACCTCGAGCGCTACCCGGTGCGGCCCATCACCCCCTACACGGTCCGGGACAGCCGCACCCTGCTCCAGCGTCTGGAGCGGGTGGGCCGGATGGAACCTGTGGTCGAGCGACAGGAGTACGCGCTCGGCACGGTCTGCGCGGCGATCCCGATCACGGTGGGGACGACGGCGGCGACGATGGCCATCTCCCTGCCCTGTCACCAGGAGGACCGGCTGCTGCCCGCGGCACGTCGGTTGCAGAGTGAGATCGGTCGTCTGCCGGGGTCGCTGACCCTCTCTATCAGTATTTGAAAACTCACTCCTTGTGATCTGGTGTGTACGTTCAGCAAGATGCCAGAAGTGTTCAATGGTTGATTCCCGGCCAATCGACGGCAACAGACGGGGTAGGCGATGCGTGAGTCCGTACAGGCAGAGGTCATGATGAGCTTTCTCGTCTCCGAGGAGCTCTCTTTCCGCATCCCGGTGGAGCTGCGCTACGAGACGTGTGATCCCTATGCCGTGCGACTGACCTTCCACTTGCCCGGTGACGCACCGGTTACCTGGGCGTTCGGGCGTGAGCTGCTGATCGACGGCGTGGGACGGCCCTGTGGGGAGGGCGATGTGCGGGTGTCACCGGTGGAACCCGACGCGCTGGGCGAGGTGCTGATCCGGCTTCAGGTCGGCGCCGACCAGGCGTTGTTCCGTTCTTCCTCGGCGCCGCTCGTCGCCTTCCTGGACCGCACCGACAAGCTGGTGCCGCTGGGGCAGGAAGGCTCGCTCGCCGATTTCGACGCCCATCTCGACGAGGCGCTCGACCGGATCCTGGCGGAGGAGCAGAGCGCGGGATGAGCCGTCGTGTATGACAAGAGGAGTAACGCTTCTTCTTGACGTTTTGGCGTACCGGCGTATCGGCGTATGGGTGTTCGTCGGCTGGTCGGCCCGCCGTCGGCGCGGGCGTCGCCGACCGGCCTCACCGCTTGCGTCGTCGGCCCCGGCCGCCGGTGCGTGCCAGGGGCCCTCCGGAGCCGGTCGTCGCCCGTTCCGCCCCCGGCCGGTCCGCCGAGACCACCAGGGCGGCGAGCGCCGTGGTGACCGGCACCGAGGCCACCAGGCCGATCGAGCCGATCAGCGTGCGCACGATCTCCTCCGCGACCAGCTCGCTGTTGGCGACCGCCCCCACACTGCTCTGCGCGATCGAGAAGAGCAGCAGCAGCGGCAGGGCGGCGCCCGCGTAGGCGAGCGCGAGCGTGTTGACCACGGAGGCGATGTGGTCGCGGCCGATCCGGATGGCAGCGCGGTACAGGCCGCGCCAGCCCATCGCCGGGTTGGCCTCGTGCAGCTCCCACACCGCGGAGGTCTGCGTGACCGTCACATCGTCCAGCACGCCCAGCGAGCCGATGATGACGCCGGCGAGCAGCAGACCGCTCATGTCGATCGACGGATACAGCCCGTGGATCAGGCCGGTGTTGTCGTCGGTGTTGCCGGTGAGCGCGGCCCAGCCGATGAGCAGCGAGCCGAGAAGGCCGATCAGCAACAGCGAGATCAGCGTGCCGAGGACCGCCACGGACGTACGGGCCGACAGGCCATGACAGAGATACAGCGCGATCAGCATGATGGCGCTCGCCCCGATCACCGCCACAAGCAGCGGGTTCGAGCCCTGCAGGATGGCCGGCAGGATGAAGAAGTTCAGCACCAGGAAGCTGATGGCCAGCGCGATCAGCGCCATGACGCCCCGCAGGCGCCCGACGGCCACGACGGCGACTGCGAAGAGACCGGCGAGCAGCCCCATCGGCAGCCTGCGGTTCACGTCGGTGACCGAGTACTGGAGGTCCCTCGGGGCGGAGGGCTCGTAGGCGACGATCACCTCCTGACCCTGCTCCAGCTGCCGTGACTGGTCCGGCTGGACGATCTCGGTGAAGGTACGGCCCTTGTCCTCCCCGGTGTCGACCCGGATCGTCGCCTTCTTGCAGGTGCCGTCGGCCTGCTGCTGGGCGGAGGAGCCCTCGGCGGTGGAGGTGTCACCGGTCGGGGGCGGCGCCGAGGCGTTGACCGCACCGCAGTCGACCTTCTCGATGCTGATGACGGTGGCCTGCTGGGTCTGCCGGTCGAAACCGACCCCGGTCCGCTCGTGCGCCGGGGCACCGCCGGGCCACAGCACGGCCAGCCCCACCACCACGGCGGTGGCGAACGGGATGAGGACCGCGGCGATCAGTTTGCGCAGATGCTGTGAGACGGGCGCGGCGGGCCCGTGCGCATGGCTGTGCGCGTGTCCGTGCCCGCCACCACCGGGTCCATGACCGCCGCCGTCCCCGGGACCGTGTCCGTGTCCCCCACCGCGGCCCTGTCCACCACCGTGCCCGTGCCCACCGCTCGAACCCGGGCCGTCAACAGGGCCGTTGCCGGTTCCGGGGGTGCCTCCGGAGCCGCTTCCGGGACCGGCCCCGTGCGGGGGCTCGGGCGGTGGGAACGGGGGATGCTGCGAAGTGGTCACCGACCGATCATCGCAAGAACGGCGGAGGCCCTCTGTTCACCGCGCCCGAATTGACGCTAGCGTGGAGGCACCTTTGTACACGCGGGAGCTCGGAGCACCGGGCTGAGAGGGCGCTGACCTCCGTCCCAGCGATGTTTCACATGAAACATCACCGAACACGAGTGATGTTTCACACGAGACGTCGGCAGACGGATACCGCTGCGTCGACCGCCGAACCTGTTACCGGGTAATGCCGGCGTAGGGAGTAGGTCTCATGACCATCAAGGACGCGCGCACGCCTGCCTCCACGCAGAACGCCTCCGTCGCGACGGAAGCTTCGACCGACGGGGAGGCCGGGAAGTCCATCGGCTGGCACAAGGCGTATGTCGAGGGCACCCGCCCCGACCTGCGGGTGCCGGTCCGCCAGGTGCACCTCACCAACGGGCAGTCGGTCACGCTGTACGACACATCGGGCCCGTACACCGATCCGCACGTCGAAACCGATGTCCGCAGGGGACTGCCGCCGTTGCGGGAGAACTGGATCATCGCCCGCGGCGACACCGAGGAGTACGCGGGCCGCCCCGTCCGTCCCGAGGACGACGGGATCAAGCACACCTCGCCGCGAGGCGGTCTGCGCAACCTCGACGCGGTCTTCCCCGGACGGCCGCGTCAGCCGCGCCGGGGCCGGGAGGGCGCGGCGGTCACGCAGCTGGCGTACGCCCGCCGGGGCGAGATCACGCCGGAGATGGAGTTCGTGGCCCTCCGGGAGAACGTTTCTCCCGAGGTGGTCCGCGAGGAGATCGCGGCGGGTCGGGCGGTGCTGCCGGCCAACGTCAATCATCCGGAGATCGAACCGATGATCATCGGCAAGCGGTTCCTGGTGAAGGTCAACGCCAACATCGGCAACTCCGCGGTGACCTCCTCGATCGAGGAGGAGGTCGAGAAGATGACCTGGGCGACCCGCTGGGGCGCCGACACGGTCATGGACCTGTCCACCGGCCGCAACATCCACACCACCCGCGAGTGGGTGCTGCGCAACTCCCCCGTGCCGATCGGCACGGTGCCGCTGTACCAGGCGCTGGAGAAGGTCGACGGCAAGGCCGAGGAGCTGACCTGGGAGATCTACAAGGACACGGTCATCGAGCAGGCCGAGCAGGGCGTGGACTACATGACGGTCCACGCGGGCGTGCGCCTGGCATACGTCCCGCTCACCGCGAACCGCAAGACCGGCATCGTCTCGCGCGGCGGCTCGATCATGGCGGCGTGGTGCCTGGCGCACCACAAGGAGTCGTTCCTCTACGAGAACTTCGAGGAGCTGTGCGAGATCCTCGCCGCCTACGACGTCACCTACTCGCTCGGTGACGGTCTGCGGCCCGGCTCGATCGCGGACGCCAACGACGAGGCGCAGTTCGCCGAGTTGAGGACGCTCGGGGAACTCAACCGGATCGCCAAGCGTTTCAACGTGCAGACGATGATCGAGGGCCCCGGTCACGTCCCGATGCACAAGATCAAGGAGAACATCGACCTTCAGCAGGAGATCTGCGAGGAGGCTCCGTTCTATACGCTCGGCCCGCTGACGACGGACGTCGCGCCCGCGTACGACCACATCACCTCCGGCATCGGTGCCGCGATGATCGCCTGGTGGGGCACGGCGATGCTCTGCTACGTCACGCCCAAGGAGCACCTGGGCCTGCCCAACCGTGACGACGTCAAGACCGGCGTCATCACCTACAAGATCGCCGCCCACGCGGCCGACCTCGCCAAGGGGCACCCCGGGGCGCAGGAGTGGGACGACGCGCTGTCCGACGCCCGCTTCGAGTTCCGGTGGGAGGACCAGTTCAATCTGGCCCTCGACCCGGACACGGCCCGCGAGTTCCACGACGAGACCCTGCCGGCCGAACCCGCCAAGACGGCGCACTTCTGCTCGATGTGCGGGCCGAAGTTCTGCTCGATGAAGATCTCCCAGGACATCCGCCGCGAACACGGCGGCACCAAGGCGGAGATCGAGCAGGGCATGGCCGAGAAGTCGAAGGAGTTCGCCGCGGCCGGGAACCGGGTGTATCTGCCGATCGCGGACTGACCCGGCGGGTCCGCACCGGACTCCGACCGGACTGCCCCCGTGTGCCCGTCGCCGGCTTCGGGCCTTTGCCGGGCAGGGGGCTGTTCTCGGCTTGCGTTCCCGTGCGGGGCGCAAGCCGAGGGTCATTCCGGCCGCTGCTCCGGGCCGCCGAAGTCCGGGCTCGTGTAGTCCGGGCTGGAGAAGCTGGGCCGGGAGCCGGTGGCCCGCCCGTCTCCGGGGCTGGTGAAGCCGGGCCGGTCGTAGCCGAGCTGCGGTATGCGGCTGGTCGGCGCCGGTGGGGCCGTACGGTGCAGTACGGCCGTGCCGGACTCGGCGAGCGCGTCGCGCAGGAACGGCACAATGCCGCGTTCCAGCAGGGCCTCGCGCCAGGCGTCTCTCGCCTGGGCCAGCTCGCCGGTCGGTTCGCCATACGGACCGGGCTCCGGCGCGGGCCGGTTGCGCAGGGCGGTGAGCAGCAGACCGACGGCGGCGACCAGGATCGCCAGCGCGGTCACGGCGCCGAACACCCATCCGGTGGTCAGCAGGGTCCGGGCGAACGCCTGGTCGGGATCGAGCACTCTCAGGATGTACCCGACGAGCAGGAAGATCGCCGCGGCCGTCCCGGCCAGGACGGGGGCGAGGACGGCGACCACGGCGACGGCGCCCGCGCCGACCGTCTCGGCGGCCTCTCCCACGGTGGTGGCGAGGTTCATCGCGTCCGGCCCCGGCTCCTCGGAGCCGGACGCGCGGGCCGGTGACGGGGCGGCCGCGGTCGGCGCCGGCCGGCGCTGTTCCTCACGGACCTTCACATAGTGCTGGTACTCGGTCGCGGCGGCCGCTGTGATGAGGGCGGTGGCGCTGAGTGCCATGGTGCGCAGCTGTTCGGTGGTGAACCGCTGTCCGGCAGCGGCCAGTTCCGGGCGGTGTGGTGCGGAGCGCAGCGCCTCGTCGAGGAGCCGCTCGTACTCCTGGCGGTCCTCGCTCAGCAGGTGCTGCGGAACGCTGTTCATCTGCATCCCCCGATGCTCCGTAGGGCTTGGGGCTCGCACGCTGACGAGCCGTCGGGCAGAAACGGAGGGGAGCCTGCTACGGATAAGCCGATGGTAGAGCGGTGACGGCAGGCGGTGACAGGGGGTTTGCCGAAATTGGGCTCTGGCCTGCACCGTCACCGGCCGGTCCGCCGTCGGCGGGCCGCCTGCCGGTGAACGTTCAGACGTTCAGCGGAAGTTGCTGGACCAGCAGCTTCCCGGCCATGGTCACGCCGCCGTCCATCGCGATGGCCAGGCCGTCGGCGTAGACGTGCGGTCCCTCGACGAGAGGGCCGGTGCTGTCCTCGCCGTCCTCGGAGCCGACCTCGCCCAGCAGATAGGGAATGGGGCTGTGGCCGTGGACGATGCGGGTGCCGCCGTAGGTGTCGAGCAGGGAGCGCACGGCGTCGGCGCCGCCCTCGTCCCGGAAGGAGAAGCGCTTGGTGAACTTGCGGAAGAGGTCCCACACCTCGTCCGCGTCGTTGCGGGTGAGCGTCTCGCGGACGTTGTCGTTGACGGCCTCGATGGAGTCGCCGTAGTCGAGATAGGCGGTGGTGTCGGAGTGGACGAGCAGATGGCCGTCCGTCTCGGTGAGTGCGTCGAGGCGGGCCATCCACTGCAGGTGGTGGTCCTGGAGGCGGTCCATGTCGGTCTTCTGGCCGCCGTTGAGCAGCCAGGCCGCCTGGAAGGTGGCGGTGCCCGCGCCGGAGTTGACGGGCGTGTCGCCGAACCGCTTGGCGCCGAGCAGCAGCAGCTCGTGGTTGCCCATCAGGGCCTTGCAGTAGCCGCCGGCCGCGGCGGCCTCGGCGGAGAGCCGCATGACCAGGTCGATGACGCCGATGCCGTCCGGGCCGCGGTCGGTGAAGTCGCCGAGGAACCACAGCCGGGCGGTGCCGGCGCACCAGTGCCCGGCGGTGTCGATCAGGCCCTTCTCCTGAAGGGCGGCGACCAGCTCGTCGAGATAGCCGTGCACGTCCCCGACGACGAACAGCGGGCCGGGACCGGCGGCGGGGGTGGCGACGGGTGCCGGGTCGACGGTCACCTGAAGCGTGTCACCCCGGTTGATGACGGGCAGGTCGCGCTCGGTCGGCGTGTACTCCTGCGGGTAGGCCACCGGCTCCGCGACGGGCCCCGCGGCCTCGCCGGGGCGGCTGTCGTGGACGTACGGACCGGTCTCGTGGACATACGCCGGTACCCGGAAGTCGCGCAACGTCGCCGTCCGCTCCACCTCGGGTCCCTGACCGGCCCCCTGAGTCATCGACCCCTCCACCATCGCGCCGCCGCTGCACCGCTTCGGACTGCCTGGTCGCAGCGGCCCGCGGTGTCGTGGGCCCATCATAGGAATGCGGATCGCGCCGTGTGGTGACCCAGGGGTGGTGAATCGGAACAAGACTCCGGTTCATCGCGGCTTTCGCCCCGATTGGGCAGGGCTTCGACCGACCTGGTGAGCGCCTCCGGTCAGTCCTTCTCGGGGGCGCGCGGCGGGCTGACCGTCGTCCGTGGCGGGCGTCGCTGGGACGAGGTACGCACGATCAGCTCGGTCGGTATCACCTGTTCGACCGGGTGGTCCGATTCCACGCCCTCGATGGCGTCGATGAGGAGCTGCACCACGGCGGTGCCGATCCGGCGCGGCTTCAGGGAGAGCGTGGTGATCGGCGGCTCGGTGTTGGCGTACACGGTGGATTCGCTGCAGCAGACCAGAAGCAGGTCGTCCGGTACGCGCAGCCCGTAGCGCCGGGCGGCGGCCAGCAGGTCGGTGCCGTTGGGGTCGAACAGCCCGTACACCGCGTCGGGCCGGTCGGGGCGGGCCAGCAGCCGGTCGGCCGCGACGGCGCCCGCGCACGGGTCGTGCGCCGGGTAGGCCTCGTACACCGGGTCCTGGCCGACCCGCTCGCACCAGCGCAGGTACGCGGTGGTCGACAGGTGGGTGTACGTGTCCGTGGTGGTGCCCGTCAGCAGGCCGATGCGGCGGGCGCCGGCGTCGGCCAGATGGTCGAGGATGCCGAGGACGGCGGCTTCGTGGTCGTTGTCGACCCACGCGGTGACCGGCAGCGAGCCGGCCGGGCGGCCGTCGGAGACGACCGGTAAGCCCTGGCGGACCAGCTCGCTGACGACCGGATCCTGGTCGGAGGGGTCGATGACCACCGTGCCGTCCAGTGCGACGTTCGACCAGACGTCGTGCCGCGAGGTCGCGGGCAGGATGACGAGGGCGTAGCCGCGGGCGAGCGCGGCCGAGGTGGCGGCCCGCGCCATCTCCGCGAAGTACGCGAACTCGGTGAAGGTGAAAGGTTCATCCCCGTATGTGGTCACGGTCAGGCCGATGAGGCCCGACTTGCCGGTACGGAGCGTGCGGGCCGCGGCCGACGGGCGATAGCCCAGCCGGTCGGCGACCTCTCGGACATGGCGTCGGGTGGCGTCCGGGAGCCGGCCCTTGCCGTTGAGGGCGTCGGAGACGGTCGTGATGGAGACTCCGGCGGCGGCGGCCACGTCTCTGATGCCCGCCCGGCCCGGCCGGCTGCCTCGACGTGAGGTTTCCGCGCGGCTCACCTGGTGCTTCCCTGCTGGTGTCATGGCGAGCCGATAGTAGGGCTCATGCGGTGGGGTAGTGCGGACGCATATGCACCCGTCGGCAGGCACGTTTCTGCAAGGCAATTCGGCCTCAATTGCCTGCGATTACAAGTTAGTTGAAGGATGATGGCATCGGACGTGACGTGTCGGCCTGCACCGGCCTGCCAACCGGGCGAGGTCTCGAAGAGGTCTCAACTCACCTTCACGAGGGATGCGCGCCACGGCGTGAGCCACCGGCGCGTAGATATATGTGCGGCGCGCCCCCGCTTCGTACGCCTTCGCTCCATGTTGCCCCTGATGCCGGGGAGGCAGGGTGGACGGGACCGGTCGGCGAGAGGTCCTCATTCACCTGTTCGCAGTCAAGCCGAATCCTCATAAGGTAAGAAGCATTGGAAGCCGGTGACGGTCAGGCGGCGCCGGTGGTCGCGAGGAGGACTGCGGTGAGCGAGACGAGCCCCAAGCTGCGCGCCGAGCTGGAGGGTATCCCCACCTACAAGCCGGGCAAGCCCGCCGCCGCGGACGGCCCGGCGGCCTACAAGCTGTCCTCCAACGAGAACCCCTATCCGCCGCTGCCCGGCGTGCTGGAGAGTGTCACGGCCGCGGCCGCCTCCTTCAACCGCTACCCCGACATGGGCTGCACGGGGCTGATGAACGAACTGTCCGAGCGGTTCGGGGTGCCCGTCTCCCACCTGTCCACCGGCACCGGGTCCGTGGGAGTCGCCCAGCAGCTGATCCAGGCCACCGCCGGCCCCGGGGACGAGGTCATCTACGCCTGGCGGTCCTTCGAGGCGTACCCGATCATCACCCAGATCAGCGGCGCCACCTCGGTCCGGGTGCCGCTGACGCCGGGCGATGTGCACGACCTGGACGCGATGGCGGCGGCGATCACCGACCGCACCCGGCTCATCTTCGTCTGCAACCCCAACAACCCCACGGGCACGGTGGTACGCCGGGCCGAGCTGGAGCGTTTCCTGGACCGGGTGCCCGGCGATGTGCTGGTCGTCCTCGACGAGGCGTACCGCGAGTTCATCCGTGACCCCGAGGTGCCGGACGGCGTCGAGCTGTACCGCGACCGGCCGAACGTCTGTGTGCTGCGGACCTTCTCCAAGGCGTACGGCCTCGCCGGACTGCGGGTGGGCTTCGCGATCGCGCACGAGCCGGTGGCGGCGGCGCTGCGCAAGACGGCGGTGCCGTTCGGCGTGAGTCAGCTGGCCCAGGAGGCGGCGATCGCCTCGCTGCGCGCCGAGGACGAGCTGCTCGGCCGGGTCGGCTCGCTGGTGTGCGAGCGCATCCGTGTGGTCGACGGGCTGCGCGCCCAGGGCTGGACGGTGCCCGAGACCCAGGCCAACTTCGTGTGGCTGCGGCTGGGGGATCGCACGGTCGCCTTCGCCGAGGCCTGTGAGCAGGCGGGCGTGGTCGTGCGGCCGTTCCCCGGTGAGGGTGTGCGGGTGACGATCGGGGAGGCCGAGGGCAACGACATCTTCCTGAAGGCGGCGGAGGCGTTCCGCAAGGAAGTCTGAGCGCGGGGGACTCCCGGCTCATAGGGCGGGTTACGGCGCCCGGTCGCGCTCCGGCGCGCCGCGTGCCGTGCTCGCCCCTGTTTCTTTCGCCCTCGGTGGCGATGTGCGGCAGCAACCGGTCCGGCCGGCGGCTGTCGTCGCGGAGAACGATGCGGTAGAGGTAGGCGTGCCGGCTGCCGGGACCGTGCGGTTCGCCTGATGCCCGTCCGGATGGTGCGGCACCTCGGACGGTGGTGGGACGGCTACTCGGCTACTCCTGCTCGGCTACTCGTGCACCAGCTCCACTCGGATGGGGTCGCCGTTGCGCACGGTGGCCAGCAGGCGGGGGTCGCCGTCCAGGATGCCGAGGACATTGCAGGGGCTGGCAAGGCGGCACTCGTCGCCCCGCGAGATCGGGGTGGGGCCGTAGGGGAGAGCGAGGGCGTCGCTGTCGGTCCAGAAGGCGACTGTGCCGGGGTCGACGACCTGGCGGGCCTCGGTTTCACGTGAAACAGCGACGCCGGTGTCGAAGTAGACCTCCTCGCCCCAGGTGTGGGCGGTGGAGGAGAGCGGCAGGGCCTTGGTGAGTGCCTGGGTCGTCGGGGTGTCGTCGAGGGTGGCGGTGAGGTGCCCCGCAGGCCAGGAGATCCGGATGCGGGTCGGGGATGGCGTCTCTGCGTGTGCTGGTGAGTGCTGTGTGTGCATGGCGCGCAATTCAACAAGACGTTGAAGTCGATGCCAAGAGGTTGACGCAACGGCCAAGGAGGGACCCCCCTGTCCAGGCTGAAAATCAGTGCGTCATAATTACTTGTGAATGTGAACGCGTTCACAAGCGTGTCCCGGTTGATCCCGTTTGTTGGTGACAAGAGGGGCAAACTGCCGCGGTCCACGGCGAGGTAAGGAGACTGACGACGTGGAATTGGCTTTGGCGCCCGAGACTCTGGCGCGTTGGCAGTTCGGCATCACCACCGTCTACCACTTTCTGTTCGTTCCCCTGACGATCTCGCTCGCCGCCCTCACGGCCGGTCTTCAGACCGCCTGGGTGCGCACGGAGAAGGAGAAGTACCTCCGGGCGACGAAGTTCTGGGGCAAGCTCTTCCTGATCAACATCGCGATGGGCGTGGTCACCGGCATCGTGCAGGAGTTCCAGTTCGGCATGAACTGGTCCGACTACTCCCGCTTCGTCGGTGACGTCTTCGGAGCGCCCCTCGCGTTCGAGGCCCTGATCGCCTTCTTCTTCGAGTCCACCTTCATCGGCCTGTGGATCTTCGGCTGGGACAAGCTGCCCAAGAGGATCCACCTGGCCTGCATATGGATGGTCTCGATCGGCACGCTGCTGTCGGCGTACTTCATCCTCGCGGCGAACTCGTGGATGCAGCACCCGGTCGGCTACCGGATCAACGAGGAGAAGGGCCGCGCCGAGCTGACCGACTTCTGGGCGGTCCTCAGCCAGAACACCACCCTCAACCAGGTCTTCCACAGCTTCTCGGCTGCCTTCCTCACCGGTGGCGCCTTCATGGTCGGCATCGCCGCCTTCCACCTGATGCGCAAGAAGCACATCCCGGTGATGCGGACCTCGCTCCGGCTCGGCCTGGTCACCCTGGCCGTCGGCGGTCTGTTCACCGCGATCAGCGGCGACACCCTCGGCAAGGTCATGTACGAGCAGCAGCCGATGAAGATGGCCGCCGCCGAGGCCCTGTGGGACGGCGAGAAGCCGGCGCCGTTCTCCGTGTTCGCCTACGGCGACGTCGACAAGGGGCACAACAAGGTCGCCCTGGAGATCCCGGGCCTGCTGTCCTTCCTCGCCCACAGCGACTTCGAGTCGTACGTGCCCGGCATCAACGACACCAACGAGGCCCTCCAGGAGCAGTTCGGGCCCGGCGACTACAAGCCCATCGTGCCCGTCGCCTACTGGGGCTTCCGCTGGATGATCGGCTTCGGCATGGCGTCCTTCTCGCTCGGCCTGCTCGGTCTGTGGCTGACCCGGAAGAAGTTCCTCCTGCCGGCCGCCCACCGCACCGGCGAGGAGGAGGTGCCGCACCTGGTGCTGCTGAAGAAGCCGCTCGGCGCCAAGCTCACCCGGTGGTACTGGCTGCTCGCCCTGTGGACGATGGGCTTCCCGCTGATCGCCAACTCCTGGGGCTGGATCTTCACCGAGATGGGCCGCCAGCCGTGGGTCGTCTACGGCGTGCTCCAGACCAGGGACGCGGTCTCCCCCGGTGTCTCCACCGCCGAGGTCCTCACTTCGATGATCGCCTTCACCACGCTCTACGCCGTGCTCGCCGTGATCGAGGTCAAGCTGCTGGTGAAGTACGTCAAGGCCGGCCCGCCCGAGCTGACCGAGGCCGACCTCAACCCGCCCACGAAGATCGGCGGCGACCTCCGTGACGCCGACAAGCCGATGGCCTTCTCCTACTAGGCCGAGGGAGCCGTACAGTCATGGAACTGCACGACGTCTGGTTCGTTCTGATCGCCGTCCTGTGGACCGGCTACTTCTTCCTGGAGGGCTTCGACTTCGGGGTCGGCATCCTCACCAGGCTGCTGGCCCGGGACCGGCCCGAGAAGCGGGTGCTGATCAACACCATCGGCCCGGTCTGGGACGGCAACGAGGTGTGGCTGCTCACCGCGGGCGGCGCGACCTTCGCCGCCTTCCCCGAGTGGTACGCCACCCTCTTCTCCGGTTTCTACCTGCCCCTGCTGCTCATCCTGATCTGCCTGATCATCCGCGGTGTCGCCTTCGAGTACCGGGTCAAGCGGCCCGAGGAGCGCTGGCAGCGCAACTGGGAGACCGCGATCTTCTGGACCTCGCTGCTGCCGGCGTTCCTGTGGGGCGTGGCCTTCGGCAACATCGTCCGGGGCGTGAAGATCGACCGGGAACTGGAGTACGTCGGCACCGTCGGCGACCTGCTCAACCCGTACGCGCTGCTCGGCGGCCTGGTCACGCTGTCGCTGTTCACCTTCCACGGCACGGTGTTCGTCGGGCTCAAGACGGTCGGGGAGATCCGGGAGCGGGCTCGGGGGCTGGCCCTGCGCGTCGGCCTGGTGACCGCCGTACTGGCGCTGCTCTTCCTGCTGTGGACGCAGGTGGAGAACGGCGACGGTGCCTCGCTCGTCGCCGTGGCCGTCGCCGTGGCCTCGCTCGTGACCGCGTTGGCGGCGGCCCGGGCGGGGCGTGAGGGCTGGGCCTTCACCCTGTCGGGGCTCACCATCGTGGCCGTCGTGGCCATGCTCTTCCTGACGCTCTTCCCGAACGTCATGCCGTCGACGCTGAACCCGGACTGGAGCCTGACGGTCACCAACGCCTCGTCCAGCGCCTACACCCTGAAGATCATGACCTGGCTCGCGGTCGTCGCCACGCCGGTGGTGCTGCTCTACCAGGGCTGGACCTACTGGGTGTTCCGGAAGCGGATCGGCACCCAGCACATCGCGCCCGACGCACACGCCGCCCCTCAAGCCGCGCACTGAGGTGTGTTTCACGTGAAACCGATCGATCCACGGCTGCTTCGCTACGCCCGTGCCACCCGGTTCTTCCTGGTGGCGGTCGTCGGCCTGGGCGCCGTCGGTGCCGGGCTGGTCATCGCGCAGGCGATGCTCATCGCCGAGACGGTGGTGGGTGCCTTCCAGGACGGGATGCCGAGTGCCGAACTCCGCACACCGCTGCTGCTGTTGGCGGCCGTCACGTGCGGCCGTGCCCTGGTCGCCTGGCTCACCGAGCTGGCCGCCCACCGGGCCGGCGCGGCGGTGAAGTCCGAGCTGCGAGGACGGCTGCTGGATCGAGCGGCGGCGCTCGGCCCGGGGTGGCTGAGCGGACAGCGCACCGGCTCGCTGGTCGCGCTGGCGACACGGGGAGTCGACGCGCTCGACGACTACTTCACCCGCTACCTCCCCCAGCTGGGGCTCGCGGTGGTGGTGCCGGTGGCGGTGCTGGCGCGGATCGTCACCGAGGACTGGGTGTCGGGGGCGATCATCGTCGGCACCCTGCCGCTCATCCCCCTCTTCATGGTGCTGATCGGCTGGGCCACCCAGTCCCGGATGGACCGTCAGTGGCGGCTGCTGTCCCGGCTGTCCGGGCACTTCCTGGACGTCGTCGCCGGGCTGCCGACGCTGAGGGTGTTCGGCCGGGCCAAGGCCCAGGCCGATTCGATCAAGCGCATCACCGGCGAGTACCGCCAGGCGACCCTGCGTACCCTGCGCATCGCCTTCCTGTCCTCCTTCGCGCTGGAACTGCTGGCCACCCTGTCGGTGGCCCTGGTCGCCGTGACCATCGGCATGCGGCTCGTGCACGGCGAGATGGACCTGTACACCGGCCTGGTCATCCTCGTCCTCGCCCCCGAGGCCTATCTGCCACTGCGGCAGGTCGGCGCCCAGTACCACGCGGCGGCGGAAGGCCTGGCGGCCGCCGAGGAGATCTTCTCGGTGCTGGAGACCCCGGTACCGGCCTCGGGCACCGGCGCCGTCCCGACCGGCCCGCTGACCTTCGAGAACGTGACCGTCCGCCACCCGGGCCGCGCGGTGGACACGGTCTCTGGCGTCTCCCTCACCGTGGAACCGGGTGAGACCGTGGCCCTCGTCGGCCCGAGCGGTGCCGGCAAGTCCACGCTGCTCAACGTCGCGCTGGGCTTCGTACGGCCCACCGACGGCCGGGTGCGCATCGGGGGAGCCGATCTCACCGGCATCGACCTGGAGGAGTGGCGCTCGCGCATCGCCTGGGTGCCGCAGCGACCCCATCTGTACGCCGGAACGATCGACGAGAACGTCCGGCTGGCCCGCCCCGACGCCGACGACCGAGCCGTACGCCGGGCGCTGCGGGACGCGGGCGCGCTGGAGTTCGTCGATGCCCTCCCCCAGGGCGCGGACACGGTCCTGGGCGAGGACGGTGCCGGCCTGTCCGCCGGACAGCGCCAGCGACTCGCCCTGGCCCGGGCCTTTCTCGCCGACCGGCCCGTGCTGCTGCTGGACGAGCCGACGGCAGCGCTCGACGGGGCCACGGAGGCGGAGATCGTCGCCGCGGTGCGGCGCCTCGCCGTCGGCCGCACCGTACTGCTGGTGGTGCACCGGCCGGCGTTGCTGGACGTGGCGGACCGGGTCGTACGGCTGGACGGACCGGACGCCGGGCCCGCCCGCCCGGTGGCACCCTCGCGTCTGCCCGTGCCCGTGCCCGCGCCTCGCCGAGCCGGTACGGATCCGGAGCCGCGCGCCGCTCTCGACGACACGGCAGCCGCGACCGCGCCCGAACCGGCGGTGCTCGACGCGGCCACGTCCCCGTCGGCCGGCACCCCCGCCGGTGTCCTGGCCCGCGTCCGTGCCCTCTCCGGCGCCCGCCGCGGCCGACTCGCCCTCGCGCTGCTGCTCGGGAGCCTCGCGCTCGGCAGTGCCGTCGGACTGATGGCCACCTCCGGCTGGCTCATCTCGCGGGCCTCCCAGCAGCCGCCTGTGCTGTATCTGATGGTGGCCGTGACGGCGACGCGGGCCTTCGGGATCGGCCGCGCGGTGTTCCGGTACGCCGAGCGGCTGGTGTCGCACGACGCCGTGCTGCGCATGCTGGCCGACACCCGGGTCGCCGTCTACCGGCGGCTGGAACGGCTGGCCCCCGCAGGTCTGCGCACCACCCGCCGGGGCGACCTCCTCTCCCGGCTCGTCGCCGACGTGGACGCGCTCCAGGACTACTGGCTGCGATGGCTGCTCCCCGCCGGGGCCGCCGTCGTGGTCTCCGCGGTATCCGTCGGTTTCACGGCCTGGCTGCTGCCCGAGGCCGGGGCCGTCCTCGCCGCCGGCCTGCTGGCCGCCGGCGCCGGAGTCCCGGTGATCACCGGTGCCGTGGCCCGCCGCGCGGAGCGGCGCCTAGCCCCCGTCCGGGGCGTGCTCGCGACGCGCGTGGCCGACCTGCTCACCGGCACCGCGGAGCTGACCGTCGCCGGTGCCCTGGCCGCTCGTACCGCCAAGACGCGGCGGGCCGACGCCGAACTGACCCGGATCGCCTCACGCGCGGCCACCGCTACCGCCCTCGGTGACGGCCTGACCGCGCTGATCTCCGGCCTGACCGTCACCGCCGCCGCGCTCACGGGCGTCCAGGCGGTGGCCGACGGGCGGCTGAGCGGGGTCGCCCTGGCCGTTGTCGTGCTCACTCCGCTGGCCGCCTTCGAGGCCGTCCTGGGGCTGCCGCTCGCGGTGCAGTACCGGCAGCGGGTGGGGCGGAGCGCGGAACGCGTGTTCGAGGTGCTGGACGCACCCGAGCCGGTACGGGAGCCGGAGCGGCCCCGGCCCGCGCCCGAGACGCCGTTCCCGTTGGTCCTGCGGGACCTGTCCGCCCGCCACCCCGGCCAGGACCGGGACGCGCTCGCCGGGCTCGACCTGACGCTGCACCAGGGACGCCGGATCGCGGTCGTCGGCCCCTCCGGGTCCGGCAAGACGACCCTGGCGCAGGTGCTGCTGCGGTTCCTGGACGTCCGATCGGACGGTTACACGCTGGCCGGCGTGGACGCGCACGCCCTCGACGGCGACGACGTACGGCGGCTGGTCGGACTGTGCGCCCAGGACGCGCACCTCTTCGACAGCACCGTGCGCGAGAACCTGCTGCTCGCCCGGCGGGACGCGACGGAGGGCGAACTGCGTGCCGCGCTCGCCCGGGCCCGGCTGCTGGAGTGGGCCGACAGCCTGCCCGACGGGCTGGACACCCTCGTCGGTGAGCACGGGGCACGGCTGTCGGGCGGTCAGCGTCAGCGGCTGGCCCTCGCGCGGGCGCTGCTCGCCGACTTCCCGGTGCTCGTCCTGGACGAGCCGGCCGAGCATCTGGACCTGCCGACCGCGGACGCCCTCACCGCCGACCTGCTGGCCGCCACCAAGGGCCGGACGACGCTGCTGATCACCCACCGGCTGGCCGGGCTCCAGGACGTGGACGAGGTGTTGGTGCTGGACGCGGGGCGGGTGGTGCAGCGCGGGACCTACGCGGAGCTGGCCGCGGTGGACGGGCCGCTGCGGGAGATGCTGGCGAGGGAGGCGGCGGTGGCGCAACCGGCGACCGTCTCCGCCGGCTGACCGACCATCACCTCGTCGGGCGACTGCTCCATCCGGACCCGTCCGTCCCCCATGCGTACGACTTGAACAGGCCCCGAACCGCGGCGCACGACACGATCACTGACATGCTGTCACCTCGTCGTCACTCCGTGCTCTGCGCCTTGCTCGTGTGCGCGCTGGCCGTGCTCGCCGCGCGGCCCAGCGATTCCTCCGCCGGCGACGGCGTGTCCGGCGCCACCGGCGGCTCCGGCACGGGAGCCGGGGCCCAGGTGGCACAGCTGTACCAGGACGCGGCGGTGGCGACACAGCAGTACGAGCGGGGGCGGATCCAGGCCGAGACGCAGCGGGCCGAGGCCCGTCGGCTGGAGGGGCTGCTGGACGAGGAACGGCGGGAGATCGCCGTACTCCACGAGGATCTGGGTCGGATCGCCCGCGCCCAGTACCGAGACGGCGGGGCGCTGCCGCTCGCCGCGCGGCTCCTCCTCGCGGGCAGCCCAGAGGAGTTGATGCGCGGTCAGCGTGTCCTCTCACAGGCCGATCTGGCGGTGAACAACGCGATCGCCAAGAGCCGTCGCGCGGAGGCCCGGCTCGCCACCGACGAGGCGAAGGCCGAGGCGGCCTGGCAGGCGCTGGAGGAGCGCAACGCCGAACTCGCGGCGATGAAGGCGTCCATCGCGCGCAAGCTGGAGGAGGCGCGCACACGGCTGCAGGGCGAGGCGGACGTCTCGGCCGCGGCGGGCAGCTGCCGGGGCGCGGTACGGCTGGACCAGCCGGAGACGCCCTTCACGACCGAGTGGGTGGCGCCGGTGGAGACCTACACGCTGTCCGCCTCGTTCGGCAGCGGCGGCGCACGGTGGGCCAACCGGCACACCGGGCAGGACTTCGCGGTCCCGATCGGCACACCGGTGCGGGCCGTCGGCGCGGGCGAGGTCGTGAAGGTGTCCTGCGGGGGTGCCTTCGGCATGGAGATCGTGCTCGAACACCGGGGCGGCTACTACACGCAGTACGCCCATCTCGCGTCCATCGCCGTCGACCAGGGCGAGCGGGTGGAGACCGGCCAGTGGATCGGCCAGTCCGGCACCACCGGAAACTCCACCGGCCCGCACCTGCACTTCGAGGTCCGGGTCACCCGCGAGCTGGGCTCGGGAGTCGACCCGGTGCCCTGGCTGGCGGCACGCGGGGTCCGGCTCGGCTAGGTTCTGTCTCTTTGGTCAGCGTCGGATCCAGATGAGGATGCCCTC
>NZ_MUND01000132.1:8970-17246 GCF_002154375.1 Streptomyces glaucescens | reverse complement strand
TCCCGGCCGTGGTACCACGGCGGCGCGGGCGGACCGCAGTTGGCCAAGGCGGGAGGCTTCCGGCTGGACGATCCGCAGGGTGAGGTGGGCATCGAGTTCATGGTGGTCACCGACACCTCCGGCGCCGCCCCGGCCGCCTATCTCGTGCCGCTGACGTACCGGGGGGCGCCGCTCGACGGAGCGGACCACGCCCTGGTCGGCACCATGGAGCACGGAGTGCTGGGGCGGCGCTGGGCCTACGACGGCTGCCACGATCCGGTGCTGGTGGCCCAGTTGTTCGCGCTGATCGAGGGCCGTACGCAGGCCCAGGACCAGAACGCCAGCGACACCCCCGACCGGGAGGTCACCCGCTCCCGCACCGGTGACGGCCCGCTCCTCACGGACTCCTCCGTGGCCGCAGCCACCGCCGTCACCGACGACCGGGAGGCCACCGAGCTGACGGTCGCGCCCGGCACGGTCCTGCGGCTGCACCGGGCCCTGCGGCCGGTCCCGGACGGCCGTCCCGTCCTGCCCCAGGGAGCGGCCGGCCATGTCGCCGGTGCCTGGAGCGCGCCGGACGGTTCCCGGGTGCGGGGAATGTTCGCCGTCCTGACTTCTGGATGACCATCAGATGACCACTCCGTATACTCCGCCGGAGCACGACCCGTCCGAACACCCGGCCAGAGAGTCCGCCTGCCGTGATGAAGAATTCCCTGCCCCCGCTGTCACCCAACTACGCGACGCAGAAAAACCGGCCCTATAAGGAAAGCGTGGAGGTGCACGGGAAGTGGCCGGTGGAGTTCCAGTTCCGCCCGGCCCAGGGCGACCGCCGGCATCTGTTGGTGGTCTTTTCCTCCGTGGGCAGCAAGTACGGATTCGGCAACGCGCTGGAGAGCGTGAAGTGCAACATCCTCAGGATCCGTGATCACTTCGACGACGGGGCCTCGTACTACGTGGCCCGGAACATGGACTTCAGCGTCACGGATTCCATACAGGCGCTGATCGAGGACCACATGCGGCGGCTGCGGCTCACCCGGGACGAGGTGACCCTCCTGGGCGCTTCCAAGGGCGGCAGTGCCGCGCTCTATTACGGCCTGAAGTACGACTACAAGAACATCGTGGCATCGACTCCGCAGTACTTCCTGGGAAGTTACTCGAAGGGCCACGGCCAGCTCGGGGACGCCGTTCTCGGCGAGGGGCAGCCCGACGAGAACGTGGCCGTCATGGATGCCGTCATGAAGGATCTCCTCGACAAGGACACGGATCACAAGCGGAACATCTATGTGGTCTCCTCCCCCGGCGACTACCAGTACGAGCAGGAAGTCAAGCACTATCTTCCGGCGCTGCGGGAGTACGAGAACTTCAATTTCCTCTTCGTGGAATCGCCCACCGTGCGCCGGCACGACGAGGTGGTGCGGCAGGCGCTGCCGTCGATCCTGAGCATCGTGTACTCCCTCACGGAGGGCGTCGCACCCCGGTGGGGGGACGTCCGGATCGGCAACTACTCCGCGGACCCGGAGGAGGCCGCCGAACACCTCGCCGAGCTGCGGCAGCGCGACACCGCCCTGGCCACGCTCAACCGTGCCGTGTTCACGGACGGCGTTCTGGAGCTGAAGGGGCACGCCTTCCTGCCGGGCGAGTCGCCCGACGGGCCGGCGGAGGAGACCAAGCGGCTCGTCCTGGAGAAGGACGGCGAGACCTGGGTGTACCCGCTGGAGACGACCAAGGAGATCAGGCTCTACCGGGACTACTTCGACGAGTACTTCTGCGAGTACGAGATGGGCGGATTCGCCTCCCAGGGCGGTCTGACCTTCACGGAGCTGCCCCAGGGCACCTACGACGTGTCCGTCTGCATCACGAGCGAGAAAGAGGGAATCGAGCGGCGGACCCGTCTGATCTCGCAGAACGCGGTGGACCGCCGCCAGGTCTGCGGCGACTCGGAGCTGCTTTTCCGGGGCGGCAAGGGCGGCCTCAAGCTGGTCAAGCGGAGCATCATCGGTTTCGATTCCGATGGCGTGGCCTTCTCCGCCGGAAAACTCGAGGAACGCGACCGGAGGATTCACACGGAAGGCGTCTTCTTCGTGCCCGGAAGGAATGCCGACCGGGACGCGCACGCCTTCTACTACCTGGTGCTCCAGGGGAAGACCGGATGTCACTCCTTTCCCCTGGGCGTGCGGAAGAATCCGGACGCCGTACGGCCGCACAAGCAGCCCGGTGATCTCGGGAACTACGACTCCGGGTACTTCACCACGGGGGCCGGCGGAGTGGACGTGTCCGATCTCCCGGCAGGCAGGTACAGCGTGCTCGTCTCGATGAGCGCCGGCGGTGCCCTGTTCACCAAGAAGGCCGGGAAGATCACCCTGAAGAAGACCCGCTGATCTGAGGGAGAAGACCGGCCGGTGCCGACCGGTCTTCTCCCGCGTCCCGCCCCGCCACAGGTCAGCCGAGGGCGGCCCGCCGTTCCGGCTCGGTCAGCGGCGGGCCCTGGAGGAAAGGTTTCTTCGGGCCGAGGAGCATGGGGATGAGCATGTCGGGTGAGAACAGCCGGGTGGCCGGCTTCTCCAGGCTCATCACGTCCAGGAGGGCGGCGAGGGCGCGAGGGCTGCGCGCGCCGGTCTCCACGCAGCGGTCGACGAAGGCGGCGAGGTACTTCTCGAGGGCCGTGGGCGGGGTGTCGGCCGCGCCGGGGTAGAAGATGTCCTGCCCGACGGCGAGGTCCCAGGCGGCGGCCACGGGGCGGGCGGCGGCGCGCTGGAGCCGACGGGCCGTGCCGGGAGCGGTGAGGTCCGTCGTGCGGAGGACGTCGCGGACGGCGAGCGCGCACTGGGCGGCGACGGTGAGGCCGTGTCCGTAGACGGGGTTGTAGCTGGCTATGGCGTCGCCGAGGACGGTGAAGCCGTCCGGCCACCGGGCTGTCTTCTCGTAGTAACGGCGGTGGTTCGCGGTGCTGCGGGTGGTGGCGACGCCGCCGACCGGTTCGGCGTTCTTGAGCAGGTCCCCGATCACGGGGTCGCCCAGGCCGAGGGCGAAGTCGACGAACGCGTCCGGATCGCCGGTGGGCTCCCCGCCGCGGGTGCCGGAGAGGGTGACGATCCACCGCCCGTCCTCGACGGGCAGGACGATGCCGCCCCGGCCGGGAGCCTTGGCCGGGTTCGCCTGCACGTTGACGAGCGGGAAGCCGGTGTCCGCGGTGGTTCCGGGCGCGCGGTAGAGGCGGGTGGCGTAGGCGACACCGGCGTTGACCTCCCGCTCGGTGACCGGTGGCAGACCGAGCGCCGTGAGCCATCGGGGCGCGCGTGAGCCGCGGCCGGAGGCGTCCACGACGAGGTCGGCGGTCAGGGCGCGCTCCTCGTCCCCGACGCGGACCCGGACGCCGGTGACGCGGGAGGCGTCGCCGGTCAGTCCCAGGGCGTTCGCGCGGGGCAGGAGGGTGATGCGCTCGTCGCGCAGTACGCGGGCGCTGAGCCCGGCGTCGAGGAGCGGACGCGAGCAGACCAGATTGCGGTGATGGGTGGCGGTGAAGCGCCGGAACCAGACCTCGTTGGGGGCGCGCGAGACCATGTCGCCCATGATGTGCGCGAGGCGGGCGCCCCTGGCCACGATCTCGTCGGTGACTCCGGGCAGCAGCTCGTCGAAGGCCCTCACGCCGCCGCTCCACACCAGGTGCGCGTGGCGGGACTGCGGGACACCGCGGCGGGGTTCGGGTGAGTCCGGGAGGACGTCCCGTTCGACGACGGTGACCTCGGCGAACTCGGCGAGGGCGGCCGCGGCGAAGAGGCCGGCGGCGCTCGCGCCGATGACGACCGCGGTGGGCCGGCTGCTGGCGGATCTGTCGGTCATGTGCGTTCACGCTTTCTGTTCATCGATGTGGCCGGCCCTGTCCGGCCGAACCGCGAACCCGGCCTCCACCGCTCGCCGGTGGAGGTCCTCCAGGGCGCGGGGGCGGCTGAGGCTGCGGGAGATGGCCTCCAGGTGGTCGGTGATGTCGTGACCGACGTGGGAGGGCCGCTCGCCCGGCTCGCGCTGGGCGCCGTTGCCGTAGGAGCCGAGTGCCGCCCGGAGTGCGACGGCGCCGGCGAGCCCGCGGGCCCGTGCCTCGTCGTGCCGGGCGGACGCCGCCTGGTAGGCCCTGCGGTACAGCTCGTGGTCGAGGTGGGGGGCGAGGCGCAGCAGGCCGTCGTGGATGTGCTGCTGGCGTTGCAGCAGACGCAGGTCGAGGGGGGCGAACCTGCTCACCCTGGCCCGGACGGCGGACGGGGCCACGTCGTCGATGACCTGGGCGAGGGACCGCAGCCGCCAGTAGGCGAGTTGTTCGCGCGGCCAGGTCTGCAGGAAGGGACCGATGACGGGGAGGATGAAGCCGACGGCCACCAGGGTGGCGCCGAGGATGGCGAAGGGGGGAGCCAGGTAGGTGGACAGCCAGTCCCAGTCGGTGCCCGTCCAGCGGGCCGCGACCGCGGTCAGTTTGGCCAGGGCGTAGACGACCCCGAAGGCGTATCCGGTCTGGAGGAAGAGCAGTCCCGTTTTCAGCCATCGCGCGCCGACCTGGTAGATCCAGGTCCAGATCATGTAGGTCGCGACGAGTGTGGAGATGAGGAACTCGAGCAGGTAGAGCAGGATGTGCTCGCGCATCCACGGGGTGGTGGCGTAGTAGGTGTCCAGGTCGTAGATGCGTTCCTCGGGCACGTCGGCCAGGACGAAGGTGATCCACAGGGCGGTGATGGTGCCCGCGTGGATCGCCCAGACGAAGCGGACGCGGCGGCGGCGCCGGGGGGACGGTTCTTCCCGCCAGGTGATGATCATGGCGAGGCAGGCGCCGGAGAATCCGGTGAGCAGCGAGTACGACCAGGGGGCGGCGAAGTTCGGCACGCCCGTCACGGTGTTGATCGCGTGGATGCTGGCGGGTGCCACGGACAGGAAGACGCCGGAGGCCCACAGCAGGACCAGCCAGGTCGCGCGCGCGTCGGGATTGCGCCACGACCGTACGAAGGTGGGGAACTTCGCGCCGAGCCCGGCCAGCAGCAGCACGGTGGGGAGGGCGTAGGGGAGGTGGACTTCGCTGAGGTTCATCCGAGGATCTGCCCGCCGCGATGGCTGAGGGAGAGGTTGATCCGCCCTTCGACCGTGGTGGGGTTGACCGGGCCTCTCGCGTGCCGGCCGGCCATCCAGGCGCGGACCTCGCGGCCGAAGAGCAGGCCGAACGTCTCGGCGTCCACCTCGTGGTCGTCCGCGGACTCGGCTCGTCCGGCGACGGCGAGCAGGGCGTGACGCGGGACTTCCTGTGCGGCGAGAATGGCCTCCGCGGCCCGCCGCAGGAGGTCGGGTGTGGTGGGCCGGCCGGCGAACGCGCGGGTGGCCGCGGGCAGGCCGGCGATGTGGTGGGGGCACTCGCCCTGTTCCTCGTGCCATAACTCGTGTCCGAGGATGACCAGTTGGGACTCGGGGACGGCGCGCTCCTCCACGACGATGATGGAGCGGTCCCCGCAGTCGATGCGCATGCCGGAGACGGGGATGTCGTCGGGGAAGGCGCGCAGCGCCAGTTGAACGGGCCGGCCGCGGCGGACGCTCATCGCCTGGCAGAAGCCGTGCATGACGGTCGGCGGGTCGGCGGGGCGCTGGATGATCTTCGAGGCTTCCTTGCCGAGGTAGGCGAGGAGAGCCTTCATCGCTCTGGTGCTCACCGGTCGGTGTCCTCCTTTCTTGGCAGCACCGAATGGATGACTCCCTCCAGCAGCCTGTCCAGCGCCTCGGGTGTCAGGGAGCCGTGCCGGCGCAGGTCCGCGGCCCGGACCCCGTACTTTCTCAGCAGGGCTTCGACGGGGTCCTTCTCCGGGTTCTCCAGCTCGGCCAGGAGGGGCAGCAGGGCGCGGTTGAGGGCCTTGTCGGCGGGGGCGGTGAAGAACGCCTCGCCGTCCTCCAGGCCGAAGAACTCCGCGAGTTTGTGCAGGTGCTCGATGTTGGGCACCTTCTTGCCCTCGAGGATGAGACGGGCCCAGACGTCCGAGACGTCCAGGTCGGCGCCGACCTCGGCGGCGAGTGCCGCCATCTTCCTGCCGGTCCGGCGCAGGTTGGCTTCGGCCAGGACGCGGATGCGCGCGGAGAACCGCTGCGGGACGGTGTCCCCGGGCGGGGTGACTCCCCGGAGGAGGGCGCGGACCGTGGGCTCGGGCAGCGCGGTCCTGGCCGCGAGGTCCCGGGGGTCGAGGAGCGAGGACCGGTCCAGGTCCTGTTCCTGGATGAGTTCTTCCAATCGCCGGACGGTGTCCGCGAGTTGCGGTGATGCCGCCACCAAGGTGCTCCCTGGGCCGTGGAGGTACGAGATCTCTGGCGCTGCCCGCACTCTACGTGCCGCCGCGACTTCCCTCAACGATCGTTTACCAGCCGAGAACCATCGTTGCCAGACCGTGGGCGACGCGGCGATTCGGGCGTAGCGACGGAAGCGGGTGTAGACCGTCCGCCACGGTCCGTAGCGTTCCGAGTGAGGAGCCGGTCCTGGAGTCCAGGTAGTCCGTGAGCCGGCGGAACAGTTCGGGCAGGACCACCTGGCCGGCCGCGGTGTCCGTGATCGAGTCGATGTCGTCGACCACTGCCCCGTCGTAGGTCCTGTCGACGCCCCATACCCCCTTCTTCGCCGCGCGCGCCTCCACTGCCGCCGTCCTGAGGACGTCACGCAGGTGGCCGGGCAGCCCGGGGGAGAACATCGGGTACGCCAGCCCGTTCATCGAGAGCCGCTCCGCCATGACCCACGACCAGCTCGCCGACGCCCTCACGCACGCCGGTCGCAGTCGGCGCAGGCCGTAGGCGGCGCGGGGGCGTCCTGCTGCGGCTGGATCCTAGTCCGTGCTGCGGCGCACACCACAGCGAACCGTGCCTTCGCCGACCCCGACACCGACGACCTGATCACCGCCGTCCGACGCGGTCCACGCCCGCTCCAGTACCGACACGACGTCCTCGACGGATGCCTCACCGGCACCGGCCTACGCGCACCATCATGACGACACCACGCTTCAAAGGTCAGTAGCCGTTCGAACGTCTGGCCTGACGCACGCACCAGGCGAGGGCCGGCAGGCCAAGAATGGCCATCAGCCCATACTGGCGGGCGGGCTCGGTCATCACTTGCCTTTCCTCCCGGTCGGGCTGACCCTCACGACCGTCCCGACTCCGGACCTGCTTGTGCAGACCGCCCAAGCATGACGCCTCATGGGGCACCGCTCCCCCATGGAGGCGGTGTGCTCGCTCCCATCAGCTGCACGGCCTGTGCTCCGAGCCGCGAGATCTGGCTTCACCGCCGCCAGGTGTGCGGCAGGCCGGTGAGCGCCGTCCGCGGCGAAAGGCGGTAGGTCGGCCGGACCAAACTGCTACGGGGCTCTGGCAGACGTGAATGTGCCGCCCAGTGAGCACTTCAGCTGGCGGATGAGCGGCGGCAGGCGGGTGGCGCCGCCCCGGCATGATCACGACGGTCTCCTGGCTGCCCGGGCGGGGGCCACCGATGCGGTTCAGACAGCGGCCAGTGCGGCATTCCACACGGGGCTGTCGACGTAGTGGTTGTCGAAGCGCTCCGAGGACGCCTTGATCTCCTCGAAGTCGGCTTCGCCGCGCATCACCCGGCCCAGGAGCCGCAGGTAGTCGAAGCGCGCCATCCCCGGAGTGAAGGTGAACAGCACATCCGCCGTGCACCCCGGGGCGGCGGCGAAGGCGTGCGGGGTGTGCGGCGGAACGAGCAGGAAGTCACCCGCGCTCAGCACGGTGACCGCCTCCCCCAGCAGAACGCGCAGGGATCCATCGATGACATAGAACATCTCCGCGGCCCGGGTGTGGAAGTGTGCCGGCGCTCCCACCGCCCCCTCCGCGAAGGCCGAGCGGTAGCTGGTCAGCAGACCGCCCGTCGCCTCGGAGTCCGCCAGCAGCGTCATCACGCTGCTGGGGTCGCTCGTCATCTCCGCCTCGGCGGCCCGAGTCACTGTCGGCGCGAAATCGGTACGAATGCTGCTCATTGAGTGCGCTCCCTTTAGTAGCCGGCGTCCTTGTCGCCCTTGTGATCACCATTCTGGACGGCAAGTTGACCGGATGTGTGGGGCAATCCATCCGTAGATTCCCAGGTCAATTCGGCCAACTGCTCCAGAACCCGGCTGGCCTTCCGGCTGGTGTGGAACGGCCGTAGGCGCGCCCTCAAGGCGGCGGGCACGGCGACGGTGTGCGGCCCGGCGCGGGAGCCCAGACAGTCCGCGCGACGCACGGCCTGAGCCCAGACCCTCAGCGCGTCGGCGACTAGGGGATGTCGTCAAACTCCCGTCGTC
>NZ_MUND01000132.1:0-8893 GCF_002154375.1 Streptomyces glaucescens | reverse complement strand
TGGGCGTACTCGGGCTTTCGTGACAGCGTTCAGTGCGTCGTGCCGGGCACGAGCCGATCAGAAAGTCACCTGGCGGAACCTGGGCTGCTCGTCATCGGCGTCGCGGCTGTCGATGACCGTACCGCCTTCGCCTTCAGCAGGGCGCTGGCCTCTCGGTGGGCCACCGTTACCGCCGGCCTCGCCACGCGTGACCCAGGTCTTCAGACGAGCCGCGGCTGCTGCCGCAGCGGACTGCTTGCTTGGTGCAGGCTCCTGAGTGCCTGTCCGTAGGAGGCGATGAGCGAGGTCTGGAGGTAGGCCACGCCCAGTTCGTCGCAGTAGCGGTGCACGAGGAGCTGTGCCTTGCGCAGATTCGGCGAGGGCATGCTCGGGAACAGGTGGTGCTCGATCAGGTAGTTCAGTCCACCCAGCACCACGTCCGTGAACCAGTTCCCACGTACGTTGCGGGAAGTGAGGACCTGGCGGCGCAGGAAGTCGGGCCGGTCGCTGCCGGTGAGCGTCGGCATTCCCTTGTGGTTCGGGGCGAAGATGGCTCCCAGGTAGACCCCGAACAGGCACTGGTGTACGAGGAGGAACACCACGGCCTTCCCCGGAGACATCACGAGGAACAGCGCGCCGAGGTACAGGACGAAGTGAGCGGCGAGGAGAGTTCCTTCGATCCGGCGCTGCTTGAGGGAGGGGTCGGCCAGCGCCCGCATCCCCGCGACGTGCAGGTTGAAGCCCTCCAGCGTCAGCAGCGGGAAGAACAGGTACGCCTGCACCCTGCCGAGCAGGCGGGGCAGGCCGGTGGCCTTGCGGGCCTGGGCCTGACTCCAGACGAGGATGTCGGGGGCCACGTCGGGGTCGAGCTCTTCGTGGTTGGGGTTCGCGTGGTGGCGGGAGTGCTTGTCCTGCCACCAGCCGTACCCCATGCCGATCCCTATGTTGGCGGCGAGCCGCCCGATCAGCGCGCTCGAACGGCTGCGCCGGAACACCTGACGGTGACCGACGTCGTGCGCGACGAGCGCGACCTGTCCGAAGACCGCAGCGAGGAACACGGCGGTGAGCAGCGTCCACCAACTGTCGCCGATCGTCACGAAGGCCAGCCAGCCCACCGCGTAAGCCGCGGTCACCAGCGTCATGCGCACGCCGTAGTAGAAGGGGCGACGCCGCATCAGTCCGGCGTCCTTGATCTGCTTGGACAGACGTGAGAAGTCACTGCCTGCGCGGCGTTCCCTATTCGGTGCGACGGTGTCGCCGGCGCATTGCGTCGTGTCTGTGGTCATCGTCGGTCCTGTCGTTCGCGAACTGGGCGGGGACTGGCCGTCATCGAAAGACGACGAGGGGTCGGCATGATGTCTCATTTCCCGGCGCCGACCCGCACGCGGACGACGTCACAACGGCACGTCGCACACGAAGTCGGGTCGGGGCGGTAGGGGGAACTGAATCTGTCACGCCGCCGTGGCGACGTATCCAGCAGATCGGTTCCACACGGTGCTGGCGCAGCAATGGGATTCAGCGCGCGTACAAACGTGGCGCGGACACCAGTACTTCTCCAGAAGGTGTGGGAAGAGCAGCCATGGGCCGGGGCATCCTGATGTCAGAGTACACAAGGCGGTGTAAGGGCCAGGTGTGGCCCGAACTCGGCCACGCCAGCGCTCGGTCCGCGTCGGTGCCGGGACCCATCCGCTGTGCACGTCGCCCCGAATCGACCGTCGAGATCTGAATGACCCATCGAGATCGGTCTTTCGACGCCGGTGCCCGGATGGTGAAGCCGGTGATCGGCTTTCATCCCCTCTGTGCGCCTCGCGCCGGGCGGGCCCGCGGGACAACCGTGGTCGCTGCCGGGTGCGCGGCAGTTCAGACGGCCGGGGTGACGGGTGCGGTCCCCCAGGCGGTCCAGGCGTTCGTAGAGGGTGCGGATGAGGCGAACGCGGTCGGTTCTGGTCACAGTGCACGGTGCCCTCCAGCGACGCGAACAGCCGCCTCTCTGTCTCACGCAGGACGATGCCGGGGAGCGCTGGGGGGCCGCTGTCCTCCGGCAGCTGGCCGGCGCGGCGTCGTACACCGACGGCGACGCGCGGGTGTGTCCGGTCAGTTGGAGGGCGATCTGCTGGTGATCGCGGGGCGTGAGCACGTCTGGGCCGGTCTACGCGAGGACGGCTTTGACTGGGCTCGCGCACGGTTCGCGGTCGAGCGTGAGTTTCCGCTTCGAGCAGGTCTTCGGGGTCGTGCCGGACCGTGTGCATGCTGATGCAACGGCGCGGCGTACGGCTGCCGAGGTCCCGCAAGCACGCGGGAGCCGGGCCCGTGCCCCGGCCGGCCGGGCAGGCTGGCGCCCGCGGCGAAGGTGCCTGTGGGAGGCGTCGCGCGAAGGCGCCGCTGCACCCGCTGCCTGGCGGTGGAGGTACGCGATGCCGTTCGACCGGGTTTACGTCGGGCTCTTGTGGGTGCGGCGAGGACGCAGCGCTCCGCGCCGCCGTCGCGGTGGTCCCGGCGTTCGCCGATGTCGTTGGCTCCGGGCGCCCGGCTGCGGGCCCTCCGCTCGGCCGGCGGGACCCGGGCCCCGGGCGGCGGATCCGGAACGGCCGTAGGGGAAGGCACCGATGCGCTCGCCGCGCTGCGCGTTGAGCCGGTGGATCAGGAACGCGCCCGGCATGATCAATCCAGGAGTGCCATCACCGTCAGGAGGTGTCCATGGTCCTCACGCCCTTGGCGTCCGGTACGGCGGCACGGCCGTGGCCGCCCGGCTCCGAGCGGGCCCAGCTGGTCCGGAGGCCCCATGCCCTCCCTCGGAGACCCAGGCCGCTTTCACGGTCCGGTCGGTCTCAGCGGCGTCCCCCAGACGCACGGCCTCCTCCATCAACGCGCTCCCGGTGGAGGTGCGCGTCGGGTCGCTCGCGGCGGCCATCAGCCATGCGGCCTCGGCGGGAGGTGTCTGCGGGGGCACCACCAACAGGTTCCAGCGGCCCACGTGGTAGGAGAGCAGCAGCAGCTCGTGCGGGTCCTGCTCGGCGCGGAACCAGCCCACCTTCACCACGTGCCCGGTGAGGGGCACCTTTCGCGGTACGACCGGCCACTGGTCGGGATTGACGGTGATCCGGGTGATCCGTCCCCATAGCGGATCGAGAACGGCCGCGAGTGCGGGCAGTTCGGCGTGGAGGTCGCGCGAGCGCGGCCACCAGGCGCCGTCCAGCAAGGCCGGTGCGGAACCGGTGGGAGCGAGCGAGAGGCGAGGGGAGGGGGCGAGCCCGCCTTCGGGTGTCGCCGGGCGGGAGATGGTCGCAGTCATGACGCGAACCCTGCCTCGGGCCGGTCGGAACCGGCCCGGCGTATTGGATCACCGAGGACGACACAGGCATGGAGGCCGGTGTCGGAGGGTCCTCGATAACTCCAGCATACTCCTCCCTCACGGAGTGTGGTCAGGCTGCCGTTTCGTCAGCGGACGGGCCGTCGGCGCAAGTGCCGTGACCAGCGCACGGTGGCGACGGCGAAGGCGGCCACGAGGACCGCGATGCCGATGATCAGCAAGTAGCCCAGCCCTTCCGCCACGGCGCCGATGATCCCGAGTACGACGGCCACGAGGACCAGGAAGAGAAAGACTGCCATCAGGGATTCGTCTCCTCGGTGGATGCCTGCGGTCAGCGGCGTGCCAGCTGGCGTTCGCCGGCCGCGCCGGGCTGATACGGCATGCCGTAGTACTGGAAGATCGCCTCTTCCTGCTCGGCCGGCAGGACGTCGTCGGTGCCGACCGACGGGGCTTTTCGCACGAGCTTCCTGTCGTACGCGGTCTTGACGTAGCCGGGCCCGAGGACCACGTCCATGAGGGGTACGAAGACCAGACGATGCCGGGTGGGCAGCCCAGTCTGGACGGTGGCCATGGCCGGTTCGTCGGTCGTGGTGTCGACATAGACCGCTTCGAGCCGGCCGATCTTGTGGCCCTTCGGGTCCACGACGTCGTGATTACGCCACTCCCGGATGTCGGCGGGACGGATCATGTCTCTGCCTCCTCTGCGGGCCACCGGTGCGGTGCGATCCGCTCCCGGCGTTCCCCGTCGGGAAACCGGCGACCTCTCCACCCGCCTGCCCCGGATCGCCCAGCGCAGGCCCCCCGCTCCGAAGAACCCGGCCCCTGGCGGCTGCGCGCGGCGCGCTGACAACCACAACAACCGTGAGGCCCGAACGGTGAGCGAGTGGGGCCACACCTCGACCTCGAAGCTTGATCCGCCGGACAGCACACCTAGCGGGTGATGGCCGCCTCGCCGCAGTACCAGGAAGCGGTAGGTCAGTACGACTTGGACCGGTCGAGACCGAACCCCGTTCCCTGCCGCTCGGACATGACGTCGAAGAGGTCCTACGGATCGTTGTCGACCCGGGAAGTCGTCGATCCGCTGGTGTGCCGCCCTGCCAACGCGCCCGCGGTTTCCGGCGAGGGTTTGCATGACTGGCGAGGCGGCAGGGTGGAGGACGTGAGAGATGAGGGGCAGTGGCGGTCGGCGGCCGAGCGACGGTGTGGATGCCGTAGTCCCGCAAGGTCGCCGCTTGGCGGGGGCCGATGCCGTGCAGGGCGTCCACTGGGAGCTGGGCGAGCCAATCCGCGGTCTGGTCGGGGGCGATGGTGAGGACGCCTCCGGGCCGGGGGGACCTGGCGGTGGCGGCGACGGTGATGGACGGGCCGGTACCGAGCGGACGTCGACACCGAGACGGGAGATCGTACGGATCCGCAGCACCTCGCCGAGCCGGTGCGAGGTAGTGCCGTGATACCGCTGGCCACTCCCCCGGATCACCAGCCCTTCGACGCCGGGCACCTGCGTCCAGGACGTCAGCCACTCCTGCGCCGTCGCCACGTCCGTGGTCTCGGGGCACAGCGTCCACGGGGCTCTCAGGCCGCGATCGGTGAACAGCCGCTCCAGCTGCCCGCGCCGCTCACCGTACGGGACGTGCAGCAGCTCCTGGCCTTCGCTATGGAGGACGTCGAAGGCGGTGAAGTGCGCCGGCCTCTCCCGGGCGAGGCGGGTGGCGGTCCAGCCGGAGGAGACCGCGCGCCGCTGGAGCGTCTCGGACGACATCTTCTCCCTGGCCCACACGACCAGCTCGCCGTCGAGGACCAGGCCGTCGGGAAGGTCCGCGGCGGCGCGAGGTCAGGGAAGCGGCTCTGCAGGAGGCTGCCGCGGCTGGACTGCACCAGCAGCGGACCGCGCGCAGGCCACGGCGTGAAGACGATCGCCCGGTAGCCGTCCTTCTCCAGACTTTGATGTGTCTCATGAGACATCAGCTCGCGTCTGTGCGCCCAGAAAAGATCAAGCACCGCAGGGGCTGCTCGTGTCAGGATGCTGGGCATGTCCGGTCGGGCGCTGAGTTTCGGAGCGGTGGCGGAAGCATACGAACGGTTCCGGCCGGGGTATCCCGTGGAGCTGTTCGACATGGTGATGGCCTATGCGGGCCGCCCGGTTCGGACCGCCCTCGAGATCGGCGCTGGGACAGGCAAGGCAACCCGCCTGTTCGCTCAACGAAGGGTCATGGTCACCGCGACCGATCCTGACGGGGCCATGCTCGCCGAACTGCGCAAGCACGTGCCGGCGAACGTGAGAACAGTGCAAGCCGCGTTCGAGGACTTGCGACCGGGCGAACGGTATGGACTGGTCTATGCGGCAGCAGCGCTGCACTGGACGAACCCGGAGGGCCGGTGGTCGCGCGTGGCCGCGCTGCTGGCCCCGGGTGGCGTATTCGCCTCATGCGGCGGGCCATTTCAACTGGCTGACCCGGCTGTGGATGAAGCCGTCCGCGCGGCGCGAGCACCATTCCTGGAGAGCGACGAGATTCCGTCGCCTGACGGGACGCCTCCGGATCATGAGATGCAGTGGCCGGGTACGGAGCTGCAACAGTCTGAGTGGTTCACCGGCGTTCAGCAGTCCGTGATCGAACGGCGCGTGACGATGAGCGCTCGCGACTACGTTGGTCATCTCTCCACCATCTCGGCTTATCTCGTCTTGCCGACCGCGGAGCGAGAGCAGGTATTGAGCCAGATCATGCAGGTACTGCCGGACAGAGTCGAGATGGCCGCCGACATCACCGTCCATCTCGCGTGTCGGCGCCACGAGGATTGATCACGGCACCTCACCATGTCAGCCCGTCGGCCCCAGACTGGTTCCGAGCCACATTCACTCGCGTGCGGCGTGTGTTCGGTCGAGCGGGATGACGACGGCTGAGCGTTGTGCGATCTGCTCGCGAAGGGCAGTGTTCTCCGCGATCAGGGCCGCGATGACCGTGGCGGCGGCGTCGACTTCGATGGCAGCCCAGTCCCGGTCCCAGGCGGCGTCACCGGCCACCTCCTCTGCCTCGCCCTGCCGCCACAGACGACATTCCCGAAGATCTGTCTCGGTAACTGACTGCAGATCCGTCTCACGGGCCAGGAGGAAGTGCAGCAGCATCAGGACGGAGTACGCGTACGACCGCATCGTCTTGGCGTCCTTGCGTTCCAGCGCCAGCGACCGGAAACCACGACGACACCGGCTCGACCGGGCGCATCGCTTCATCCAGCAGGATCGGCGTACCCGAAGGCACCAGACGCCGGGCGAACAGAGCTGACAGCTCTGCCTGACTCAATCCAGCGACCTGGCCGACCTTCCAGACCGTCCGCTGGTCGGTGAAGAACAACTGCACGTGACCCCACAGACATGCGTCACCACCCTGGCAACGTGCAGTCTTTCGGTGCCGGTCGGAGGTGTGCTGGTAGATGCCGCGATGTCACCCGGATGAGACAACTTCAAGTGTCTGGAGAACCGTCGAACCGCGGCTGGAACCGCAGCTCCCCAGGCAGCGCGCCAAAAGCGACAGCCGGTGGGCCGGACGGGTGGCCGACGAGTCCGTGGCGTACCGGGGCTGGCGGGCTGCCGGTTGTGGGTTCAGCGAACCGATCGGCCCGCGCACGGGGCCATGCCTGCGAGGCACATCATGGGACGTCACAAGCGGCACAAGCCGCGCCGCCCACGGGGCGAGAGCGACCGGCCGGCCACGGAGTGGTTCGGCGCCGCGTACCACTCCACCGAGGAATGCAGCACCTGGACGTTGGCCAGTCCGGCAACGGCATCCTGATCACCTCACCCCTGCCGAGATCGACGGCGCTCCGGCCTCGTGGGCGCAGCGTGTGCGCAACGACGACGGCCAGGGGCTGAACGATCTGGGCGCGGCCCTGGCTGCGGCCTGAGCCACCAGCGCGGTGAACACCCACTCCCAGGTGCCGTCGACGGCTCGGTCCGCGGCCACCTCCGTACGCCGAAGCGAGGACCGTCGGCAATGCCTCGCAGCAGCGGAGGATAAGCTGCCCCCTCTGCCGGTTCGGGTGCGAGGAGGAGCACATGCTGGATGCGGTGACCACCCGGTTCATCGGGACAGCGGCGAAGCTGACCCCCGACGCGCTCGCCGTCGTCTACGACGACATGGTGCGCCTCCGCGGCCAGGGCGGCCGTGAGGCGAGCCGCGCGCTCAAGCTCTCCGCTGCGCACGAGTCCGAGTTGCAGGCGATGGTCGGCTCGGCCCTGTTCCCGCGTGCCGACGAACTCAAGGCGTTCCGCTCCGGCCTGCTCTCGGGCGCCAGGTCCGCGTACGTCATTGCCGCACGGGCGGTTCACTGCCGCGAAAGGCTCGCACAGGAGCACTACCACGTGCTCCTGCGGCCCTTCGCCGAGGCGGGCGTCGAGGTCCCGCCCTGCGCGGCCGACCCGGACTTGTGACCGCCGCCGGTCAGTGCCAGTTCTCGGCCCGGTAGACGTACCAGAGCGCCGCCAAGCCCTCCGTCCGTGAGGCCACGGCCGTCATGGCCAAGGCCTCGGCCCGATCGTAGGGATCATGAGGCTTCCTGTCCGGCACGGACGGTGTCATGACCAAGTACCCGCACGCAGTGCGCTGCCACGCTGCGTGGGAGGCGGCCGACCTGCTCAGCAGAGCATCGATGCAGGGATCACTCGACGTGCTCCGCGGCGGTTCCACGAGCGTCTCGCCCTGCGGCACCGGCCACTCCCGCACCCTCTCGCCGTCCCTGTACACGGCCACCTTCTGAGCATGGCGAAGAACCATGTAGCCCATGGGAATCCACTGGACCAGATGTCCGCCGTAGTCCTTGTCCGGATCGGCGAACGCGTACGAGGTCCGGCGCCAGCCGAAAATCAGGTACGGCGCGGTCTCCCCATCGCCCTCACCGTCCAACGGGTCGATACGGTCGGCTTCCACGGGCGGGTAGCGGTAGGGCTCTTGCACACGCCGATCGTGCCAGAGGGCGCCTCGCGGCGGCCAGGCAGGCAGTCGTCGGAATACGGGTCCTCCTACGAGGGGCGGGGCCTCGGATGGCGGGGTGCTCCAACCGCCTGCCAGTCGTCGATGCGGGAGCAGGTGATCGGTCGCTCCGAGGCGACTTCACTCTGCCGCCGACCGCCAGGAAGCCCCCGGGGCTGACGTACCCACCGCGATCTGGAAGGTCATGGCCCTCGCCGCGTCCTCCGCCGGAGACGTCGGCACCACCGATACGCCTCCTGGCCGCACCTGAGAGATCTGGCGGGACGACGGCGGTACAACGGCAGGCGGTACTCGAGCGTCATACCGGCACAGGCAACGGCGCGGCGGGGCGCCGGTACGGCGGCCAGGCGGCACAACAGCGGTCCAGCGGGCAGGTCCACGGGCGACGGCGGCGATGCGGCACAGGCGGCGGGCGCCGCAACCGGCGGCCGGAAGGCGGCACGGCACGGTCCGACACGCGGTGGCAAGACCGATGGCAGCGGCGCGACGACGGGCCGGGCGCGGCGCCCCAGATGACGACGGCGCCCGGCACAGGCAGCAAGCGGCCAGCCGATGCACGCCGCATCCAGGCATACCCGCTCAACCTTGGGGCAACAGCACATCAAACAGCTCGGCTCCCCCT
>NZ_MUND01000131.1 GCF_002154375.1 Streptomyces glaucescens | reverse complement strand
CACCGTCGACGGTGTCTGGCAGGGGCAGCGGGTCTCCTACGAGCGCACCTTTCCCAACGAGTGCGTGATGAACGCGACCGCCACCAGCGTGTACGCGTTCTAGAAGCCGGGATCGCGCCGGCGCCGTGATGGCAGCAGGAGGCCGCAGGTGGGGAGTGCGGGTTCCTGTCACGGACCGGGGCGGTCTCGTGACAGGGGCCGGCGGGCGGAGTGGGGCCGCCCGCCGGCCTCTCGATCAGTGGCCGCGCGCCTTGTCGCGGTGGCTGGTGTCACACCAGGGGAACCGCCGGCTGCGCCGGCATGTGCACAGCGCGACCCGGAAGCGGTCGGAGGAGGCGGTCGTACCGTCCTCCAGTTCTATCTCCACCGGGCCCTCGACGAGCATCGGCCCCTCGCGGCGGGCCCGGATCCGGCGGGGCCGGTCAGACGGGGAGTTCGGCACGGACCACCACCAGCTCTTCCTTCTCCTCCGCGGGACCCAGCAGGCCCCGCTCCCGCAGCCAGTCCGCCCGGGCGCTCAGCACCGGGCCGAAGGGTATCCGGGAGCGCCGGGTCACGGCCGCCTTCAGCCCTGCCTCGCGCAGTTGCGACACCGTCCGGTCCGGGTCGCTGAGCGCCGAGTGGACCATCAGCAGGACGCCGCCCGGCCGCAGCAGGCCGGGCGCCTCCCGGCAGATGCGGTTCACCAGCAGCCGCCCGTCGCGGCCCGCGTCCCAGGCCCGGGCCCGGCCCCGGGGCGGCCGCCCCCCGTCAGGGGCGGGCACGTACGGCGGGTTGGCCAGGATCACGTCGAAGTGCTGTCCGCGCACCGGCTCGAAGAGATCGCCGCGCCGGATGCGCACCGGAAGCCGGGACAGCCGGGCGTTGACCCACGCGGTCCACACCGCCCGCCGGGAGACGTCCACGGCGGTCACACGGGTGCCGCGGCGCGCGGCCTCGAGGGCCAGCGCACCGCTTCCGGTGCCCACGTCCAGGACGCTCGCGTCCGCTGGCAAGGGCTCGTCGGACAAGGCCGCCGCGAGGAGGGACGTGTCCTCCTGCGGTCGGTAGACGCCGGGTGCGAGGAAGGTATTCACCCCCTCCCAGTACCCGGCCATTCAGGAAATATGGGAGATATCAGAAGTGCGTGAGCGCAGTGAGGACCGGCCCGCCCGCCAGTCGGACAGCAGCCGGTCCGCGAGGCGGTCCTCCACCAGGCTCGTGGCGTCGATCCCGAACGCGACGTCCCGCGCCAGCTGCGGCTCGTCCTCCAGCAGACCGGCGATGACCTCGTGGCGGACCACCTGCTCGTGCACCGCGTCCGCCTCCACGTGCTCGTCGTAGAAGTGCTCGGCCGCCGGCCCGGCCCCGGTGCGCCGCATCGCCTCCGCCAGCCGCCGGGACCCGGGCGACGAGGTGATCTCCACCGCGGCGAAGTGGCCGACGAGGGCGCCCCGCAGGGCGCGGTGCAGTCCGAACAGGGACATCATGTTCACCGTGGCCAGCGCCTCCGCGGACGCCTCCTCCAGATAGTGGCCGTAGGTGGTGTCCAGGCCCAGGTCCGTCATGAGGTCGGCGAACAGCCGGGCGTGCACCCGGTCGGCGCGCCCGCCGCCGAACTCGTCGAACTCCACCGCCGCCATCGCCGCCTTCGCCCGGCCGCGCAGCCGGGGCAGCACCCAGGCGTGCGGGTCCGCCTCCTTCAGGTGGTACAGGGAGCGCTGGGCCGCGTACTCGCGCAGGTGCCACAGCTCGCCCTCGTCCCGCAGGAAGTGCGAGACGCCGGCGCCGTCGACCGGTTCGACCAGCAGATCGGCGACGGCGTCCTCCACACTGTCGTGCACCGGGGCGTCAGCCCGGAGCGCGGACAGGAAGCACCGCTCCAGCGCCGCCCGGGCGCGGAGCACCTCCGGGTCCCACTCGCGTTCCGGGGCGACCCCGGCGAAACCGCGGTAGTGCAGCTCGTAGCAGAGATACAGGGCCAGCTGGAGGTCGTCGCCGTACGGGGCCGCGTCCGCGACCGACTCGGGGCCTGGGGCCGGGCCGCTCGCCCGCAGGCAGTCCACCACGGCCGCCGAGAGGGGGCCGCGGGGCGTGGGCAGTCGCTGTGCTTCGTGTTCCATGACGGACGGGTACCCCGGTACGGGCCGTCCGCGCTCTCGCACCCCCGCCATCAGCGAAGACCCCGCCATCAGCGAAGACCCGGCCATCAGCCGAAAGCCCGGCCACCACGACGGCGAAGGCCGCCGGAGCCCCGTCCGCCGTCCGGACCGCTCACTCGCCCTCGGATTCCTTCTGCGCCCGGGTGTTCGGGGTGACGGCCTCTCCGGCCTCGCCCCGGTGGCGCCGCTGTTCGTCGCTGTCGCGCACCTGCCTCTCCTCGTCGAGGATCTCCTGGAGGACCTCCTCGAACGCGGTCTCCGGCTCGTTCTCCCGGCGGCTCTTGTCGTCGGAGTGCTTGTCGTCGGCGGACACGGGGCCGCTCCTTCCTGTCGCAGGGTCAGGGTGTGGTGCTCGCGATGCGCAGCGGCACCGGTTCGGCGTCGGCGGATTCCTCGTCGAGCCGGCAGACCTCCGCCCACCAGGAGGGGCCGTCCTCCACATGGCGCAGCAGCACGCCCTCCCGGATCGCCCACGGGCAGACGGTGAGCGACCGCAGGCCGGTCACCTTCATCGCCGTGTGCGCGACCAGCGCGCCGGCCAGGCTCTGCCCGGCGCGCGGCGCGGAGATGCCGGGCAGCAGGGCCCGGTCGGCGGCGGGCAGCGCGGACAGCCGCTCCACCGCCGTCCGCAGGTCGGCGCGGCGCAGCTGCCGCTCGGCGAACGGACCGTGCCGCCCCGGCGCGGCCCCGCACAACCGGCCGAGCTGCTGGAACGTGCGGGAGGTGGCGACGGCGGTGCGCGGCCCCTCCCAGCGGATCCGGGCCCCGGCGTCCCGCAGCTGGTGGCGGACCTTGCGGCGCAGCGCCCGCACCTGCTCGGGCAGGGGCGGGTCCTCGGCGGTGAAGAACTCGTGGGTCAGCCGGCCCGCGCCGAGCGGCAACGAGGCCACGTAGTCCGGCAGCCGCCCGCGGCCGAACGCCACCTCCAGTGAGCCGCCGCCGATGTCCAGCAGGGCGAGCGGCCCCGACCGCCAGCCCATCCAGCGTCGCGCGGCGAGGAACGTCAGCTCGGCCTCCAGCTCGCCGGGCAGCGTGCACAGCTCCACACCGGTCCGCCGGCGCACGGCCTGCAGCACCTCGCGGCGGTTGGGAGCGGCCCGAACCACGGCGGTGGCGAAGGCCAGCGGCCCGGCCGCGCCCCACTTGCCCGCGGTCAGGTCGGCCTCGGCGACGGCCTCGGCGAGGCGGTCGACGGCGGTCTGCGGGATCGGCGCGCCGGGCCGCACCTCGTCGGCGAGACGCAGCCGCCACTTGGCGGTGTGCACGGGCAGCGGCACCCCGCCCTCCGCGTCCGCCACGACGAGCCGCACCGTCTTGGAGCCCACGTCCACCACGCTGATTCGCATGGCAGTCCGGGTACCCGGATATCCACCCCGCCAGTCCCCGGCGGGGTGATCACGGTAGGGCGCGGCGAGGCACGTGGACCACCGCGCGGCGGGGGAGCGGCGCCCGCGGGCCGCCCGCGCCCGGACGCGCCCGCCGGATTCAGGCCAGCTGCCGGCGCACCAGCTCGTGCAGCCGCCCGCCGGTGTCGGCGAGGAGCTGCGCGGGCGGCCCCTGCTGGGCGACCTTGCCGTCCTCCATCACGATCACCCGGTCGGCGTCCAGCACGGTCGACAGCCGGTGCGCGATGACGACCCGGGTGGCCCGCAGCGCCTTGGTGCTCTCGATGACCCGCCGCTGGGTCTCGTTGTCCAGCGCGCTGGTCGCCTCGTCGAAGAAGAGGATGCGCGGCCGGCGGATCAGCGCCTGCGCGATCATCAGCCGCTGCCGCTGGCCGCCCGAGATCGCCCCGTTGCCCGCGACGATGGTGTGCAGTCCCATCGGCATCCGCCGGATGTCCTCGGCGAGCCCCGCCATCTCGGCCGCCGCCATCGCCTCCTCCGGGGTGTACGGCTCGGTGCCGCAGATGACGTCCAGGATCGACCCGGTGAAGGGCTGGGCGTGCTGGAGCACCACCCCGCACTGCCGCCGCACGGCCGACTGGTCGAGCGCCGCCAGGTCCTGCCCGTCGTAGAGCACGCTGCCCGAGGTGGGGCGGTCGAAGCCGATCAGCAGCCGCAGCAGCGTCGACTTGCCGCAGCCGCTGGGGCCGACGATCGCCACGAACTCGCCCGGCCGGATGTCGAACGAGACGTCGTCGAGGACGAGCGGCCCGTCGTCGGAGTAGCGGAACGACAGCCGCCGTGCCTCGACCGCGCCGGACAGCCGCCCCGGCCTGGTGCTGGCCGTGCGCACCTCCGGCAGCTCCCGCAGCACCGGCTTGATCTGTTCGTACAGCGGCAGCGCCGCGACCAGCGACACGAACGCGCCGGTCAGCTGGGTGACCGAGGTGAGCAGCATGGTCACCGAGGTGTGGAAGGCGAGGAAGTCGGCCGCCGACATCGCGCCCCGCGCCGGACCCGCGAGCAGCATGAACATCACCAGCGAGCACAGCGGCAGATAGACGGCGCCGAGCACCGCGCTCAGGTTCTTGATCCGGCCGAGCCGCTGCTGGAGCTCCCGGCTGCGCGCGAACTCGCCCGCCCACGCGGCGTACGCGTAGTTCTCGGCCGCCGCCACCCGCAGCTTCGGCAGGCCCCGCAGGGTCTGGAACGCCTGGTTGTTCAACTTGTTGGTCAGCACCGTCAGCCGCCGCTGCCACCGCACCTGCCACAGCCCGAGGCCCAGGAAGACGGCGGCGATGACGACGAGCATGCCCAGCGCCGCCAGCGCCATCGGCACGCTGTACCAGAGCAGCAGGCCCAGGTTCATCGCGCCGACCGTCACCGACTGGGCGACCGTGGGCCCGACGCCCGCCAGCAGCCGCCGGATCGCGCTGATGCCCATCGCCGCGCCGGCCAGCTCGCCGGTGGAACGCCCGGTGAAGAACTTCGTCGGCAGCCGCAGCAGCCGGTCCCACACAGCCGGCTGGAGCGCCGCCTCGATCCGGCCCTCCAGCCGCAGGATCGTCAGGTTCTGCAGCAGCATGAACGCCGCCGCGACCACACTGCTGACGATCACCGCCGCGCAGACCTGTCCGATCAGCCCGCCTTGCGCCTTCGGCACGTACTCGCCGAGCACCGTGCCGGTGGCGATCGGGACCAGCGCCCCGATCATCACCGTCACCAGCCCGCTGAGCAGCAACGCCGTCAGATCACGGCGGGTGCCGCGCATGCAGAACCGCAGCAGCCCCAGCGGGCCGAGCGGGCGGTCCGGCAGCGGCCGGTAGAACATCACGGCGCGCGGCTCGAACTCGGCCGCGTTCGCCTTCTCGACCGGCGTCTCCCGGCCGGTCGCCGGATGGACGGCCACGTAGCCGCCGCGCCGCCACAGCAGCGCGACCGGCGCCCCGGACAGCGCCCGCCGGCCGACCAGCGGGCCGACGTCCTCCCGCCACCAGGCGCCGTCCAGCCGGACCGCCCGGGTGCGCATCCGGGAGGCGAGGGCGATCCGCTCCACCGGGTCGAGGCGGTCGCTCTCGGTGCCGCCGTGTCCGGGGTCGGCGAGCGCGATCCCGGCCGCCCGGGCCACCAGCCGGCACGCCGCGTAGGTGGCGTCCGCGTCGGCGGCCGTGGCGCGCCGCTCCGAGGAGCGCCCGATGGCCGCCAGCAGCGTCCGGTCGGCCTGCGCGCGGACCTGCTCACCGGCCTTGATGCCGGCCGCGGTGCGCGTCTCGTGGGTGCGCTCCAGCTGCTCGATCCAGCGGTCCAGCGTGGTCAGCAGGCGGTACTGCTGGTCCACCATGCTCTGCCACACGGCCGGGTCCATCAGCAGATCGGCGGCGGCCTCCGCCCCGTACAGCGCGCCGTACTGGACGCTGCCGGGCGGCACCTGCATCCAGAACACGTCGTCGTCGGCGACCCCCGCCGCGCCCTCCGACGCCATCGGCGCCTGGAAGAGCACCGACAGACCGCGGCCGACGCCCAGCGCGAGGGCGTACTCCAGCGGGCTCGTCGTCGGCGGCACGTACTGCGGGTTGCCGTACTCGTCGTACGACCAGGTCTGGGTGGCCGCCGGCTGGTACAGCTCGCGCAGGCCGATGCGGTGCACCACGCAGTCCCGCACCGGACGGGCCACCAGCGTGTGCTGCGGGCCCGCGACCGGTCCGAGCAGCAGCGTGCCCGCCTCCAGGCGGCCCAGGTGATGCCAGGTTCCCTGCTGCGCCGCGTCCACCGCGAACAGGTCCAGCGCGCCCGCCGCGACCAGCCACAGCACCTGCGGCCCCTCCAGGTCGAGCCGGGTCAGGGCCGACCCGTCGACCGGCGTGCCCAGCGAGCCCAGGGCGCCCAGGACCAGGTCGCCCTCGTCGACCGTCGTCATCTCACCGCTCCCTGACCAGCGCCGCGTACGCGCCGCCGCGCGCCACCAGCTCCTCGTGCCGTCCGCGTTCGACGATCGTGCCGTGCTGGAGGACCACGATCTCGTCGCTGTCGCGCACGGTGGACAGCCGGTGCGCGATCACCACACAGGCGCAGCCGCGCCGCCGCAGGTTGTCCATCACGACCAGCTCCGTCTCCGCGTCGAGCGCGCTGGTCACCTCGTCCAGCACCAGGATGCTGGGGCGGCGCACCAGCGCGCGGGCGATCTCCAGGCGCTGGCGCTGCCCGCCGGAGAAGTTCCGCCCCTCCTGCTCGACCCGGCTGCGGATGCCGCCCGGGCGGCGCATCACCACGTCGTACAGCGCCGCGTCCCGCAGCGCCTCCTCCACCGCGTCGTCCGGGACCGACGGATCCCACAGCGCCACGTTGTCGCGGACCGTCCCCTCGAACAGGAACACGTCCTGGTCGACGAAGGAGACGGAGGCCGCGAGGGCCCCGCGCGGGATGTCCTCCAGGCGCTGTCCGTCGATCCGGATGACACCCTCCCAGGGGGTGTACAGGCCGGCGATCAGCCGGGACACCGTCGACTTGCCGCTGCCCGAGCCGCCGACCAGGGCGACCTGCTGCCCCGGACCGACGGTCAGGTCGAAGCCGGTCAGCAGCGGCTTGTCGAGCGGGCTGTAGCCGAAGGTGATGTTCTCCAGCTCCACGTGCCCGTGCAGCCGCCGCGTCGACTCGCCGCCCGGACGGCTGTAGAGCGGGTCCGCGCGGAAGTTCTCCACGTCCTTCAGCCTGGCCACGTCCGCCGCGAAGTCCTGGATGCGGCCCGCGACGCCGTTGAGCCGGGTCAGCGGGGCGGTGAAGCGGGTGACCAGGGCCTGGAAGGCGACCAGCAGACCGACCGAGATATGGCCCTCGATGGCCCGCAGACCGCCGATCCACAGGATCAGCGCGCTGTTCAGGGTGGCCAGCGTCGGCGCCACCACACCCAGCCAGGCGCTCGGCACGCCGAGCCGCTGCTGCTCCTCCAGGGTGGTCGCGTGCTGCCCGGCCCACTTGCGGAAGTAGCCGTCCTCACCGCCGGTCGCCTTCATCGTCTCGATGAGCTGGAGGCCGGAGTACGCGGTGTTCGTCAGCCGGGCGTTGTCCGCGCGCAGCTTCGCCGTACGGGTCGCGCGCAGCCGGATCACCACCCGCATGGCGACGATGTTCAGCAGCGCCACCCCGACGCCGACGAACGTCAGCTGCGGGTCGTACGTGTACAGCAGCACCGCGTAGAGCACCACGACCACCGCGTCCACGCCCGCCGCCGCCAGGTCGCGGGCGAGGGTCTCGGCGACCGCGTCGTTCGACTGGAGCCGCTGCACCAGGTCGGCCGGGCTGCGCTGGGAGAAGAAGGTGACCGGCAGCCGCAGCAGATGACGCAGGAAGCGGGCGCTGGACAGGGTCGAGGAGATGATCCTGCCGTGGTGCAGATTCGCCTGCTGCAGCCAGGTCAGCACCAGCGTCAGCAGCACACACGCGCCCATGGACGTGAACAGCACGCCCAGCAGCGAGGTCTGACCGCCGATCAGGAACATGTCGATGTACGTCCGGCTCAGCGCCGGCACCGCCGCGCCGACCAGCACCAGCAGCAGGCTCGCCAGCACCGCCGCGGGCAGCGTGCCCGCCGTGCCGCGCAGCCGGGCGGGCATCGCACCGAGGACACCGGGCCTGCGCCCGCCCCGGGTGAAGTCCTCGCCCGGCTCCATCACCAGCACCACGCCGGTGAAGCTGCCGTCGAAGTCCTCCATCGGCACGAACCGGCGGCCCTTGCCGGGGTCGTTGACCCACACGCCACGACGGCCGAAACGGCGGCCCATGCCGTCGTAGACGACGTAGTGGTTGAACTCCCAGAACAGCACCGCCGGCGCCTCGACCTCGGCGAGTGCGGCCAGGTCCATCTGCATGCCCTTGGCGGTCAGGCCGTAACTGCGGGCCGCCTTCAGCAGGTTGCTGGCGCGCGAGCCGTCGCGGGAGACACCGCAGGCGATGCGCAGCTCCTCCAGCGGAACGTGCCTGCCGTAGTGGCCGAGCACCATCGCCAGGGAGGCGGCGCCGCACTCGACGGCCTCCATCTGGAGCACGGTGGGGGTGCGGACGGTGCGGCGGCGGCCCTTGGGGACCGTGCGCCGCGGCGGGGCGGCCCGGCGGCGGCCCCGGGTTTCCTCGGCGGTGGTGGTCACGGCAGCAGCCAATCGACGGGGCGCTGATCGGCCAGGCGGATGGAGCCGGTGGCCAGGGTCATGGAGGTGAGGGGGTGCGGCGGGCCGTCCGTGGTCGACCAGACGTACCCGCTCTCCGTCGACGCGGACCGGTCCAGGCGGACCAGTACGGCGACGGGACGGCCGTCCTCGGTGAACTGCTCGCCGAGCTGTCGGTCACCGAGGAACGCGCCGATCCGCTGGGCGGTCTGGGGCGTGCGGTCCACGGACTCCACATGGCCGCGCAGCACGCCGTACTCCTGCGTGGGCACCGTCTGCACGGTGAGGTCCACGGGGGCGTCGGCGGGGACGGCGGAGGCGTTCTCGGCGGGAACGTACACCGTCGCGTACAGCGGGGCGTCCTTCGCGGTGACCTTCTCCACGGCGGCCACGTTCGCGCCGGTCGAGATGATCTGGCCGATCGCCGCGGCGAGCGCGGTCAGCCGGCCCGCGGCGATCGTGCGGACCACGGTCTCGCCCTCGGCGGTACGCACCTTCAGCACCGGGGAGTTCGCGGGCAGCCGCTCGCCCTCCTCCGCCAGGACGGCGGTGACCTGGCCCGCGACGGGGCTCTGCAGGACATAACTGCCCTGGCCGTGGGTGAGGATCGCGGGTGCGCTCACGGTGGAGGAGACGCTGCCGGTCACCGCCCACACCGAGGCGGCGGCCATCGCGATCACCGTCACGGACAGCACGAGCCAGCCCTGCGGACGGGCGAGCCGTACGGGAAGGTCCAGCTCCTCGGGGGACTGGAGCCTGGCGAGGGCCTGCTGGCGGAACTGCACGGAACTTCCCTCACCGGGTGAACTGCGGGGACTGCGCGAATCACGGGACGCCGCGAACGCGTGACGGCATCCGAAGAGCCCCGGAGCCGGGACACGGCTCCGGGACTCGGCGGGGCACCCTGGGGTGCGATCAGAGACCGGCGACCAGGCTGGTGACCGGGGCGGTGTTCAGGCCGGTGACACCCTCGACCGTGCCGACGGCCGTGTTGAGCAGGCCGGAAACGGGGGCGATGCCCTCCACCAGGCCGGTGACGGTGCCCACGGCGTTCACCTGCAGGCCGCCGGAGACGTTGTCGAGCTCGGCGTCGGAGATCTCGACGGTCTCAACCTGGGGGGTGGAGTTCATGATGGAACTTCCCTTCGTATGGGTATTTCACAAGGGGGGAGCGGCCCCCTCTGGGGACAGATGGACGGCCGCGACCGCGGGCGCCGGGCGCCCCGTGCAGGGCGCCCCTCGCGGCCCCCGCGGTGCGATGGATCAAAGCACGCGGCGACCTTCGTCCTCCACTCAACCACCCTTCCCACCAGCGGGTTTGTCTCACATAGGGGCGCATCCGTGCAGGTGTGCGCACGCCGTGTCGGCGACTTCTTCACATGCCGCACGGCATCGGCGCACGCCGCCTCTTGTCGTCCGCGCGGCGAATCCGGCACACCCGCCCCAAAGGCGTGACCGGCCGCGCGGAGGTGTGTCCATCCGCGGCGTCCGGTGAGCCGGTTGGGCGCGCGATGTGCAGATTCCCTGAAGCCTTCGTTCCGCTCCGTGATCGGAACAGACCGTCACCGGATGTCCCCGGAACGTGACGGCCCGGGTGGGCGTGGAGGGCCGCGTCAGCCCAGCAGCGCGTACACCGTGCTCGCCTGCGCCGCGAGATCCCCCGACGGCTCCACCCTCATCGCGACGTCGGCGAACGCCATCCGGCGGCCCAGCTTGGTGAGCACCGCCGTCACCAGCACGTCCGCGCCGGTCACCGCGCGCTGGAACGACGTTGACTGCTGAACGGTCGTCATCGGCACGAAGCCGCCCCGCGCCGCCGAGACGGCGATCACCGTGGTCGTGTCCGCCGCGGCCATCAGCGCCTGCCCCGACAGCGCGCCGCCCTCTCGTGCCAGCCGGTCCGACCAGGGCAGCCGCAGCGTCGCCCGGTCGTCGCCCAACGCCTCGACCCTGAGGCCCAGTTCCAGCACCCAGGGGGCGAAGTTGGCGGAGAGGATCTTCTCGGCATCGGCCGTGGTCATCGTCATGAGGGGACCTTTCCCCGCAGCCCTCGATCCGCACCGCGATCCGGCCGGTGTCGCACACCCGATTGAACGCCGCGCACCCGTCCTGCGTACCACTGGCCATCCAGGCGCCCCCCCCAACAGCCGCCACCGGCGGCACGGACCCGGTCCCCCCAGGAGGTCGAGAAGTCTTGAGTCACAAGCGAATTCCGAAGCGCAAGGCCGTGCTGGCGGTCGGCGGCGTGGCGGCGCTCGGAGCGGCGGCCCTCCTGCTGCCGAACGCCAACGCGTCCCAGGACGGCACGGCGGACACCAAGGCCGCCCCGAGGATCCTGAAGGCCGCGGACGCCTCGGACCTCGCCGCCCAGCTCTCCGGCCTGCTCGGCGACGCCTTCGCCGGGTCCTACTACGACGCCGGCCGGCAGCAGCTCGTCGTCAACGTGGTCGGCGACAACAACCAGCTCGTCGTCCAGGCCAAGAAGGCGGGCGCGGCGGTACGCGAGGTCGACAACAGCACCGCCGAACTCAAGGCCGCCGCACAGACCCTGAAGAGCGAGGCGACCATCCCCGGCACCGCCTGGGCCGTCGACCCGAGAAGCAACAAGATCCTCGTCACCGCCGACAGCACCGTCACCGGCGGCGACTGGGACACGGTGGAGTCCACCGTGCGCGAGCTCGGGCCCGGCATGGCGACCCTGCGCAAGTCCACCGGCACCTTCAAGACCTTCGCCTCCGGCGGCGACGCCATCTTCGGCGGCGGCGCCCGCTGCTCCCTCGGCTTCAACGTCACCGCGGGCGACGGCACCCCCGCCTTCCTGACCGCCGGTCACTGCGGCGTCGCGGCGGCCCAGTGGTCGGACACCCAGGGCGGAGCCCCGATCGGCACCGTCGACCAGGCCGTCTTCCCCGGCCAGGGCGACTTCGCGCTCGTCAGGTACGACGACCCCGCGACCGAGGCGCCCAGCGAGGTGAACGCCGAGGGCCAGCGCGTCCCGATCCTCCGGGCGGCCGAGGCGACCGTCGGCCAGCAGGTGTTCCGCATGGGCAGCACCACGGGCCTCGCCGACGGCGCGGTCACCGGCCTCGACGCCACCGTCAACTACCCGGAGGGCACCGTCACCGGCCTCATCCAGACGAACGTCTGCGCCGAACCCGGCGACAGCGGCGGCGCGATGTTCACCCAGGACGGCCTCGCCCTCGGCCTGACCTCCGGCGGCAGCGGCGACTGCACGGTCGGCGGGGAGACGTTCTTCCAGCCGGTCACCACCGCGCTGGAGGCGGTGGGCGCGACGCTGGACGGCGCCGGCGGATCGGCGGGTGCCGGCGGCGCTGAGGAAGGCGCCGGCGGCGCGGAGGAGGGCGCTGACGGCGCCGAGGAAGGCGCCGCGGGCGAGCAGCAGGGCCCGGAGGACCAGCAGCAGGGGGCCGGGAACGGACAGCGCGGCGCCGAAAACGGACAGCAGGGCGCCGGTGACCAGGCAGGCGGCGCGGACGAAGGCACCGGTGCCGACGAGCAGGACGGCGGCGAGGAAGCCGGGACGGACGAGTCCGGGCTGACCGAGACCCACTGACCCGCCCCCACCAGCGGGTCGGTGGAGGTGGTCCGGCCCTACGGCGGGGGGCCGGACCACCTTGTACCCCCAGAAGGCGCGAGCCCGCCCCCGGCGAACCAACGGCTCCCCAGGGACGCGGGCAACTGCGCGACGAGCCACCGTCCACCGGCACCGGGGACGCCGTCCGGTCCCACGGAAGGGGCGCGGGGAACTGCGCGACCAGCCAC
>NZ_MUND01000130.1 GCF_002154375.1 Streptomyces glaucescens | reverse complement strand
CGGAGCACCCCTCACGCCCGAGCCCGCAACAGCAGCAACGCCACGTCGTCCGCCCGCTCCTCCGCACTCGCGCCCTGGCCGACGAGGACATCGGCCAGCTCGTCCAGGGGCAGCTCCCCGGCCTCGCCGAGACGGTGACCGAGGGCGGCGAGCGCGTCCTCGATGTCGACGCCGGGGGACTCGATGAGCCCGTCGGTGTACAGGACGAGGACGGAACCGGGCGCGAGTTCGACCTCGGTCGTCGGGTATCCGGCCGACGCGTCGATGCCGAGCAGCGGGCCGCCCGCGAGGTCGAGCACCCGCACTCGCCCGTCCGGCCGTCTCAGCAGGGGCGGCGGATGCCCGGCCCGGGCCATCACGGCCCGCCCGTTCGCCGGGTCGAGCCGCAGATACAGGCAGCTGGCGAACAGCTCCACGCCGAGGTCGATCAGCAGCCGGTTGGTGCTGCGCATCACCTCCTGCGGCGTCTGGCCGACGGTGGTGTAGGCCCGTACCGCGGTGCGGATCTGCCCCATCAGCCCGGCCGCGGTCACGTTGTGCCCCTGTACGTCCCCGATCACGGCCGCCGCCCCGCCCGGCACCGGCACCGCGTCGTAGAAGTCGCCGCCGATGTCCATGCCCCGGGTGCTGGGCAGATAGCGGGCCGCCGCGTCGATGCCCGGCAGCGGCGGCAGGGAGGGCGGCAGCAGGGCGGCCTGGAGGCCGTGGGCGAGCTGGTGCTTGACGTCGTAGAGCAGGGCCCGTTCCAGGGCGAGCGCCACGAGCCCGGCCACGCTGTTCAGCACCGCCCGCTCGTCCGTGGAGAAGGGATGCGGCTCGCCGTAGGCGAACACACACGTGCCCACCGGGCGCCCGGAGGCGATCAGCGGCAGGTACGCCCAGGCCGCGAATCCGTCGGGGCTCGCGGACCGCGCCGGATACAGCCGCTCCAGCTCCTCCCGTGACGCGAAGAACGCCGGCACCCCGGTCGTCAGTGCGTGCGCGCCCGGTGTGGCCGCGCCGAGCGGTGTCCCGTCGAACCGCTCCACCACCCGGGGATCGGGGTAGCCGCGGTGTCCGAGCACTCGCAGCCGGCCCGCCCGCGAGCCGAGCACGACCACTGCCTGACTGCCCACGGCCGGGGCGAGTTCGTCGGCCACGAGCTGCACCACGTCCTCCACGCCGACCGCCTCGGTCAGCGCGCTGGCCAGGGTCAGCACCTGGGAGATGGTGACCAGCCGGGAGGGCCGGTCCCCGGACCGCGGCCCGCTCCCGCTCATATCGGACATGGTCCCGGCCCGGGTGATCCGCACGCTCAGCCCCGTCGTACTGGGGTACAGCCGGAACGACAGCCAGTCGCCCGGTGGGCGCAGCGCCACGAACGACGTGGGGTGCTGGCTGAACAGCGCGGCACGGTAGCGGTCCTCGTACACCGGGTCGTTGAGCCACGGCACGGTCGCCCACAGCTGATGGCCCACCAGCCTCGGGACCCGCTCGCCGATCAGCTCGGCCGCCGCCGGGTTGGCGAAGGCGACCCGGCCGTGCAGGTCGAGCGAGCACAGCCCGTACGGCAGCCGGGACACCATCCGGGCCGCCTCGACCGCGCCGATGGTGCCGGCCACGCCCCCGACGAGCGGCGCGGCGAGCAGATCCGGTTCGGGCAGCACCGGCCGGCCGTCCCGCGCGGCCCGCTCGAGCCGCAGCGCCAGCCGTTCGCACGCCGACGTCAGATGCTCCCGCTCCCGGTCGGACAGCTGCGGGGAGTGGGTGCCGGGCCAGGTGACGAAGACCGCGCCGTACACCGTGCCACCGGTCGCCACCGGCAGCGCGGCGAGCGCGAAGGGGTACGGCAGCACGACGGAGACACGAGGGTAGCGGCGGGCCATCTCCTCCTCGTCGGGGACCCAGACCAGCCGGCGTTCGCGCACCGCGTCGCAGACCGGGACGGGCGCGCTGAGCGCCACTCGCTCCCAGGGGGCGGCGAAGGCGCGCGGCAGTCCGGCCATGACCGCCATCTCCAGTACCTGCTCGTCGGGGGAGAGCAGGTACACCGCGCCGGAGTGGGCGTGCACGCCGTCGATCATCGCGGCCAGCGCCAGGGACAGCAGCGGACCGCCGACCGGGTGCCGGCCGGCCGCCGGCGCCTGCGCGGGC
>NZ_MUND01000013.1 GCF_002154375.1 Streptomyces glaucescens | reverse complement strand
GGGCAACTCCGGCGGCCCGCTGCTCGACGCCGAGGCCCGCGTCATCGGCATCAACTCCGCGATCCGTTCCGCCGGCGGCGGTGACCTGGACGGCGGCCAGGCCGGTTCCATCGGTCTCGGTTTCGCCATCCCGATCAACCAGGGCAAGCGGGTCGCCGAGGAGCTGATCAACACCGGCAGGGCGACCCATCCGGTGATCGGCGTCACCCTCGACATGAACTACTCGGGCGACGGCGCCCGGGTCGGCACCAAGGGCAGTGACGGCGGCTCCGCCGTCGTCCCGGGCGGCCCCGGCGACCGGGCCGGGATCGAGCCCGGCGACGTCATCACCGAGGTCGACGGCCAGCGGGTCCACTCGGGCGAGGAACTGATCGTCAAGACCCGTGCCCACCGGCCCGGCGACCGCCTGGAGCTGACCGTCCTGCGCGACGGCGACGAACGCACGATCTCCCTGGTGCTCGGATCGTCGGCGGACTGATCCGGGCATCCCCCGGAATGTGACACCGGCCTCACAGACCGGACAGGGCACCTCCGCTCACAAGGGCAGCAACCGGGAAACCGCTCACAAACACACACTCGGGGGTCACGGGACGGTACCGGTCGGAGAGGATCGGCGGGTACCGTGGATCCGGCCCGGGACCACGGGAGGACATCGCAAGGAGCTTCAGGTGTTCAATGACATAGGCGCGCTTGAGCTGGTGACGATCATCGTCCTCGCCGTGCTCGTGTTCGGACCGGACAAGCTCCCGAAGGTCATCCAGGACGTGATGCGCACCGTCCGGAAGATCCGTGAGTTCTCGGAGAGCGCCAAGCAGGACATCCGGCAGGAACTGGGCCCCGAGTTCAAGGACTTCGAGTTCGAGGACCTGAACCCCAAGACGTTCATCCGCAAGCAGCTGGACAACGAGGACCTGGGGATCAAGGAGATCCGCAACGGCTTCGACCTGAAGAAGGAGATGGCCGAGGTCACGGACGCGGTCCACGGCCGCGACTCCGACTCGTCCGCCTCGCCCTCGGTGTCCCCCTCGTCCGGTGACCGCGTCGACATGAGCAAGAGGCCGGAGCCCGCGGACCACCGTCCGCCGTTCGACGCCGACGCCACCTGAGTCCCTCGCGCGCCGCGTCGCGCACCCCCCTCGCACGGCTTGAACACGTCTTCGGACGACCCACGCGCCGGGCGCATTCCCGGTTGCCCGGAGCGGTGTGGATATGCTGCCGAGTTGTTGTGCGGACCGTAAGCAAATAAGCAACGCCGCCCGAAGGGGGGCGGGCGGACCGGTCCGACGAGAGCGAGGAGGCGTCCGGGTACATGGAGACGACGAGTCGGTCGGTCGCGCAGACGCCGGCCGCGGAGGGCGGACAGCACGTTCCCTCCGCCCGGCGGGCGGTCGACGGCTACCTGCGAGCGTCCTTCCCGTGGTACGGCCTCGACGAGGCCTTCACGGGGCCGCGTTGGCTGATGCAGGTCGGTACGGCGGCCGACGGAGCCGTGGAGCACGGTTCGATCGGGCACGGGAACGAGCCCTCCGTCCGGGCGGAGGCGACGGGCGAGGAGCGGGAACGGTTCGCGGTCGTGGTGACCGTCGCGGCGAACCCGGTGCGGCGCAGCCCGGACGGCACGGGGCTGCTGGAGGCCACCTCGGTCTCCTCGGCGGCCTGGCTGGCCGGCGTGGGGCTGCTGTCCTTCACCTGGCCCGGTCACATGGACCACAGCCTGCGGGACGACTGGCTGGAGCAGCAGACCGAGACCGCCTGGGCGCTCGCCGACGATCTCGACGGGCCGGAGTGGTCGACGCTGAGCCTCCCCGTGGACGGGGTGCCGACGCCGTTCCACTACCGGGAGTCCGAGTTCGGCTGGGTGCTGGCCGGGTCCACCCAGCAGGGTGTGCACGTCGGGGCGTACGGCCGGGGCATGAGCGCGTACGGGCTCGGCTTCGCCGCGATCAAGGACATCGCCGCGTACGAGTAGGGCCACGCAACGGAAAGAGGGGCGCCGTCGGTCTTCGGCGCCCCTCTGCCGTAGGGCCTGCTGTCTTCGGCGAGGACCGAGCGGCCCCCGCCGAGACGTGCTCAGAACTTGTTCTTCGGGGTGATCCCCAGCGACAGGCCCGACAGACCGCGCTGGCGGCCGCCCAGCTTGCCCGCGATCGCGCGCAGGGCCGCGCCCGCCGGGGACTCCGGGTCGGTCAGCACGACCGGCCGGCCCTCGTCGCCGCCCTCGCGCAGACGGACGTCGATGGGGATGGAGCCGAGGACGGGGACGTTCGTGCCCGTCGTGCGGGTCAGGCCGTCGGCGACCGTCTGGCCGCCGCCGGTGCCGAAGACGTCGACCATCTCGTCGCAGTGCGGGCAGGGCAGGCCCGACATGTTCTCGACCACGCCGACGATCTTCTGGTGGGTCTGCACGGCGATGGACCCGGCCCGCTCGGCCACCTCGGCCGCGGCCTGCTGCGGGGTGGTGACGACCAGGATCTCGGCGTTCGGGACCAGCTGGGCGACGGAGATCGCGATGTCGCCGGTGCCGGGCGGCAGGTCCAGGAGCAGGACGTCCAGGTCGCCCCAGTAGACGTCCGCGAGGAACTGCTGGAGGGCACGGTGGAGCATCGGGCCGCGCCAGACGACAGGCGCGTTGCCCGGCGTGAACATGCCGATGGAGATGACCTTCACGCCGTTCGCCGACGGCGGCATGATCATGTTCTCGACCTGGGTGGGCCGCCCGTCGGCGCCCAGCATGCGGGGCACGGAGTGGCCGTAGATGTCGGCGTCGACCACGCCCACCTTCAGGCCGTCGGCCGCCATCGCCGCCGCCAGGTTCACCGTCACCGAGGACTTGCCGACGCCGCCCTTGCCGGAGGCGACCGCGTAGACGCGGGTCAGCGAGCCGGGCTTGGCGAAGGGCACCTCGCGCTCGGTCTGGCCGCCGCGCAGCGCCGCCGCCAGCTCCTTGCGCTGCTCGTCGCTCATCACGTCCAGCGTGACGTCGACGCGGGTGACGCCCTCGACGCGGGAGACCGCCTCGGTCACGCGCTGGGTGATCGTGTCGCGCATGGGGCAGCCCGAGACCGTCAGGTACACGGTGACGGCGACCGTGCCGTCCGTCCCGATGTCCACCGACTTGACCATTCCCAGCTCGGTGATGGGTCGGTTGATCTCGGGGTCGTTCACCGTCGCCAGTGCTTCGCGCACCGCGTCTTCCGTAGCCATAGAGACGATGGTACGGCGCCGCACAGGGGCCCCGGAAAGCCCGTCAGCGGTCGTCTACGTCACGTCCCGCCGACCGATCTGCCGGGAATACGCGCTGTCCGTCCCCGCGGCGTCCCCGCGGCCGTGCCGGTCGTCCTTGCCGCGGTGGCCGTCGGCGCGCTCCTCCAGCTCCCTCATCACGTCCTGCAGCTCGGAACGGATCCAGTCGCGGGTCGCCACCTCGCCGAGCCCGATCCGCAGGGCGGCGATCTCCCGGGTCAGGTACTCGGTGTCCGCGATCGACCGCTCGTTCTGCTTGCGGTCCTGCTCCAGGTTGACCCGGTCGCGGTCGTCCTGACGGTTCTGCGCGAGCAGGATCAGCGGGGCGGCGTAGGAGGCCTGGAGCGACAGCATCAGCGTCAGGAAGATGAACGGGTACTCGTCGAAGCGCAGGCCGGACGGGGCGGAGACGTTCCAGACCACCCACGCGATGATGACGAACGTCATCCAGACGATGAACCTGCCGGTGCCCAGGAAGCGCGCGATCCGCTCCGAGAGCCGCCCGAAGGCCTCCGGGTCCCACTCGGGCAGGATCCGGGACCGGGGCGGGCGCGGCAGGTCCAGCCGGGCCCGTGGGCGGGCGGTCGCGGTGGCCCCGGCGGGCATGCGGTCGCGCTCGCGGATCTCCCGGGTCGTCTCCCGCTCAGGCGCCATGGGCGGCCGTCCCCTCGTCCAGGTGGAACTCGGTCTCCCGCCAGTCCTCCGGCAGCATGTGGTCCAGGACGTCGTCCACGGTGACCGCGCCCAGCAGCGACCCGGACTCGTCCACCACGGGCGCCGCGACCATGTCGTACGTGGCGAAGAACCCGGCGACGAGGGGCAGCGCGGCGTCCGGCGCGAGCGCCTGGAGGTCGTCCTCGACGAGCGAGCTGACCAGGGTGTACGGCGGGTCGCGCAGCAGCCGCTGGAAGTGCACGGTGCCCAGGTACTTGCCGGTCGGGGTCTCGTCGGGCGGGCGGCAGACGTAGACCTGGGCGGCGAGCGCGGGGGAGAGGTCGCGGTTGCGGACCCGGGCCAGGGCGTCGGCGACGGTGGCGTCCGGGCGCAGCACGATCGGCTCGGTGGTCATCAGACCACCGGCCGTGTGCTCCTCGTACGACATCAGCCGGCGCATGTCGGCCGCGTCGGACGGCTGCATCAGGCTCAGCAGCCGCTCCTGCTCCTCCTTCGGCAGCTCGGCCAGCAGGTCGGCCGCGTCGTCCGGGTCCATGGCCTCCAGGACGTCGGCGGCACGCTCGCCCTTCAGCTTGCCGAGGATCTCGATCTGATCGTCCTCCGGCAGCTCCTCCAGGACGTCGGCGAGCCGGTCGTCGTCGAGGGCGGCGGCGACCTCGGCGCGGCGCTTGGCGGAGAGGTGGTGCAGCACGTTCGCCAGGTCGGCGGGGCGCAGCTGCTCGAAGGTGGCGAGCAGGTTCTCGGCGCCCTGCCCGTGCTCCTCCAGGGAGAAGCCGGTGACCGCCGACCACTCGACGGTCAGCGTCTCGCCCTTGGCCCGGCGGAAGGCCCCGCCCTTGCGTCCCTTCCGTACGAACACCCGGTCGATCTCCCAGTCGCGGCGGGCCGGGAGCTGCTGCACCGACAGGTCGAGGACGGTGACCTCCTCGTCGGTCTCGACGAGGGTGACGCGCCGGTCCAGCAGCTCGCCGAAGACGAGCCGTTCGGTGGGGCGCTGCTCGAAGCGGCGGACGTTGAGCACGCCGGTGGTGATGACCTGGCCGGACTCGATGCCGGTGACCCGGGTCATGGGCAGGAAGATGCGGCGGCGGGTGGCGAGTTCGACGACCAGCCCGAGCAGCCGCGGGGGCCGCCGGGCGACCCGCAGCATCACGACGAGGTCCCGCACCCGGCCCACCTGGTCGCCGGCGGGGTCGAAGACGGCGATGCCCGCGAGATGCGAGACGAAGATCCGGGGAGCGCCCCCTGCCATGTTCCGCACCTCCGCTTCCGTCACGCCTGTTGTGTCCGGGTTGCCCGTTCGGGTGGGCTTCAGGCTAGCCCGTCCGGATCGGATACGCCCTGGTGAGCGGTCCGTACGGTCTGGCTCCGTCCAGGCCTTCGCACCCCGGTACCCTGCGGTACGCCGACCGGAACGCCGTGAGAAAGGCAGCGCCACCTGTGACCGCGATTCCCCTGGGCCGTACCCGCCGGGCCACGCTGGTGAGCGCGCTGTGCGCACTGGTGGTGACGGGAGTGGGGCTGACGGGATGCAGCAGTGAGGACCCGGACGCGGGCACCAACGGGGTGGGCAAGCTGCCCCCCGAGAAGATCCAGGCCAAGACGCGGGCGGCCGCGGAGGCGGCGGGCGCGGTACGGCTGTCCGGGACCGTGGTCACCAGCGGGCGCACCTACAAGCTCGACATGCGGCTGAAGGACGACGGCGGCACCGGGTCGGTCACCGCGGAGGGCGCGGCGTTCGAGCTGCTGCGGATCGGGGAGCAGCTGTACCTGAAGGCGGACACGGCCTTCTGGAACCCGGAGGGCGGCGCGGGCGGCACCGGTGACGCCGCCGCGGACAAGCTCGGCGGCAAGTACGTCAAGGTGCCCGAGGGTGACCCCTCCTACCAGCGGTTCAGCGGCTTCACCGACAAGGACGTGCTCCTCGACAGCCTGCTCACCCTGCACGGCACCCTGGAGACCGACGGCCGCCACGAGCAGTCCGGGGTGCGCACCATCCGCATCACCGGCGACCAGGGCTCCGGCGGCACCCTCGACGTCTCCCTGGAGGGCACGCCGTACCCCCTGCGCCTGGTCCGGGGCGGCGGCGCCGGCACCCTGACGTTCTCCGCCTGGGGGAAGGACTTCGTCCTCGCCGAGCCGGAGAAGAGCGAGACGGTGGACTACGGCAAGCAGCTGCCGACGTCGTAGCGGCCCCAGGGCCCGCGCGGGCCTACTTCCGCTTGCGCCGCTTCAGCAGCAGCCGGGGCAGCGCGGCGGGGACCGGCCGGCGGGTCGTCGCCGGGCTGGGCAGCGGCGCCTCGGCCAGCGAGCCGTCGGGCAGCGGCAGCGTCCCGCCCGTCGGTTCCAGGCGGAGCACCCGGCACTCGCGGCGCCAGCGCTCGGTCATCGCCTCGCCGTCAGGCGCGTTGAGCCGCTTGCCCTTCAGCTCGGCGACCGCGGCCTCCCACGCCTCGGACCCCGGCGCCGGCTCCACGACGGTCGCCGTCCAGACCACCACCCGGCCGCCCTTGTCCTTGCTGCGCACCGTCACCTCGGCCGTGACCCCGTCGGCCAGCCCCGGCAGCGGCTGCTCGCCCGGCCCGCCGCCGACCACGCAGGCGGCCCCCTCGTGCCAGGCGTGCCACAGCGCGCGGGCGGGCACACCCGGTGCCTTCACCCAGATGAGGCCGGACTTCTTCGTGGCCTCCTCGACGAGGGCCCGGTCGAGCAGCTCCGTTGTCATGGGCCCAGCCTATCCAGGCGGCGTCACGGCCGTCCGTCGTGCTCCGGGCGGCTCGGTCCGCCGCGTTTCCGGGCGGCTCAGAGCCAGCCGTTCCGCTTCAGCGTGCGGTGGATGCCGAAACAGATCATCGCGGTGATGCCGAGCACCATCGGGTAGCCGAACCTCCACCGCAGCTCCGGCATGTAGTCGAAGTTCATCCCGTACACCCCGCACACCATCGTCGGTACGGCGATGATCGCGGCCCACGAGGTGATCTTCCGCATGTCCTCGTTCTGCGCCACGGACGCCTGGGCGAGATTGGCCTGGAGGATGGAGTTCAGCAGCTCGTCGAAGCCCATGACCTGCTCCTGCACCCGGGCCAGGTGGTCGGCGACGTCCCGGAAGTACTTCTGGATGTCCGGGTCGATCAGCCGCATGGGCCGCTCGCTCAGCAGCTGCAACGGCCGCACCAGCGGCGACACCGCGCGCTTGAACTCCAGCACCTCGCGCTTGAGTTGGTAGATCTGTCCGGCGTCGGTGCCACGCGGGGTGCCCTTGCGGCCCGGCGAGAAGACCTCGGTCTCCACCTCGTCGATGTCGTCCTGCACCGCGTCGGCGACGGCGATGTACCCGTCGACGACATGGTCGGCGATGGCGTGCAGCACCGCCGAGGGCCCCTTGGACAGCAGCTCCGGGTCGTCCTGGAGCCGGTGCCGCAGCCCGCGCAGCGAACCCTGGCCGCCGTGCCGGACGGTGATGAAGAAGTCCTGACCGGTGAAGCACATCACCTCGCCGGTCTCCACCACCTGGCTGTTGGCGGTGAGTTCGTCGTGCTCGACGTAGTGGATCGTCTTGAAGACGGTGAAGAGGGAGTCGTCGTAGCGCTCCAGCTTGGGTCGCTGGTGGGCCTGGACGGCGTCCTCCACGGCCAGTGGGTGCAGCCCGAACTCCCCGGCGATCCCGGCGAATTCGGATTCGGTCGGCTCGTGCAGCCCGATCCAGACGAACCCTCCGTCGCGGCGCACCAGGCGCATCGCCTCCTGCGGCGTGAGCGGCCCGGGTGTCTGCACCCGGGCGCCGTCGCGGTAGACGGCGCAGTCGACGACGGCGGAGGAGGTCGCCGGGTCGCGAGTGGTGTCGTAGCCGCCGGTGTCCTTGCGCAGCGCGGGGCGGGACGGGCGGACGGCGGCGCGCAGGTCGCGAATCATCGACATGGGCAGGCTCCTTCGCAACGGGCAACGAAAGACCGCCGACGACGGGTGGAACTACCCGGAATGAGGACGTTGTTTTCACTGCGGATGTTTGGCACGTCCACAAAGCGGGGAGCACCGCACCGTCGCGGTGGCGAGCTTCGCTACTGAGTCAGCTGCTGATGCAGAACAGACAGAACAGACAGATCAGGTACAGCGAAACGAAGTGCTCTTCCGGGTGACCCGGATGAAGACGCGCATGCGAGAGGCGGCAGCCAGCCAGAGCCAGAGCAGCTACATCAGCGGCCGGAAGAGCGGGTGGTACTGCACGGTCGACTTCGATCCATGACAGCCCCACCTCCTCCGGCCGGTCCCTGGTGAGGGACGATCCCAACCCCCTAGAGGGTTCCCATGGCGTCGGGACTTGACTCGCACGCTTGCCGCGTGCTGCCCGACCACCGGCCAAGAGTATCAGCCGACTGAAGTGTCAAGGCGCTGCTTTGCCTGGTACTGACGAGTTCTATGCTCGCCGCATGGCTGATGTTCTTCCTTTGGTCGAAGCCCGGTTGCGCACCGCGCTCGGCGAGCCGGACGCCCGCGCCGCGGTCACCTTCCTCGGCACGGACCGCATCGAGGTGCTGCGCTTCCAGGAGGGGGACATCGTCCGCTACGCCACCCTCGGCATGTCCGCCCAGCCCATGACCGACCCCACCGCGATGCTCGCCGATCCCGTCAAGGGTCCCCGCGTCGAGCTGGTGCTGTCGGTGCGCGCCGGGCGCGCCGACACCGACAAGGTGCTCCGCCCGCTCGCCGTGCTCGCCGCGTCCCCGCAGGTCGAGGGAGTGGTCGTGGCCCCCGGCGCCTCCCTGGACGTCGGCGAGCCGCTGTGGCCGGGCGCCCCCTTCACCTCCGTGCTGGTCGCCGAGCCGGGCGGTCTGGTGGAGGACCTGGAGCTGGACGCGCCGATGGACCCCGTGCGGTTCCTTCCGCTGCTGCCGATGACTCCCAACGAGGCCGCCTGGAAGCGGGTGCACGGCGCCCAGGCCCTCCAGGAGCGCTGGCTGAACCACGGGACCGACCTGCGCGATCCGCTGCGCGCGTCCGTCCCGCTCGGGTGAGCGGACTCACAACCTCCGTCTGTCACCGGCCGGTTGGCGCATGCCGGCCCACTGTCCCCTGCCGGTCGCCCCTCGGTCCCGGCGCCGGACGCGCCGCCGGACGGCACCGGGTTTCCGCCCGGACGGGTGATCGTCCTTGACGTGGCGCGGCGGGGGTAGGACCGTGGAGCCCTATGAGGGGCGAACCCAGTTGCCCGAAGTGCGGTGGCCGGGTCAGGGCGCCCGGACTCTTTGCCGACTCCTGGCAGTGCGATGTCCACGGCGCGGTGTATCCGCTGCAGCCCGTGGTGCCGCCCAGCGTCGAGGCCCTCGCCGTCGTGGTGCGTCGCGCGCAGGTGCCGGTGTGGATGCCGTGGCCCCTGCCGATCGGCTGGCTCTACACGGGTGTGCTCTGCGCGGGTGACGACCGCAGTGGCGGGCGCGCCACGGCTCTGGCCTGCTCCGGACCCAGCCCGCTGGGCGGTGTCGGCGAGCTGATCCTGGTGGCGGAGGAGCTGGGCGTGGGGCTCGGCGCGCGCTACGCGGGCGTCGACGGACCGGATCCGGGGCCGTACGTCGATGTCGAGAAGCCGTCGCAGGCCAAGGTGCTCGCCGCCGGCCGGCCCACCCCGCTGTGGCACGTCTCCGGCACGCCGGACGACCGCGCGGTGTTCGCCGGCGAGGCGCGCGGGCTGTGGCTGTGGGCTGTGGTCTGGCCGGAGCAGTCGGGGCTGCTGATGTACGACGAGCTGGTGCTGACGGATCTGCGGGACGCGGGCGCGGAGATGGAGCTCGTCCCCTGCGGGGCGTTGTCGCCGCGGTTGCTCACCCCCTAGGGGGCGGCGAGGCCGGTCCGCGAGGTGAGCGGCATCACCTGGGTGTAAAGGGCGCATCCCGGTTGCGGGTGTGACAGGGGGGTCCCGGCTCCCGTTATCCTTGGGTGTCCCCACCCGTCCCGTGACCGCCTGGAGTTCGCGTCGTGCGCATAGACCTGCACAGCCACTCCACCGCGTCCGACGGCACGGACACCCCGGCCGAACTGGTGCGCAACGCCGCCGCGGCCGGTCTGGACGTGGTCGCGCTGACCGACCACGACACCACCCGTGGGCACGCCGAGGCGATCGCCGCCTTGCCGCCGGGGCTGACCCTGGTCACGGGGGCCGAGCTGTCCTGCCGTGTCGACGGGATCAGCATGCACATGCTGGCCTACCTGTTCGACCCGGAGGAGCCCGCCCTGCTCGCCGAGCGGGAACTGGTGCGCGACGACCGGGTGCCGCGGGCCAAGGGCATGATCGCCAAGCTGAACGACCTGGGCGTGCCGGTCACCTGGGAGCAGGTCGCGCGGATCGCCGGGGACGGCTCCGTGGGGCGGCCGCATGTCGCCTCCGCGCTCGTCGAGCTGGGTGTGGTGGACACCGTGAGCGACGCGTTCACGCAGGACTGGCTGGCCGACGGCGGCAGGGCCTTCGTCGAGAAGCACGAGACCGACCCCTTCGAGGCCATCCGGCTCGTCAAGGGCGCGGGCGGGGTCACGGTCTTCGCACACCCCGGGGCCGCCAAGCGGGGCCGTACGGTGCCGGAGTCCGCGATCGCCGAGATGGCCGCCGCCGGCCTGGACGGCATCGAGGTCGACCACATGGACCACGACCCGGACACCCGGGCGCGGCTGCGCGGCCTGGCCAAGGAGCTGGGGCTGCTCGTCACCGGCTCCAGCGACTACCACGGCAGCCGGAAGACCTGTGTGCTCGGTGAGTACACGACCGACCCCGAGGTCTACGGGGAGATCACCCGGCGGGCGACCGGGGCGTTCCCCGTGCCGGGGACCGGCGGAGCGATCTGAGGGCGCGGTTCGCCGCCCCGCTCCACCCCTGTGTTCGCCCCCCTTCTTCCTTTCAGCGCAAGGCCTTCAGCACTCCCATGTTCGACATCGCCGTCTTCGGCTCCCTGTTCCTGACCCTTTTTGTCATCATGGATCCCCCTGGGATCACCCCGATCTTCCTCGGCCTGACCGCCGGGCGGCCCGCCAAGGTGCAGAAGCGGATGGCCTTCCAGGCCGTCTGCGTGGCCGGCGGAGTCATCACCGTCTTCGGTGTCCTCGGCCATCAGATCCTCGACTACCTGCACGTGTCGGTGCCGGCGCTCATGATCGCGGGCGGGCTGCTGCTCCTGCTGATCGCGCTCGACCTGCTCACCGGCAAGACCGACGAGCCCAAGCAGACCAAGGACGTCAACGTCGCCCTCGTACCGCTGGGCATGCCGCTGCTGGCCGGTCCGGGCGCGATCGTGTCCGTCATCCTCGCCGTGCAGAAGGCCGACAGCGTCGGTCTGCAGGTGTCGGTGTGGGCGGCGATCCTCGCCATCCATGTCGTGCTGTGGCTGGTGATGCGCTACTCGCTGCTGATCATCCGGGTCATCAAGGACGGCGGTGTGGTGCTGGTGACCCGGCTCGCGGGCATGATGCTGTCCGCGATCGCCGTGCAGCAGATCATCAACGGCGTCACCCAGGTGATCCAGGGAAGCTGAGCGCCGCGCACGGTGCCGAGCGCCTGAACGGTGCCGAGCGGCCGTGAACGCAACAGAGCCCCGTACGGCCGTCATGCCGTACGGGGCTCTCAAGCATGTGGATTATGAAGCCGGGGTCTCGGCCGGGCGGATCCACAGGCGCTGGCCGATCGCGGCGGCCTGCTGAACGATCCGGTTGACGGAGGCGGCGTCCACGACGGTGGTGTCCACGGGGGTACCGTCGACGTCGTCGAGTCGCAGAATCTCGAAGCGCATGGCTTCTCCCTTCGTCTGGTCATCCTCCCTGAGGAGAACTACTGGGGTGGGTGGCCCACGAAGCGACGGTGCCCCGTGTTCCATACGGATGCAACGCGGTGTCTGTTACAAACATTCCCTACGCTAAAGAAATTTTTCGAACAACTAATTACTGACGGGTAAGCGTCTTCTTGTGTGACGCTCCGAGACTGACTGGGACCGGTTGTGTTCGCACTGTGACGACCTGGACAATGGAAGCAATGAACGACGACCTTTCGGAGCTGGCCGCCCGCCTCGACCGAACCAACGAGCTGCTCCAGCGGATGCTCGCCGAGGTGGCGAAGACGCCCTCCACCCACGCGATCTTCGTCGACGCCGGGTACCTCTACGCGGCGGCGGGACGCCTCGTCGCCGGAACCGAGGACCGGCGGGCCTTCGACCTCGACGCCGAAGGGCTGATCGACGCCCTGATCGACCGGGCCCGCACCGTCTTCGCCGACAGCCGGCTGCTGCGCGTCTACTGGTACGACGGTGCCCGGCGCCGGATCCACACCGCCGAGCAGCAGACCATCGCCGAACTGCCCGACGTGAAGGTCCGCCTCGGCAACCTCAACGCCAACAACCAGCAGAAAGGCGTCGACTCCCTGATCAGGACCGATCTGGAGTCCCTGGCCCGGCACCGCGCCATCAGCGACGCGGCCCTGCTCGGCGGCGACGAGGACCTGGTGTCGGCCGTGGAGGCGGCGCAGGGGTACGGCGCGCGGGTGCACCTGTGGGGCATCGAGGCACCCGAAGGGCGCAACCAGGCCGAACCGCTGCTGTGGGAGGTCGACAGCCAGCGCACCCTCGACCTCGACTTCTTCAAGCCGTACGTCTCCCGCCGCACCGCCCC
>NZ_MUND01000129.1 GCF_002154375.1 Streptomyces glaucescens | reverse complement strand
CGCACCCCGGCCGGGGTGCGGCCCTTCGCGCTCTCACGTGCCGTCAGCGGACCTCGGTGATCTCCGGCCCCCGCTGGAGCTGCCCCATGCCGCCGGCGAAGCGGGAGCTGCCCTGGTCGTCCTGCTGGACACTCTCGGGCACCATCTGCGCGTCGTTCGGCAGCTTCAGGACGATCGGGTCGCGGGGCGCCATCGGGCCCTCGCCGCGGACCACGACCGTGTCCCGGAAGATCTGCTCGAGCAGTCCGGCGGCCTGCGGCTGCACCGCGCCCTGCCCCGAGATCACACCGCGCAGGAACCAGCGGGGGCCGTCGACGCCGACGAACCGCACGACCTGGAAACCGCCGGTGCCGTCCGGCAGCTGCACCGGCACCTGGGCGCGCAGCTCCCAGCCCAGCGGTCCCTCGACCTCGTCGACGATGCCACCCTGCTGGGTGATGCCGGCCCCGATCTCCTCGCGCACCTCGCCCCAGATGCCCTCCCGCTTGGGAGCCGCGAAGGCCTGGAGCTGGATGGCGCTGTCGCGCAGCACGACGGTCGCCGCGACGATCGCGTCGCCCGCGACCTCGACCCGCAGCTCCATCCCGTCGACGCCCGGCACGAACAGACCGCCCAGGTCGACCCGGCCCTCGGCCGGGTCACGGACCTCACTGCTGTCCCAGGGGCCGTCGGGCCGGGGCTCCGGCTCCAGCCGCACCCGCTCGCGCTCGCCCTCGTCCGACTTGGTGTCGACGCTGTCGACGACCTGCTCGGCCTCGCCGGCCGCGTCCTCGGCGGCACCCTTCTTCTTGCGACGTCCGAACACGTCACTGTCCTTCCCGGTCGGATACGACCGAAGCGTATCGATACCCACCCGTCGTGCCGCCCACGGCGGCCTGACCGCTTGTGCCGTTCCCGCCGTCCACCGCGGCATGGCCGCCGGTGGAACCGAAGCCCCCCTCGGCCCGCGCGGAGTCGGGAAGCTCCGCCACCTCCTGGAAGCGGACCTTCTCGACCTGCTGGACGACCAGTTGGGCAATCCGGTCGAAGCGCTCGAACCGCACGGCCTCGCGCGGGTCGAGATTCACCACGATCACCTTGATCTCCCCACGGTACCCGGCATCAACCGTCCCCGGGGCATTCACGAGGGCGACACCGCAGCGGGCGGCCAGCCCGGACCGGGGGTGCACGAAGGCCGCGTACCCCTCGGGGAGCGCGATCGACACCCCCGTGGGCAGAACGGCCCGTTCGCCGGGCGCCAGCTCGCACGGCTCGGTGGTGCGCAGATCCGCCCCCGCGTCCCCGGGGTGCTCGTACGCCGGGAGCGGGACGTCGGGGTCGACGCGGCGGATCAGGACGTTCAGCGGCTCGCGGCTCACGGGTTCACCTCGAAGGCACGGGCCCGCCGGAGCTGGTCCGGGTCGTTCATGGCGGCCTGGATCTCTTCGTCCCGGCCGTGGTTGACGAAGTGCTCGACCTTGACCTCGATGAAGAGGGCGTCGGCCCGCACGGCGACCGGCCCGTCGGGGCCGCCGACGCGTCCGGTGGCGGTCGAGTAGATCTTCCGCCCGGCCACCGCGGTCACCTCGGCCTCCAGGTGGAGCGTGGTGCCCACCGGCACGGGCTGCACGAAGTCGGTCTCCAGCCGTCCGGTGACGGCGATGGTGCGCAGCAGCCAGTTCAGCGAGCCCAGCGTCTCGTCCAGTGCGGTGGCGAGGATGCCGCCGTGCGCGAGACCCGGGGCGCCCTGGTGCTCGGGGCGGACCGTGAACTCGGCTGTGATGGACACGCCCTCACCGGCCCGCGCCGCCAGGTGCAGGCCGTGCGGCTGCTCGCCGCCGCAGCCGAAGCACTGGCCGTAGTGCGCGCCGAGGAGTTCGCCGGGCGCGGGGGCGTCGGGGTGCCGCACCGGCTTCGCGGCGTCGGCGGGAGGCTGAAGGCTTGCGGATGTACCACTCACAGGCGCAGACCTTACCCGCGCGTCGGCCCCCCGCCGACACCGTGCCAAGCTTGGATTCATGCAGCTCTCCGCCACCTCGTACGACGAACGCCTCACCGCCCCCCGCTCCTGGTGGCTGATCAGCTTCCTGGTGGGGCTCTCGATGGCCCTCATCCTGCTGCCGTTCGGCACCCTTCCGATGCTCGGCGGCCTGGTCGGCGGCACGGCGGTCGCGGCGGTGGCGGCCAGCTCGTACGGCTCGCAGCGCATCCGCGTGGTGGGCGGCTCGCTGATCGCGGGCGAGGCGAAGATCCCGGTGACGGCGCTGGGCGAGGCCCACGTCCTGGACCCGGAGGAGGCCCGGGCCTGGCGCACCTACAAGGCCGACACCCGCGCCTTCCTGCTGCTGCGGGCCTACATCCCGACGGCGCTGCGGGTGGAGGTCACGGACCCCGAGGACCCGACGCCGTATCTGTACCTGTCGACGCGGGAACCGGAGCGGCTGGCGGCGGCCATCGAGGCGGCCAGGACGGCCACGGCCTCCTGAGCCGGCCGGCACCCACCGGCGCGGACCGCCGCCGGGCTCAGCGGCCGGGTTCTCCCGGTCCGGCGCCGGGTTCCCCGAGGCCGTCCTCCAGCGGCAGCGGCTCGGCCGGCTGCTCCAGCGGTGGCAGGCCGGTCAGCGCGTCCCACGGCACCTGCGTCCTGCGCAGGTCGGCGCGGATCCGCGCGGCGAGCTTGCGGGTGTCACGCCTGTTCATGACCGCGCCGACCGCGGCGCCCACCATGAACGGCATCAGATTCGGCAGGTTGCGGACCATCCGCTTCATGATCTGCTGCCGCAGCTGTTTCCTCATCGGGCCGCCGAAGGCGGCGTTGACCGTGGAGGGCTTGCGGGGGTCGATCCCGCGCTCCTCCGTCCACGAGTTCAGGTAGGCGCTGCTGCGGTCCTTGAGGGTGCCGGGCGGCCGTACGCCGTACACCTCGTGCAGTTCGGCGATGAGCTTGAGCTCGATCGCGGCGACGCCGGTGATCTCGGCGGCCAGTTCCGTCGGCATGGCGGGCGGCACGGGCAGCATGGCGGCGGCGCCCACGCCCGCGCCGACGGTCGCGGAGGCCTTCGAGGCGCCCGCCACCAGCTTGTCGGCCAGCTCCTCGGGGCCGAGGCCCGGGAACTGCCTGCGCAGCGTCGCGAGGTCCCGTACGGGGATGCGCGGCGCCATGTCGATGAGCCGGTCGGCGAGATGCCCGAGGCCCGCGCGGGCCCGCTCGCCGCTCTTGCGGGCGCCGTCCTTCGCCAGTTCTCGCGCCCTGTCCCGGAAGGCGGCCACGCGCCGGCCGGCGGTGGGTGCGGGGCTCTGCGCCGGCACCGGGAGCCCGTCCCGGTCGCCGGCCGCTTCGAGCGAGGCCGACCCCGCCGGGACCTGCCCCGTGCCGGGTGAGCCTCGCTCGTCGTCACGCGCGCCGTGAGGGCCGTCGGACGGCCCCGTGTCCGCTTCCCGGCGGGGGAAGCGGCGCTTCCAGGGTGGGGTCGAGCCAGTCACGGCCGACCCCGCCTCAGTCGCAGTCGCGGCAGATCGGCTGGCCGTTCTTCTCCCGGGCCAGCTGGCTGCGGTGGTGCACCAGGAAGCAGCTCATGCAGGTGAACTCGTCCTGCTGCTTGGGCAGCACCCGGACGGCCAGTTCCTCGTTCGAGAGGTCCGCGCCGGGCAGTTCCAGGCCTTCTGCGGCCTCGAACTCGTCGACGTCTACGGACGACGCCGACTTGTCGTTTCGACGAGCCTTCAGCTCTTCGAGGCTGTCCGAGTCGACGTCGTCGTCGGTCTTGCGTGGAGTGTCGTAATCGGTTGCCATGTCGCTCTCCCCCTCCGGGTGTCTGCGGTGTCTCCAGCGCACGTAACGCGTGAGAGGCCGGACTTGTGCCCGACCCGAGGCGGAGATTTTGCCTCACATCAAGGTCTGTTACTCAATCGACACCCAACCGGACCCCTCGCGAGTGATCGGGTTGGACGGCGATCGGGACCGTACACGGTCCGAATGGCGCACTTCAAAGGCGTCTCACCGTGTACTTCCCGTGATCAAGCCCCCAGAAAACCCGCATTTTCCCGGCTTTCCGGCGGCCTGAGTGTTCACGGAGAGTAGATGGCCTGAAAATCGTTCTTGTGATCGATCACACACGAGACGGCTGTACGGGTGCCCAGAAAATTCCGCGCAAAGCGAACAACCTCGGGTGTGTCCGCCCATGGTCTCAGAGTGGCAGGGTGACTCGCATCACCAGCCCCCCGCCTTCGCGCGGCCGGGCCGCGATGTGCCCGCCGTGCGCCCGGGCCACCGAGCGCACGATGGACAGGCCGAGACCGACGCCCTTGTCGCTGCCCGTGCGCTCGGTGCGCAGCCGCCGGAACGGCTCGAAGAGGTTGTCGATCTCGTACGCCGGGACCACGGGGCCGGTGTTGGTGACCATCAGCACCGCCTGGCCGTGCTGGATCTCGGTGGTGACCTCGACCCAGCCGCCTTCGGGGACGTTGTACCGGACCGCGTTCTGGACCAGGTTGAGGGCGATCCGCTCCAGCAGGACGCCGTTGCCCCGGACCACCGCGGGCTCGCGCTCGCCGCGGATCTCCACGCCCTTGGCCTCGGCCTCGGCGTGCACCTGGTCGACGGCCTGCGAGGCCACCTCGGCCAGGTCGACCGGCTTGCGCTCGACGATCTGGTTGTCGCTGCGCGCGAGCAGCAGCAGGCCCTCCACCAGCTGCTCGCTGCGCTCGTTGGTCGCCAGCAGCGTCTTGCCGAGCTGCTGGAGCTCCACGGGCGCGTTCGGGTCCGACAGGTGCACCTCCAGCAGCGTGCGGTTGATCGCCAGCGGGGTGCGCAGCTCGTGCGAGGCGTTGCCGACGAAGCGCTGCTGGGCGGTGAACGCCCGCTGGAGGCGCTCCAGCATGTCGTCGAAGGTGTCGGCCAGCTCCTTCAGCTCGTCGTCCGGGCCGTCCAGCTCGATCCGGCGGGACAGGTCCGAGCCGGCCACCGCGCGCGCGGTGCGGGTGATCCGGCCGAGCGGCGAGAGCACGCGCCCGGCCATGGCGTAGCCGAAGGCGAAGGCGATCACGGCGAGGCCGAGGAGGGCGAGGAGGGAGCGGCTGAGGAGGGTGTCCAGGGCGACCCGGCGCTGATGGTCGATGCACTCGCTGATCGCGGCGTTGAACTCGGCGAGGGTCAGACTCCTGGAGTTGACCGGGGGACAGTCCTCACTGGCGACCTTGATGTCGGTGCCGTCGACGATCTTGAAGAGCGGTTCGTTGCCGGTGTTGAGGGCTTGGGCCGCCAGCAGGTAGATGATCGACAGCAACAGGATGCCGGCGATCAGGAACATGCCGCCGTACAGCAGCGTGAGCCTTATCCGGATGGTCGGTCGCAGCCAGGGGAACGGCGGCTCCGGCCGTCGGGGGTCCCAGGTGGGTTTCGGAGGCGCCTCGGGCGGCGCGGGGGTGGCGGCCACGGGGTCAGATCCGGTAGCCGGAGCCGGGGACGGTGACGATGACGGGCGGCTCGCCCAGCTTGCGGCGCAGGGTCATGACGGTGACGCGGACCACGTTGGTGAACGGGTCGGTGTTCTCGTCCCAGGCCTTCTCCAGCAGCTGCTCGGCGGAGACGACGGCGCCCTCGCTGCGCATCAGCACCTCCAGGACGGCGAACTCCTTGGGCGCCAGCTGGACCTCCTTGCCCTCGCGGAAGACCTCGCGGCGGTTGGGGTCGAGCTTGATCCCGGCCCGCTCCAGGACGGGCGGCAGCGGCAGGCTGGTGCGCCGGCCGAGAGCACGCACGCGCGCGATCAGCTCGCTGAACGCGAACGGCTTGGGCAGGTAGTCGTCCGCGCCGATCTCCAGGCCCTCGACGCGGTCGCTGACGTCGCCGGAGGCCGTGAGCATCAGCACGCGCGTGGGCATGCCCAGTTCGACGATCTTGCGGCACACGTCGTCGCCGTGCACGAGCGGGAGGTCGCGGTCGAGGACGACCACGTCGTAGTCGTTGACGCCGATGCGTTCCAGGGCGGCCGCACCGTCGTACACGACGTCGACGGCCATGGCCTCCCGGCGCAGCCCGGTGGCCACCGCATCGGCGAGCAGCTGCTCGTCCTCGACGACGAGTACGCGCACGTCGCTTGTCCTTCCTGTGGCCGCCCGCGCGGCCGATGGGCGCACGCGGGCAGGGGGTGGTGGGTGTGTTGGCCTCCATCCTGCCCTTTTCGGCCGTAAGTCGGCGGTAAGCCGGGTGGGTCCAGGGACCTGTCCGACACCGCGGGGCGGGCGGGAGGCGCCGGACAGGTCCTCGGGGCAGGGACCCGGCGAGGCCCGGGAACGGCGGAGGCCTGAGGCACGCGGGAGGCTCGGGGGACGCCGGGGCGAAGCTCCGGGAAACGGCCGGCGGCGGTTCGGTGCGTCCGCGGCGGGGGCCCGGGAATGCCAGATTTTCTGCTCCGGTTGAGGTTTCCGCGGAAGGGAGCGGGGGGAGGACGGTTTACACCCCGCGATCACGCTCTGCTTGTGCCGCAGCACCATGCGGTACGCCGCGGTCCGCTTCGCAGAGTGGGCGTGGGTGTCCGGCGCCGTCGCCGCCCAGCAGGGCAGCGCTGGGCACTCATGGGAGACGTGATCGCCCCTTCCGAACCGGCACACCCCCGTGCCATCGACCCACGACCCAGGACGAGGGGGCGCAGCATGGACGCATTCACCGCAGGACTTCTGCAGCGCATAAGGGCGACCGAGTCCGACCTGACGCGGGCTCGTGACGAGGGCGACGACTTCCTCGTCGAGGTGGAGCAGGGTGAGCTCGACGACCTGCGCCGCCTCGCCGCCGAACATGGCGTGGAAGTCGGCGCGTACCGCGTCTGACCGGTCCACCCGTTATGAGGCGGGCCCCGGCGAATCCATCGCCGGGGCCCGCTTCGTCGTCGTACGGCGTCGCACGGACTCAGTCGTGCCAGGCGCCCAGGTCCTCCAGGAGCCGCTGGAGGGGCTCGAAGACGCCCGGGGCAGCCGCGACCGTCAGCTCGCGTGAGGGGCGCTCTCCGGGCCGTCCACCGGTCAGCGCGCCCGCCTCCCGGGCGATCAGGTCCCCCGCCGCGAGGTCCCAGGGATGCAGCCCGCGCTCGTAGTAGCCGTCGAGGCGGCCCGCGGCGACGTCGCACAGGTCGATCGCGGCGGAGCCGCCGCGCCGGATGTCCCGCAGCAGCGGGATCAGCCGCTGGACGATGTCGGCCTGGCGGGCGCGGACGTCGGTGACGTAGTTGAAGCCGGTGGAGACCAGCGCCTGGTCCAGCGGGGGTGCCGGGCGGCAGCGCAGCTCGCGCTCACCGTCCCAGGAGCCGGTGGCGCGGGCGCCGCGTCCGCGGACGGCGCTGTACGTCTCGCCGCGCATGGGGGCCGCGACGACGCCGACCACCGTCTCGCCGTCCTGTTCGGCGGCGATGGAGACGGCCCAGGTGGGCAGCCCGTAGAGGTAGTTCACGGTGCCGTCGAGCGGGTCGATCACCCAGCGGATGCCGCTGGTGCCCTCCGTGGCGGCGCCCTCTTCGCCGAGGAAGCCGTCGTCGGGGCGGCGCTCGGCGAGGAAGCCGGTGATCAGCTTCTCGGCGGCGATGTCCATCTCGGTGACCACGTCGATGGGGCTCGACTTGGTGGCGGCGACACCGAGGTCCGCCGGGCGGCCGTCGCGCAGCAGCTCGCCTGCCCGGCGGGCGGCCTCCTGGGCGAGGGCGAGCAGGTCCGTGTGCAGGGGGTCGGTCACGGCGCTCCTCACGTGTAGGGGCTGTCGGCGCCCGCGGCGGCGGGCCGGGGGGCGCGGGCCGGGCAGCAGCCGGCCGGGCACAGGTTGTGGCTCGCGCCGAGCGCGCCGAGGGCGCAGGGCGTGACCTCCTGCCCGCGTTCGACGGCGGAGCGCTCCAGGAGCAGGTCGCGGACGGCGGCGGCGAACCGCGGGTCGGCGCCGACGGTGGCCGAGCGGCGCACCGGCAGGCCCAGCTCCTCGGCCTTGGCCGTGGCCTCGGTGTCGAGGTCGTACAGGACCTCCATGTGGTCGGAGACGAACCCGATGGGGGCCATGACGACGGCCGGGACCCCGGCGGCGTGCCGCTCCTCCAGGTGGTCGCAGATGTCGGGCTCCAGCCACGGGATGTGCGGGGCGCCGGAGCGGGACTGGTAGACGAGCTGCCAGGGGTGGTCGACGCCGGTCCGCTCGCGGACGGCGTCGGCGATCAGCCGCGCGACGTCCAGGTGCTGCCGGACGTAGGCGCCGCCGTCGCCGTGCTCCTCGGCCGGGCCGGAGGTGTCGGCCGCGGAGACCGGGATGGAGTGGGTGGTGAAGGCGATGTGGGCGCCGTCGCGGATCTCCTCGGGGAGGTCGGCGAGGGACTCCAGGACACCGTCGACCATGGGCTCGACGAAGCCCGGGTGGTTGAAGTAGTGCCGCAGCTTGTCGATCTTCGGCAGTTCCAGGCCCTCGGCCTCCAGGGCGGCGAGGGAGTCGGCGAGGTTCTCGCGGTACTGACGGCAGCCCGAGTAGGAGGCGTAGGCGCTGGTGGCCAGGACCAGGATGCGGCGGCGGCCGTCGCGGACCATCTCGCGCAGGGTGTCCGTGAGGTACGGCGCCCAGTTGCGGTTGCCCCAGTACACCGGCAGGTTCAGGCCGTGGCCGGCGAAGTCCTTGCGCAGGGCGTCCAGCAGGGCACGGTTCTGGTCGTTGATCGGGCTGACCCCGCCGAACAGGAAGTAGTGCTGCCCGACTTCCTTCAGGCGTTCCTTGGGGATGCCGCGCCCGCGCGTCACGTTCTCCAGGAACGGGACCACGTCGTCCGGCCCTTCCGGGCCGCCGAAGGAGAGCAGGAGCAGGGCGTCGTAGGGGGTGGCATCGAGCGCGTCTGGCATGGGACCGATCCTGCCACCCGCCACCGACAGTGCGGCAACGGCGGGGGCGGGGACGCGCTCCGGGCTGGTCCCGAGGGGTGCGTTAGGGTGACCTAACTCGTAAGCTGTATCGACCATCTTTATGCCTTACGGGCGCGTGCGTGCCGCCATGTCGCCGCATGCCGCAGCATGTCCGCGTCCACCCGCCCGCCTGACCGAGCCGCCGGAGAGCCCCGTGCCCAGCCCGTATCGCGCCCTGTTCGCCGCCCCCGGCTCCAAGGCGTTCTCCGCCGCCGGTTTCCTCGGCCGGATGCCGCTGTCGATGATGGGCATCGGCGTCGTCACGATGATCTCCCAGCTCACCGGGCGCTACGGGCTCGCGGGCGCGCTCTCGGCGACGATCGCGCTGTCGGCGGCGGTGGCCGGTCCGCAGGTGTCCCGGCTGGTGGACCAGTACGGACAGCGGCGGGTCCTGCGTCCCGCGACGCTGGTCTCGCTGGCCGCGGGCGCGCTGCTGCTGTTCGCCGCGCACTACGAGTGGGCGGACTGGGTGCTGTTCGTGGCCTGTGTCGGCATCGGCTGCGTGCCGAGCGTCGGCGCGATGATCCGGGCCCGCTGGGCGGCCGTCTACCGGGGCACCCCGCAGCTGCACACCGCGTACTCGTTCGAGTCCGTGGTGGACGAGGTCTGCTTCATCTTCGGGCCGATCATCTCCATCGGCCTGTCCACGACCTGGTTCCCGGAGGCCGGGCCGCTGCTCGCGGGCTGCTTCCTGGCGGTCGGCGTCTTCTGGCTGACCGCGCAGCGCGCCACCGAGCCCGCCCCGCACCCGCGCGCGGAGCACGGCCGGGGCCGCAGCGCGCTGCGCGCCCCCGGGCTCCAGGTCCTCGTCGTCACGTTCGTGGCGACCGGCGCGATCTTCGGCGCGGTCGACGTGGTCACCGTGGCCTTCGCCGACGAGCAGGGGCACAAGGGCGCGGCCAGCCTCGTCCTCGCGCTGTACGCGGCGGGCTCCTGTGTGGCGGGGGCCGTCTTCGGGCTGCTGCACTTCAAGGGGGCGCCCGAACCTCGCTGGCTGCTGGGTGTGTGTGCGATGGCCGTGAGTATGATCCCCCTCCTACTGGTCGGGAACCTGCCGTTTCTGGCCGTGGCGCTCTTCGTCGCGGGTCTGTCCATCGCTCCCACGATGATCACGACGATGTCCCTCATCGAAGAGCACGTACCACGCGCGCAGTTGACCGAGGGCATGACCTGGGTGAGCACCGGTCTCGCGGTGGGGGTCGCCCTCGGCTCCTCGGCGGCCGGCTGGGTGATCGACGCCGCCGGCGCGCGTGCCGGGTACGGGGTTCCGGCGGTGTCCGGTGCCGTCGCGGTCGCGGTCGGTTTCCTCGGTTACCGCCGGCTCAAGCGGCCGGCTCCGGGTCGGGGAGGCACCGTTGAGCAGCACAGCGAGCGGGAAGAACGGCACGTGGCGTAACTGGGGCGGCAATGTCGCCGCCCGCCCCGCGCGGGAGGTGACTCCGGCGACGGTGGAGGAACTGGCCGCGGCGGTGCTCAGGGCGGCGGAGGACGGCCTGCCGGTGAAGGCCGTCGGTACGGGGCACTCCTTCACGTCCATAGCCGCCACCGGCGGGGTCCTGATACGCCCGGAGCTGCTGACCGGCATCCGTGACATCGACCGGGAGGCCGGCACGGTCACGGTTCTGGCCGGCACTCCGCTCAAGCGGCTCAACCTGGCCCTGGCCCGCGAGGGTCTGTCGCTGACCAACATGGGCGACATCATGGAGCAGACCGTCGCGGGCGCCACCAGCACCGGCACCCACGGCACCGGCCGCGACTCCGGCTCGATCGCCGCCCAGATCACCGCGCTGGAGATGGTCACCGCCGACGGCTCGGTGCTCACCTGCTCCGCGGAGGAGAACCCGGAGGTCTTCGCGGCGGCCCGGATCGGCCTGGGGGCCCTGGGCATCGTCACCGCGATCACCCTCGCCGTGGAGCCCGTCTTCCTGCTCCACGCGCGCGAGGAGCCGATGCCGCTGGACCGGGTGCTCGCCGAGTTCGACGAGCTGTGGGCGGAGAACGAGCACTTCGAGTTCTACTGGTTCCCGCACACCGGCAGCACCACCACCAAGCGGAACAACCGCAGCGCCGGGCCGGAGCGGCCGGTGAGCCCGCTCAAGGGCTGGTTCGAGGACGAGTTCCTGTCCAACGGGGTCTTCCAGGCGGCCAGCTGGGTCGGCCGCGCGGCGCCCGCCGCCATCCCCGCCATCGCCCGGATCTCCAGCAAGGCGCTGTCCGCGCGGAGCTACACCGACATCCCTTACAAGGTCTTCACGTCGCCGCGCCGGGTGCGCTTCGTGGAGATGGAGTACGCCGTCCCGCGCGAGGCCGTGGTGGACACCCTGCGCGAGCTGAAGGCGATGGTCGACCGCTCCCCGCTGCGGATCAGCTTCCCGGTCGAGGTGCGCACCGCCCCGGCCGACGACATCACGCTGTCCACGGCGTCCGGCCGGGACAGCGCGTACATCGCCGTCCACATGTTCCGCGGCACGCCCTACCAGCGGTACTTCACCGCCGCCGAGCGCATCTTCACGGCGCACGAGGGGCGCCCGCACTGGGGCAAGGTGCACACGCGCGACGCGGAGTACTTCGCCGGGGTGTACCCGCGCTTCGGCGAGTTCACGGCGCTGCGGGACCGGCTGGACCCGGAGCGGCGCTTCCGGAACGACTACTTGCGCCGGGTTCTGGGGGCGTAGCGGACGGGGCCGGCGGGGACGGCGTCCCGGCGCTCGTCTCCCCGCCGCCCGCCCCGCTCTCCCCGCCGGTCTCCCCGGGGGCGGTCGGGGCGGGCGTCGGGCTGCCGGCCGTACCGCCGTCGCCGCCGGACGGCGTGCCGTCACCCTGTTCGCCGGGAGCCCGGGACGGTGAGGCGGAGGGCGTGCCCCCACCGGGACCGCCGGTCTCCCCCGTGTCCTCCGACGCCCCGGAACTGGAACGGCCCGAGTCCGAGCCCGAGTCGGAATCGGAGTCGGAATCGGAGTCGGAGGACGACGTGCCCTGCCGCGTCAGCGCGCCGCCGACCGTCGTCCCGCCCCGGCCGCTGAAGCTGTCGCCGGAAGCCAGTTCGTACGCCGTGATGCCGGTCATGGTGATGCCGAAGACCACGGCCGCCGCCGGCGCCCAGCGCTTCCAGCCGCGCACGCGCGCGCGGTAGACGGCTCCCTCGGAGAACTCCCCCGGTGCGGAAGGCGCTTGCGGGGCCGCCCCCATCGCCACCCGTACCGGTGTCCTGCCGGTCCGCAGTTGTTCGCCGGTCCGCTTGAAGAAGTGCTGGAACAGCGAACCGCCGCAGGTGGCGATGACGCTGACCACGCCCGCGCCCGCGATCGTCCCGTACACCCCGAAGGAGGAGGCGAGTTTGGCCGCCAGGACCGCGGCCACCGCGCTGCCCGCGACCTGGGGAACGCTGAGGTCGATCCGCTTCTGCTGCACCTCCTTCTCGGGCGCCTCGGAACTCGACTCCCGGACGACATCGGGCTTTTCACGCATTCCCGGGCCTTGCCTGCCTTTCCCGCACCAGATCGACTTGCCGTACGAGAGGGGGACGTACGACCGAAACCGCTAGTTCCGATTCTGGTGATTCCGTGAAGTACGCCACGTTCCTGATCACGAAAATCGGCCACGGACGGTCAAGTCCCACGCCACGCGAGAAGTTCGGCGGCGCGCCGATCCACGCACGTGGTCCGAATGGAGTACTGTTGCGAGCCCTGGGTCCGGTCTCCCGCCAGGGTGTCCGGGGCCCGTCAAGGACCGCCGGGAGGGGGCTTGTTGCACAGGGTGACGACGTTGGTCACTTAGCGTTGCGAATAGGTAACCGTGCCATAACGGCGATCCAGGGCCCTTGCCCGACACGCCGGGCAACTCGGCAAGGTTGTGGCAGGCTGCACCCGGGCAGGCCACACTCGACTAGCGGAAGCAGCGACGCACGTGACGTCGGCAGGCACCACCCGGGAGGTCCCCATGCCCGAACTGCGTGTCGTGGCCGTCTCCAATGACGGCACACGGCTGGTGCTGAAGGCTGCGGACAGCACGGAGTACACGCTTCCGATCGACGAACGGCTCCGCGCCGCCGTGCGCGGCGACCGTCCCCGCCTCGGCCAGATCGAGATCGAGGTGGAGAGCCATCTCCGCCCCCGCGACATCCAGGCGCGTATACGCGCGGGTGCGACCGCGGAAGAGGTCGCCCAGATGGCCGGCATCCCCGTCGATCGCGTACGCCGCTTCGAGGGTCCCGTGCTGGCCGAGCGCGCCTTCATGGCCGAGCGGGCCCGCAAGACCCCGGTCCGCCGCCCCGGCGAGAACTCCGGTCCGCTGCTCGGCGAGGCCGTCCAGGAGCGGTTGCTGCTGCGCGGTGCCGAGAAGGACACCGTCCAGTGGGACTCCTGGCGCCGCGACGACGGCACCTGGGAGGTGCTGCTCGTCTATCGCGTCGCGGGCGAGCCGCACTCGGCGAGCTGGACGTACGACCCGCCCCGGCGGCTCGTGCAGGCCGTCGACTCCGAGGCGCGCTCGCTGATCGGCGAGTCCGACGACCTCGGGGCGCCCGAGCCCAGCTTCCCGTTCGTGCCGCGGATCGCCCGGCTGCCGCGGGACCGCGCGCTGGCCGGATCCCTCGACAGGGACCGCGACCGGGAGCGGGAGCGGGAGCGGCCGAGCCTGCCCGCACCGGTGCCCGAGCCCGCGGAGGAGACCGCGGCGACGGCGTCGGGCGAGCGGGACTCGCTGACCAGCCTGCTGGAGGCCGTGCCGAGCTTCCGCGGGGACCTCGTGGTGCCCGAACGGGCCGAGGCCACGGAGGAACCCGATGACGACGAGCCCGCGGTGGAGGAGCCGCCGCCGCCCGCCGCCTCGGCCGGTTCCGCCTACGCCGACGTCCTCATGCCCCGCTCGGTGGGCAGCCACCGCGACCGCCTGATCGGTGCCACCGACCGCCAGGCCGAAGCGGACGGCGTCCGCCCGGGCCGCCGGGCGGCCGTCCCCAGCTGGGACGAGATCGTCTTCGGCACACGCCGCAAGAAGCAGGAGTAACCGGCCGTACGAGAGGTCCGGGCCCGCGCCGTGAACGGCGCGGGCCCGGACCTCTCGTACGTCTGGCGCAGACGGGGAGCGACTTGGGGCGCAGCGGGAGTGACCGGGCGCGCCGGGGGCCGCGGAGTGCGTCCGGACGCTCCCCGAGCTTCAGTACGCCCGTCCGCGCCCCCGCGCCCCCGTGCTACTGCGGCTCCGCTCCGACGGCGACCGGGCGCTCCGGGTCCGACGACCACTCCGACCAGGAGCCCACGTAGAGGGCCGCCGGGATGCCCGCCACCGCCAGGGCCAGCACCTCGTGGGCGCCGGAGACGCCCGAGCCGCAGTACACGCCGACCTCCGTGCCCTCGGCGGCACCCAGGGCCTGGAAACGGGCACGCAGTTCCCCGGCGGGGAGGAAACGGCCGTCTGAGGTCACGTTCTCGGTGGTCGGCGCCGAGATCGCGCCCGGGATGTGTCCGCCGACCCGGTCGATCGGCTCCACGTCACCGCGGTACCGCTCCGCCGCGCGCGCGTCGAACAGCACGCCGGAACGGGCCAGCGCGGCCGCACCGTCGGCATCCAGCAGCCCCGCCCCCGCGACCGGCTCGAAATCGCCTTCCCGGGGCGTCGGCTCCTCCTGGGACAACGGCCCCTCCCAGGACGGCAACCCGCCGTCCAGGACCCGCACGTCCGGGTGCCCCGTCCAGCGCAGCATCCACCAGGCGCGGGCCGCGGCCCAGCCCTGCCCCCCGTCGTAGACGACGACCGGCGTCCCGGACGACACGCCCGCGCGGCGCATCGCGGCGCCGAACTCCGCGAGGCCGGGCAGCGGATGCCGGCCGCGCTCCCCCGGCGTCCCGGCCAACTCCCGGTCCAGGTCGACGAAGACGGCGCCGGGGAGGTGACCAGCCGCGTACGCCGCGCGGCCGTCGAAGGGCGGCTCGCCCGCCGCCTTGGCCAGACTGAGCTGCCAGCGGACATCGAGCAGTACGGGCGGGTTCGGCCCCGCCAGTGCGTCGGCGAGTGCGGATGCGGAGATGATGGCGTTCATGGCGACCATCCTGGCGTACGGGGTGGCCGCGGCGCCCGTGTCCGGCTACTCTGCTCCGCCAAGCAGGCCCGATCACGCGCCGTGCGGGATCGGGCACGCGCAGTGCAGGACCGGGTGGCACCGATCGACATCCGCGTGCCGTCCCCCGAAACGGGCCGGAACCCGCCGGTCGGAACATTTTCCGGTGACCGGACGAGATGCGGCGGCGCGCCCGAGCGCGTGACACCGACGGTGGTGCGAGCATCGGCACGGGGTCCGGAGAGCGGAAGCGACGCGGCGCCGCGAGGGGCCGAGGAGAGAGTGACGATGACCGAGGCACGGGGGTCGGAAGGCCGGCCCGGCGAACACGCCCGGTACGCGCCCGGCACGCCCTGCTGGGTGAGTCTGATGGTGCACGGGATGGCGGCGACCCAAGAGTTCTACGCGGCGCTGTTCGGCTGGCAGTTCCGCCCTGGTCCCCAGCAGCTCGGCCCCTACGTGCGGGCCCTGCTCGACGGCCGCGAGGTGGCGGGCATCGGGCAGTTGCCGCCCGACCGGCATCTGCCCATCGCCTGGACGCCGTATCTCGCCTCCGACGACGCGCACCGGACGGCGGAGACCGCGCGGCTGTGCGGCGGCACGATCGGCGTGGGTCCGCTGGACGCCGGTGAGGCGGGGCGGATGGCGATCGGGTCCGATCCCACGGGTGCCGTCTTCGGGATCTGGCAGGCGGCGCGGCACCGCGGCACGGCCGTCTCCGGGATGCCCGGCACTCCCGTCTGGAACGAGCTGGTGACCTTCGAGTCCGCGACCGTCGCCAAGTTCTACGAGACCGTCTTCGGCTACGAGGAGGAGCCCGTGGTCTCCGCCGACTTCGACTACGTGACCCTCTCAGTCGAGGGCCGGGCCGTGGCCGGCATCCACGGTGTCGGCCACGCCCTGCCGCGCGACCGGGGCCCGCACTGGCTGACGTACTTCGAGGTCGCGGACACCGACGAGGCCCTCCTCCGGCTGACCGAGCTGGGCGGGCACGTCGTGAAACCGGCCGAGGACGGCGGACGCGGCCGGGTCGCGACGGTGACCGATCCCGAAGGTGCCCGCTTCTGCCTGCTCCAGCGCCCCTGAGCGACGGGCCCGGCAGGGCCGCGCGAAGGGGTCAGGTGGTCTGCGGCACCGGCAGGACGTCCGGGGACAGGGCCGCCGCGTGGGCCGTCGCCGCGGTCATCCGGCGGCGGTGGTGGCGGCGGCACAGCACCTCGTAGCCGACCGCCTCGGCCTGGTTGACGTCGCCGACGACCACCTGGGCGCCCTCGACGACCATCTCGCCGCCGACGGTGCGGGCGTTGTGAGTGGCGCGGGCGCCGCACCAGCACAGGGCCTCGACCTGGAGGACCTCGACCCGGTCGGCCAGTTCCACCAGCCGCTGCGAGCCGGGGAAGAGCTTGGTGCGGAAGTCGGTGGTGATGCCGAAGGCGTAGACGTCGAGCCCCAGGTCGTCGACCACGCGCGCGAGTTGGTCGATCTGCTCGGGGGCGAGGAACTGCGCCTCGTCGGCGATCACGTAGTCCGCGCGGCCGCCGTGCGAGAGATGGTCGACGAGGTACGCGTAGAGGTCCATGCCGTCCTCGACCTCGACCGCGTCGGTGACCAGGCCGAGCCGGGAGGACAGCTTGCCCTCGCCCGCGCGGTCGTCACGGGTGAAGATCATGCCCTGGAGCCCGCGCGCGGAGCGGTTGTGCTCGATCTGGAGAGCCAGGGTCGACTTCCCGCAGTCCATGGTTCCGGAGAAGAAGACCAGCTCGGGCATGGGAGGTTGAGCACCTTTCGGCGAGATCGTCATGGTGTGCGGTCGGCGGGCTTCAGGGCCGTACTTCGAGCAGCGGGACCAACTGCTCGGCCGGGGTCATCGAACCGTGGTTGCCGACCATCGCCGACTCGTTGGGCTCCCGCTCGGAGGCGATGAGCAGCACGTCGTCCCGCGCGGCGGCGACGACGTCGCCGATGCGCGCGTACACCCGCTCGTCGACCCGCGGCCCGAACCAGCCCGCGGTGATCGCCTCGTCGCGCGAGGCCACCCAGAACTGCTCGCCGAGCACTTCCCGCCAGCAGGTCAGGACGTCGTTCGCGGCGCCCGGCACGGCGTAGACGTGCCGGGCGCGGCCCTCGCCGCCCAGCAGGGCGACCCCGGCGCGCAGCTCCCAGTCCTCGTCGAAGTCGATCCGGTGCTCTTCGTCGAACGGCACGTCGACCATGCCGTGGTCGGCGGTGACGTACAGCGCGCTGCGCGGGGGCAGCTGCTCGGCCAGACGCTGGACCAGGCGGTCGACGTACATCAGCTGGCCGCGCCAGGTGTCGGAGTCGACGCCGAAGCGGTGGCCGGCGCCGTCGACCTCGGCGTAGTACGTGTAGACCAGGCTGCGGTCCGCGGCGGCCAGCTGCTCGGCCGCGAGGTCCATGCGGTCCTCGCCGGACAGCCGCCCGTGGAAGGTGCCGCCGCTGAGCGCCACCTTGGTCAGCGGGGTGTTCGCGAAGGCCGGGGAGGACACCTGGGCGGCGTGCACGCCCGCGCGGTCGGCCAGCTCGAAGACGGTGGGGTACGGCTGCCAGGCGCCCGGCTCGGTCCACGGCTGCCAGCGCAGCTGGTTCATCAGCTCGCCGGTGGCCGGATTCCGTACGGTGTAGCCGGGGAGGCCGTGCGCGCCCGGGGGCAGGCCGGTGCCGACGGACGCCAGGGAGGTGGCCGTGGTCGCCGGGTAGCCGGTGGTCAGCGGGCGGCCGGTGCCGCCGCGCGAGGCGGCGAGGAGCGAGGTAAGGAACGGTGCCTCGTCCGGGTGCGCCTTCAGCTGCTCCCAGCCGAGGCCGTCGATCAGGAACACGCAGTTGCGGTCGGCGGGGGTCAGCTCCGGGATGGCGGCCGTCATACCGGGCACGCCCATGCCCGCGGCGAGCGTGGGCAGCAGATCGGCGAGCGATCCCGTGCCGTACTCGGGCAGGGGGGCGGAGTCGACGGCGAGGGGTTCCGGATGGGGGCCCCAGGCGGTGGGCGGCTGCACCATCAGCGGGTCGGGTCCGCGGTCGCCTCGGAGATGGCCTGCGCGAAGGCGAGCGCCTGGCGCACCGTCTCCGGGCCGTCGCCGGCCTCGCTGACGCGCAGGCTGAGGTCGTCGGCCGTGGCGCTGCCGGTGTAGCCGTGGTCGGCCTCGCAGTTGGGGTCGCCGCAGGCGGCGGGCTCCAGGTCGATCCGGGAGACGGCGCCCCAGCCGATGGTGAGCACGACCTCGCGCGGGAGGCTGCCCGGCGTGTACGACTCCGGGTTGGCGACCACGCGGCTGACCACCACCGACGAGATCCGGCCGAGCTTCACGGACTCCGTGGAGGTGGTGGCGTACGGCGTCGGCGAGGTGTTGTCGGCGGCCTGCTCGTCGGTGTGGCTGACGATGAAGCGGGTGTCGGTGAGGACCAGCACGGTCACGTGCCGGCGGACCTCGTTCTGGTCGAACGTCGTCTCCTGGTGGACCAGGTACGACCGGATGGGCTCGCCGCCCACGGCGGCCTCCACCGCCTCGGCCACGAGGGCCGGGTAGTAGCCGCTGCGTTCGATCGCCGCTCGCAGCCCCTGGGTCGTCGTACTGGTCTTGGCCATGCCGTCCATCCTACGGGGGCGCACTGACTGCGAGGCACCGCTCGGCGGCCACGGACCGGGTTCGGATCCGTCTCGGGAGGCTCCCGGAGGAGGCCCTCAGTAGGCGGGGAGCGTGCGCGGGCCCAGGTCGTCGCGGGCGGGGGGCGGGGCCAGCCGCACCGAGGCGCCGAGCACGCTCAGGCCCTCGGTGGCGACGACCACCGGCTCCAGCGTGACGGCCACCACTTCGGGGTGGTCGTCGACCAGCCGGGAGACCCGCAGCAGCAGCTCCTCCAGGGCGGGGGTGTCGACCGGTGCCGAGCCGCGCCAGCCGAACAGCAGCGGTGCCGTCCGGATCGACCGGACCAGGGAGGTCGCCTCCCGGTCGGTGACCGGAATCAGCCGGTGCGCCATGTCGCCGAGCAGTTGCGAGGCCGCCCCGGCGAGCCCGAAGGAGAGCACCGCTCCGGCGGCGGGGTCGATCACCGCGCGGACGACGGTGTCCACCCCGCGCGGCGCCATGGCCTGCACCACCGGGCGCAGCTCCTCAGGCGTGCCGAACAGGCCGGCCAGTTCGGCGTACGCCCGGCGCAGCTGCTCCTCGTCCGCGAGGTCCAGGCGGACGCCGCCGAGGTCCGCGCGGTGCCGCAGGTGCGGCGCGGTGGCCTTGAGGGCGACCGGGTAGCCGAGGGCGCGGGCCGCGGCGACGGCCTCCTCGGGGGTGGGGGCGGGCAGGGCGCGGCGCACCGGGATGCCGTACCGGCCGAGCAGCTCGCAGGTCTCGTCGGTGCCGAGGGTGAGGCCCTGGCCGCGCGCGAGGAGGCCGCCGATCAGCCGGGCGGCGCCCTTCTCGTCGATGTCCTCGTACTCCGGCACCTTGCCGGGGTCGGTGGCCTCGCGCCGCCACTGCGCGTACCGCACGGCCTCGGCGAGGGCGCGGACGGCGCGTTCGGCGGCGGGGTAGGCGGGGATGAGTCGGGTGCCCTCGGCGGGCTCGGCCGGGGAGGCCGGTTCCGGGCGGGTGTCGGGCTCGGCGGGGCCGGCGGTCGCGGCACGCGCGCGTGGGGCGGTGCTCGTGGCGGCCGACAGGGCCTCGGCGAGTCCGCCCAGCTCCACGTGGACGACCAGGACCGGCTTGGACGGCGTCCGCTCGGCCGCGGACCGTAGCGCCTCGGCCAGCGCCGCGTCCCCGGCGGACTCCTCCCCGATCGCGGGTATCGCCGTGACCACCACCGCGTCGCAGGTGTCGTCGGCGAGCGCGCGGGACAGGGCCGCGCGGAAGTCCTCCGGCGTCGCGGCGGTCGTCAGGTCCAGGGGCGGCGCGGGCCTGAGGCCCTCGGCGAGACAGGCGTCGTAGGTCAGCACGCCCAGGGACTCGGAGTTCCCGAGGATCGCCACGCGCGGCCCGGGCGGCAGCGGCTGGCGGGCGAGCAGCAGGCCCGTGTCCACCAGTTCCGTGATGGTGTCCACGCGGATCACGCCGGCCTGCCGGAGCAGCGCGGACACCGTGGCGTGCGGCAGTCGCGTGGCGCGGACCGCGTGGCCCTGTGGGGCGGACCCGGCGCCCTGGACCACGACCAGCGGCTTGGCCGCCGCCGTCCGGCGGGCGAGGCGGGTGAACTTGCGGGGGTTGCCGATGGACTCCAGGTACATCAGGACGACGTCGGTGTCCGGGTCGTCGTACCAGTACTGGAGGACGTCGTTGCCGGAGACGTCCGCGCGGTTGCCGGAGGAGACGAAGGTCGACACGCCGGTGACCCCCGTGACGCCGCCGCCGCGCCGGTGCAGCCGCGACAGCAGGGCGATGCCGATCGCGCCGGACTGGGCGAACATACCGATCCGTCCGGGGCGCGGCAGTTCGGGGGCGAGGGAGGCGTTGAGGCGTACCTCCGGGGAGTTGTTGATGATCCCGAAGGCGTTGGGGCCGATGATCCGCATGCCGTACGCGCGCGCGAGGCGCACCAGGGCCCGCTGGCGCTCGCGTCCCTCGGGGCCGCTCTCGGCGTATCCGGCGGAGATCACGACCAGCCCCTGGACGCCGTGCTCGCCGCACTCGGTGACGACCTCGGGCACGTGCTCGGCGGGCACGGCGACGACCGCGAGGTCGACGGGCCCGTCGATGTCCCGCACGGACCGGTACGCGGGGACCCCGTCCAGTTCCTTCTGCCCGTCGGGCAGGGCGCGGTTGACCGCGTGGAGCCGCCCGGTGAAGCCGGCGTCCCGGATGTTGCCGAGCACACCGCGTCCCACGCCGCCGGGGGTGCGGCCGGCGCCGACGACGGCGACCGAGCCGGGGGCGAGCAGTCGCTGCACGGAGCGGGCCTCGGCGCGCTGTTCGCGCGCGTACTGCACGGCCAGGGAGCGGTCGGTGGGTTCGAGGTCCAGCTCCAGGCGGACGACGCCGTCCTCGAAGCTGCGCTTCTGGGTGTACCCGGCGTCCGTGAACACCTTGATCATCTTGGTGTTGGCGGGCAGCACCTCGGCGGCGAAGCGGCGGATGCCGCGCTCGCGGGCGACGGCGGCGATGTGCTCCAGCAGGGCGGAGGCGACGCCGCGGCCCTGGTGGGCGTCCTGCACGAGGAAGGCGACCTCGGCCTCGTCGGGGATGTCGGGGGCGGGCGCGAAGCGGCTTCCGGCCAGGGCGCCGGCGGGCGCCGGGCGGGCGGAGGCGGGCAGTCCGTTCCTGCCGATGCGGTCGTAGCGTACGGTGGCGATGAACTCGCCGCCGATCGTGGCCGCGAGTCCCACCCGGTCCACGAAGTCGTGGTGCGTGAAGCGGTGGACGTCCTTCGCGGACAGGCGCGGGTAGGGCGCGAAGAAGCGGTAGTACTTCGACTCGTCCGAGACCTGCTCGTAGAAGCTGACCAGGCGCTCGGCGTCATCGACGGTGATGGGGCGGATGCGCGCGGTGCCGCCGTCGCGCAGCACCACGTCGGCTTCCCAGTGGGCGGGGTACTCGTGCCGGTCCGACGAGGTCTGCATGGGCCCCAGAGTACGGCTCGCGTCCGGCAGGGGCGCGGGGCAGTCTGTGAGGACGGAGCACCGGACCGAGGCCGCGGTCCGGAGCCACCCGGTGGAGGGGACGCACGTCCGCTCCGGGCATGCTTCACGATGTGGGAAACTGGTCTAGACAACCCTGAACACCTGAAGGGCAGCATCACATGGCTGAGCGCCGCGTCAACGTCGGCTGGGCCGAGGGTCTCCACGCCCGCCCCGCCTCCATCTTCGTCCGAGCCGCCACGGCCGCAGGCGTCCCGGTGACGATCGCCAAGGCCGGCGGCACCCCCGTCAACGCGGCCTCCATGCTGGCCGTCCTCGGCCTGGGCGCCCAGGGCGGCGAGGAGATCGTCCTCGCCTCCGACGCCGAGGGCGCGGACGCCGCGCTCGACCGCCTGGCCAAGCTGGTCGCCGAGGGTCTCGAGGAGCTCCCCGAGACCGTCTGACGCTCGCGCGGCAGTCACGCCGGGACCGCGTCGCCCTTTCCGGGCGGCGCGGTCCCGCTTTTCTTGAGGGTTGCCGTCCGCGGCATTTCCGACACATTTCCGGGCAGGCGTCGGCCGCGCGGGCGACAATTATCGGCGCGCTGGAAAATGAGCAGGGAAATACCCGGCCGTCGAAATACCCGGTCTTTGTATACGGCGCCCGTGTTAATGCCGCAGGCCCGACGTGTTTACGGCATGTTGCGAGTTCCTCACACGCTCCGCGCGATCCCCGCCCGAGCCGAACCGCAGCCGGTGCCCGGCCGTCGCGCGCTCGGTGTGCACCGCGGTGATCGCCCGCGCGCGTTCGCTGTCGCCGCGCGCCACGGCATCCACGATCGCCCCGTGCTCCGCCCAGGACTCCACCGGGCCGGCCGGCGCCTCGACCGCGTACATCCAGGCGATCTTGTGCCGCAGCTGGGTCAGCGTCGAGGTCAGCGCGGGACTGCCGCAAGCCTGGGCCAGCGTCTCGTGGAACCAGCCGTCCAGGGAGCGCAGATCGTCGCTGTGACCCCGGCGGGCGCGCTCCTGGCCCAGCCGGACCAGACCGCGCAGCACCTTCAGATGCGCCTCCGTGCGCCGCTGGGCCGCGCGGGAGGCGCCCAGCGGCTCCAGCAGCAGACGCATCTCCAGCAGGTCGGAGGCCTCCTGCTCGGTGGGTTCCGCGACGCACGCGCCCGCGTGCCGCCGGGTCACCACGAAGCCCTCCGCCTCCAGCGTGCGCAGGGCCTCCCGGACGGGGACGCGCGAGACGCCGTAGCGGCGGGCGAGCAGTTCCTCGGTGAGCCGGCTGCCGCGCTCGTGGACACCCGCGACGATGTCGTCCCGGATCGCCGTGCATACCGAGTGCGCCGGAATACGCATGACCGACCTCCGCCTTAATCCCCGTGAAACGTCGACGACTGACGTGTGTTCAGCGATGTTATGGCAATGAGCCGGTATTTCCGACGGCGGGCCGGAATCCATGGATATTTTTTGGACAAGGGAGCGGCCTAAATACCGAAAGCCCCGGCGCGGGGCCGGGGCTTCGGGAAGTGCGCGGGGGCGTCAGGGACGCGTCAGATGCTCACGCCGTGCGCGCGCAGGTAGGCGACCGGGTCGATGTCGGAGCCGTACTCCGCGCCGGTGCGGGCCTCGAAGTGCAGGTGCGGGCCGGTGACGTTGCCGGTCGCGCCGGACAGGCCGATCTGCTGGCCCGGCGTCACCGTCTGGCCGACGGACACGCCGATGGAGGACAGGTGCCCGTACTGGGTGTACGTGCCGTCGTGCATCCGGATGACCACCTGGTTGCCGTACGCCCCGCCCCAGCCGGCCTCGACGACCGTGCCGGCGCCGACCGAGTGCACCGAGGTGCCGCTGGCGGCGTGGAAGTCGACGCCGGTGTGGCTGCCGGAGGACCACAGGGAGCTGCCGGCCTGGTAGCCGGTGGAGACGTAGGAGCCGCTGATCGGCAGCACGAAGGTGTTGAGGCGCTTGCGCTCGGCCTCCCGGGCCGCCCGCTCCGCGGCCTCGCGGGCCTTGCGGGCCTCCTCCTCGGCGCGCTCCATGGCGGCCGCCTCGGCCCTCTTGACGGCGGCGGCATGCTCCGCGGCCTGCTGCTGCGCGGCGGCCTGCGCGTCGATCTGGTCGGCGACCTCGTCGCCGATGGTCAGGACGGGTGTCAGACCGGTCTGCTCGGCGGGGGACTCGACGGCGGCGAGTGCCGGGCCGGCCAGGGTGCCGATGACGCCGGTGGTGGTGAGCGCCGCGACGCCCGCCGCGCGGGCGGTGGAACGCTGCATCCGGCTGGGACGACGGTGCTTCCCGGTGGCGCGGGTGAACGCCATGAAGTGGCTGGTCCTTTCCTTCCCTCTCGCCTACCGGGTTAGCTGACGGGTTCGGAGCAGGAAGGTCTCCTACGGACCCCCTCGCGCACGGCGCGGGCGTCCGATTCACCCCAGGGACTTCATGGTTGGGTCCCCGGCTCCCCTGGCTCGCGCCGTACGGGGACTCGGCGATGACTGTCCGGTGCCGCGGGTGCGGCGCACTGCCTGACGAACAGCCCGGACGACGCTAAGGGGGACGGCTTTCAAAGCTCAAACGAATGCGGGGTTTTGTAGCGCATCCCACAGGCCAGACAGGCAACCTCCGCCTCAATTCGGACACCAGGGGGCCCTGGTGACGCTTCGGTCACCAGGGCCCCTCCGCGCGTATGTGCCGCCGGCCGCGCGGGCGCGCCCGCGTGGCTGTCCTACTCGGCCGTGACGACGGTGACTTCGCCGATGCCCAGGGCCTCCACCGGCTCCTTGATCTGCGCCGCGTCACCGACGAGGACGGTCACCAGACGGTCCACCGGGAAGGCGTTGACGACCGCCGCGGTGGCCTCGACCGTGCCGGTGGCGGCCAGTTGCCGGTACAGCGTGGCCTGGTAGTCGTCGGGCAGGTGCTGCTCGACCTGGTCGGCCAGGGTGCTCGCCACGGCCGCCGCCGTCTCGTACTTGAGCGGTGCCACTCCGACCAGGTTCTGCACGGCGACGTCCCGCTCGGCGTCGGTCAGGCCCTCCGCGGCGAGCGTGCGCAGCACCGTCCACAGGTCCTCCACGGCGGGCCCGGTGTTCGGGGTGTCCACCGAGCCGCTGATGGCGAGCATCGAGGCGCCCGTGCCGTCCGGTGCGGACCGCAGGACCTGCCCGAAGGCGCGCACGCCGTAGGTGTAGCCCTTCTCCTCGCGCAGCACCCGGTCCAGGCGGGACGTGAGGGTGCCGCCGAGGCAGTAGGTGCCGAGCACCTGGGCGGGCCAGACGCGGTCGTGCCGGTCCGGGCCGACGCGGCCGATGAGCAGCTGCGTCTGGACGGCGCCGGGGCGGTCGACGATGACCACGCGTCCCGTGTCGTCGGCGGTCACCGGAGGCACCGGCCGCGGCTGCCCCGGGGAGCCGGCCCACGCGCCGAGGGTCTCGCCGAGCAGGGCGTCCAGGTCGATGCCGGTGAGGTCGCCGACCACCACGGCGGTGGCGGTGGCCGGGCGGACGTGCCGCTCGTAGAAGGCGCGGACGGCCGCCGAGTCGATCTTCGCGACCGTCTCCTCGGTGCCCTGGCGCGGACGCGACATGCGCGACGTCGCCGGGAACAGCTCCTTGGACAGCTCCTTGGCGGCCCGCCGGGCGGGGTTGGCCAGCTCGTGCGGGATCTCGTCCAGGCGGTTGCGGACCAGCCGCTCGACCTCGCCGTCGGCGAACGCGGGCGCCCGCAGCGCGTCCGCGAGCAGCCCGAGGCCCTTCTCCAGGCGGGACGCCGGAACCTCCAGGCTCAGCCGGACGCCCGGGTGGTCGGCGTGCGCGTCGAGGGTGGCGCCGCAGCGCTCCAGCTCCGCGGCGTACTCCTCGGCGGAGTGCTTGTCGGTGCCCTCGGAGAAGGCGCGCGCCATGATCGTGGCGACACCGTCCAGGCCGGCGGGCTCGGCGTCCAGGGGGGCGTCGAGGAGCACCTCGACGGCGACGACCTTCTGACCCGGGCGGTGGCAGCGCAGGACGGTGAGGCCGTTGTCGAGGGCCCCGCGCGAGGGCGCCGGGAACGCCCACGGCCTGGCCTCGCCCGGCTGCGGCCGGGGGTGGAACTCCATGCTGGTCAGCTCGGTCACTTGGCCGCCTCCTCGTTGGCGTCGGCGGCTTCCACGGTCGCCGCGGATTCCGGGTCCTCGGTGCCCTCCACCTGCTCCGGCTGCTCGGGGGCGAGCGGCTCGTAGACGAGCACCGCGCGGTTGTCGGGCCGCAGGCGGGCCTTGGCGACCTCCTGGACCTCCTCGGGTGTCACGTCCAGCACCCGCTTGACGGCGGTGAGGGCGAGCTGCGGGTCGCCGAACAGCACGGCGTACCGGCACAGTTCGTCGGCGCGGCCCGCGACCGTGCCCAGCCGGTCCAGCCACTCGCGCTCCAGCTGGGCCTGGGCGCGCTCCATCTCCTCGGCGGTGGGGCCCTCCTCGGCGAACCGGGCCAGCTCCTCGTCGATCGCGGCCTCGATGACCGGCACCTCCACGTCACCGGAGGTCTTCACGTCGAGCCAGCCGAGCGAGGGCGCGCCCGCCAGCCGCAGCAGGCCGAAGCCGGCCGCGACCGCCGTGCGGTCCCGGCGCACCAGCCGGTTGTACAGCCGGGAGGACTCGCCGCCGCCCAGGACGGTCAGCGCCAGGTCCGCCGCGTCGCACGCGCGTGTGCCGTCGTGCGGGAGCCGGTAGGCGGCCATCAGGGCGCGCGCCGGGACCTCCTCCTCGACGACCTCGCGCAGCTGCTCGCCGATGACGTCGGGCAGCGAGCCGTCGCGCGGGGCGGGCTTGCCGTCGTGGGAGGGGATCGAGCCGAAGTACTTCTCGATCCACGCGAGGGTCCGCTCCGGGTCGATGTCGCCGACGACCGAGAGCACCGCGTTGTTGGGCGCGTAGTAGGTGCGGAAGAACTCCCGCGCGTCCTCCAGGGTCGCCGCGTCCAGGTCGGCCATCGAGCCGATCGGCGTGTGGTGGTAGGGGTGGCCCTCCGGGTAGGCGAGGGCGGTCAGCTTCTCGAAGGCGGTGCCGTAGGGGACGTTGTCGTAGCGCTGGCGGCGCTCGTTCTTGACGACGTCGCGCTGGTTCTCCATGGACTCGTCGTCCAGGGCGGCCAGCAGGGACCCCATGCGGTCGGCCTCCAGCCAGAGCGCCAGCTCCAGCTGGTGGGCGGGCATGGTCTCGAAGTAGTTGGTGCGCTCGAAGCTGGTGGTGCCGTTGAGGGAGCCGCCGGCGCCCTGCACCAGTTCGAAGTGGCCGTTGCCCTTCACCTGGGCGGAGCCCTGGAACATCAGGTGCTCGAAAAGGTGAGCCAGGCCGGTACGCCCCTTGACCTCGTGGCGCGAGCCGACGTCGTACCAGAGGCACACCGCCGCGACCGGGGTCAGGTGGTCCTCGGAGAGCACCACGCGCAGGCCGTTGGCCAGGCGGTGCTCGGTCGCTGTCAGGCCGCCGGTGCCTGCCTCGGCTGTGGCCGTGTGACCCTTGGGCATGTACGTCCCTTCGATCGCGGATGCGGTGGCTGAGACCGCTTGTTTCCTGCCGGTCCTGCCACTGTATGCAAGCGTGCGGACCGTCTGCGAAGTTCCCGCAGCGCGTACGCCGAGAGCGAGAAAGGGATTGCCCGCCGCGAGGGCGTAGCCTGCGGGCAGCGGGGCCGGGCGGCGACAGGCGTAGCCTGCGCGCAGCGGGGGGCCGGGCGGCGACGCCGGGTCCCGCTCCGCGTTGTCAGTGCCGCGGTCCACAATGGTCCGCGTCAGATCCCGTTCACCACGCTTCAGCAAGGAGCCAGGCAGCGATGGCCCGCCGCAGCACGAAGACCCCGCCGCCCGACGACTCGTACGAGGAGCGGATCCTCGACATCGACGTCGTCGACGAGATGCAGGGCTCCTTCCTCGAGTACGCGTACTCGGTCATCTACTCCCGAGCGCTGCCGGACGCCCGCGACGGCCTGAAGCCGGTGCACCGGCGCATCGTCTACCAGATGAACGAGATGGGCCTGCGCCCCGAACGCGGCTATGTGAAGTGCGCCCGCGTGGTCGGCGAGGTCATGGGCAAGCTGCACCCGCACGGCGACGCGTCGATCTACGACGCCCTGGTCCGCATGGCCCAGCCCTTCTCGATGCGGTTGCCGCTGGTCGACGGCCACGGCAACTTCGGTTCGCTGGGCAACGACGACCCGCCCGCCGCCATGCGGTACACCGAGTGCCGGATGGCCGCGGCCACGGGCCTGATGACCGAGTCCATCGACGAGGACACGGTCGACTTCGCCCCGAACTACGACGGCCAGGAGCAGGAGCCGGTCGCCCTGCCCGCCGCCTTCCCGAACCTGCTGGTGAACGGCGCGTCCGGCATCGCGGTCGGCATGGCCACCAACATGCCGCCGCACAACCTGGGCGAGGTCATCGCGGCCGCCCGCCACCTCATCCGGCACCCGAACGCCGATCTCGACGCCCTGATGCGGCACGTGCCGGGCCCCGACCTGCCCACCGGCGGCCGGATCGTCGGCCTGTCCGGCATCCGCGACGCGTACGAGACTGGCCGCGGCACCTTCAAGATGCGCGCCACGGTCACCATCGACAACGTCACGGCCCGCCGCAAGGGCCTGATCGTCACCGAGCTGCCCTTCACGGTCGGCCCGGAGAAGGTCATCGCCAAGATCAAGGACCTGGTCGGCTCCAAGAAGCTCCAGGGCATCGCCGACGTCAAGGACCTCACCGACCGTGAGCACGGGCTGCGCCTGGTCATCGAGATCAAGAACGGCTTCGTGCCGGAGGCGGTCCTGGAGCAGCTGTACAAGCTGACGCCGATGGAGGAGTCCTTCGGCATCAACAACGTCGCCCTGGTGGACGGCCAGCCGCTGACGCTGGGCCTGAAGGAGCTGCTGGAGGTCTATCTCGACCACCGCTTCGAGGTCGTCCGGCGCCGTTCGGAGCACCGCCGCAGCAAGCGGCGCGACCGGCTCCACCTGGTCGAGGGCCTGCTCACCGCGCTGGTCGACATCGACGAGGTCATCCGGCTGATCCGCTCCAGCGAGAACAGCGCGCAGGCCAAGGAGCGACTGATCGAGCGCTTTTCGCTGAGCGAGGTGCAGACGCAGTACATCCTCGACACCCCGCTGCGCCGGCTCACCAAGTACGACCGGATCGAGCTGGAGGCGGAGAAGGACAAGCTCAACACCGAGATCGAGGAGCTGACCCGGATCCTGGAGTCGGACGCGGAGCTGCGCAAGCTGGTCTCCTCGGAACTGGCCGCGGTGGCCAAGAAGTTCGGCACCGAGCGGCGTACGGTCCTGCTGGAGTCCGCGGGCAGCACCGCCGCCACGGTGCCGCTGCAGGTGGCGGACGATCCGTGCCGGGTGCTGCTGTCCTCGACGGGTCTGCTGGCCCGCACGGCCAACGCCGAGCCGTTCACGGAGGACGAGGGCGGCAAGCGCGCCAAGCACGACGTGATCGTCTCGGCGGTGCCGGCCACGGCCCGCGGCGAGGTCGGCGCGGTGACCTCGGCCGGCCGGCTGCTGCGGATCAACGTCGTCGACCTGCCGCAGCTGCCGGAGACGGCGACGGCGCCCACCCTCTCGGGCGGCGCGCCGCTCGCGGAGTTCGTCTCCCTGGAGGGTGACGAGACGGTGGTCTGCCTGACCACCCTCGACGAGTCCTCGCCCGGTCTGGCGCTCGGCACGGAACAGGGCGTGGTCAAGCGCGTGGTCCCGGACTATCCGGCCAACAAGGACGAGCTGGAGGTGATCACCCTCAAGGAGGGCGACCGGATCGTCGGCGCGGTGGAGCTGCGCACCGGCGAGGAGGACCTGGTCTTCATCACCGACGACGCCCAGCTGCTGCGCTACCAGGCCGCGCAGGTCCGCCCGCAGGGCCGTCCCGCCGGCGGTATGACGGGCATCAAGCTCGCCGACGGCGCCAAGGTCATCTCGTTCACGGCGGTGGACCCGGCCGCGGACGCGATCGTCTTCACCGTCGCCGGCTCGCGCGGCACGCTCGACGACTCGGTCCAGACGACCGCCAAGGTGACCCCGTTCGACCAGTTCCCGCGCAAGGGCCGCGCCACCGGCGGGGTGCGCTGCCAGCGGTTCCTGAAGGGCGAGGACTGCCTGGCCTTCGCCTGGGCGGGCGCGACGCCGGCGCGGGCCGCGCAGCGGAACGGCCTGCCGACCGAGCTGCCCGACATCGACCCGCGCCGCGACGGCTCGGGCGTGTCGCTGCCGAAGCCGGTGGCGGCGGTGGCCGGGCCGGTCTAGGCCTCCGAGGCGGACTCCGGGTCGTACAAGGGCTCGGACTCCGGGTCGTACAGGGGCTCGGAGTCCCGGTCCGGCGCGTCGTCCGCCCCGGGGTCCGGCTCGTCCGGGTCCTGGACGTAGCGCAGGACGCCCCACATGCCGTGCTCGTCGGCGGTGTGCGGGGCGTCGCTCCGGCACGCCTCCAGTTCCTTGCCGAGGAGTGGGGCGTCGATGCCGGAGCCGATCAGCACCAGCTGGGTGAGCCGTCCGGCGCCGGGTGCCCAGGGCTCCGGGTAGAACCGCAGGAACCGCCCGACGGCGTGGACGGCGTAGCGGTTGCGGGGGTCGTGGGCACCGAAGTCGACGTACCCCTTGATCCGGTAGAGCCCCTCGGGACGGCTGTCGAGGAACCGCATCAGCCGCCGGGGGTCGAGCGGGACGTCGGAGACGAAGGACAGGCTGTCGTAGCCGGTGTGCAGATGCCCGGCGTGGCCGTGGGCCTCGCCGTCCGGGCCGTGGGTGTCGTGGGCGTCGTCGTGCAGGTCGTCGAACGACAGCTGTCCGATGCGCTCCTCGCTCGGCCGGCAGTCGAACAGGAACTCGGGGTCGATCCGGCCGTAGGTGGCGGGAACGACGGCGGCCCGGTCGGTGCGGGAGCGGACCTGGCGAAGGACGCGCTCGGCGTCCGTGGCCCGGTCCAGTTTGTTGACCACCACGAGGTCGGCGAGGGCGAGGTGCCGGTCGATCTCGGGATGCTTCGCGCGCGTGGCATCGAACTCGGCGGCGTCGACGACCTCGACGAGCCCGCCGTAGACCACGCGCGGGTTCTCGCTCGCGAGGACCATACGGACCAGCTCCTGCGGCTCGGCGAGCCCGCTGGCCTCGATCACGATGACGTCGATGCCGGTCTCGGGCCGGGCGAGCCGGTCGAGGTAGAGGTCCAGCTCGCCGGCGTCGACGGCGCAGCACAGGCATCCGTTGCCGAGCGAGACGGTGGAGTCGCCGAGCGCGCCGGCCACCGCCATGGCGTCGATCTCGATCGCGCCGAAGTCGTTCACCACGGCGCCGATCCGGCTGCCCCCGCTGCGGTGGAGCAGGTGGTTGAGGAGGGTCGTCTTGCCGGAGCCCAGGAATCCGGCGAGGACGACGACCGGGATCTGGTGTGGCCTCGGGCTCTGCCCCAACGTGCGACCTCTCTCCCAGCGGTGTGTGCGCCGGACCGTGACCGGCGCACATCGGAAACTGCCTGCGGCGCTCAGAATACGAGCAGTCGGCAGGGCCGTACCGGACTCCTCATACCCGCTCGGAGCAGGACAACCGAGCAACCGGAGGCATGTGATGACCAAGTCAGGTTAGGCTCACCTGTGTGAGTACGTGTGCGACCGTCTCCCGGAGCCTCGACGAGCCCATTTCCGGAACCGCGGCCACCGCCAGGACCTGGCTCCTGGTGGAGCAGCCCGGCCCGTGGGGCGCCAGGGCGCTCACCTCGAGCCACCTGGATCCCGCGCTGGGCCGCGCCCTCGATGCCGCCGCGAAGGGCACCGGCGTACGCATCGCGCTCATCCGCCGCCCCGGCCGCCACGCGGACTGCCGCACACCCGCCGTCCGCCGGATCTACGCCGCCCACACCGTGCCCGGCGGCACCTGGGTGCGCACCGCCACCACCGACGACCCCCGCCGGCTGCTCGACCTGGATCTCGCCGCCCTGGGCCGGGGCGACCACCGCACCTTCGACACCGCCCTCCAGGGCGGCCCCCACACCGGCGCCCCCCTCGCCCTGGTGTGCACCAACGGCAAGCGCGACCGCTGCTGCGCCCTGCTGGGCCGCCCGCTCGCCGCCGAGCTGGCCGCGTCCGGCGTGGAGGGCGTCTGGGAGGTCACCCATCTCGGCGGTCACCGCTTCTCGCCGACGCTGCTCGTCCTGCCGTACGGCTACGCCTACGGCCGGGCCGAGGCCCACGGCGTCAAGGAGGTCCTGCACGCCGTCCAGGAGGGCCGGATCGTGGTCGACGGGTGCCGGGGCAGCTCCGCCTGGGAACGGCCCGGCCAGGCGGCCGAGCTGGCGGTGCGGCGGGCGGTCCGGGAGTACGCGGCGGGCGTGCTGAGCGTCGTGCGCACCGAGAACTCCGTACGGGCGGCCGGCGCGGCCCCGCGCTGGGAGGTGACCGTCGCCCACACCGACGGCCGCTGCTGGCGCGTCCTCGTCGCCCAGGGGGCGTCGGAGCCGCCACGGCCGGAGAGCTGCGGCACCTCGGTCCTGGGCGCCCCCGCGCGGATGGACGTCGTGGCGGTCCGCGAACTGACCCCGGCGGCCCTCGCGAGCTGACCCGTCCGCCCGGCGTGCGGGAGACAGGCGCGCCGGGGGGCGGCCGTGGGTACGCGCGAGCCCCCGCGCTTCGGCGCGGGCGCCCCCGCCACGTACCGTCATGGGTATGAGCCCCACGCACCCCGCCCGCCGTCTGCGTCTCGGCCTGCCGCGCCGGGTGTTCTCGCAGGTGCTGCTGATGCAGGTGGCGATCGCCGCGGGAGTCGCGGTGCTCGCGACCGGGCTGTTCCTCGCACCGCTCAGCGATCAGCTCGACGACCAGGCGATGCGCCGGGCGCTGGCGATCGCGCAGACCACCGCCGCCCAGCCGCGGCTCGCCGACGCCGTCCGCGCCACGCCGCCGGCGCCCGACGGGCCCGTCCAGCGGGAGGCGGAGCGGATCCGCAAGGCCACCCGGGCCGAGTACATCGTGGTCATGGACACCCGCGGCGTGCGCTGGTCGCACACCGAGCCGGAGGAGATCGGCCGGCACGTCTCCACCGACCCCAGCGAGGCGCTCGCCGGCCGGGAGGTCATGGAGATCGACGAGGGCACGCTGGGCCGCTCCGCGCGCGGCAAGGTCCCGTTGCGCGACGGCGAGGGAGCGATCGTCGGGGCGGTGTCGGTCGGCATCGCGTACGACAGTGTCCGCGCGCGGCTCGTCCATGCGATCCCGGAGCTGCTGGCGTACGCCGGCGGCGCCCTGGCCGTCGGCGCGCTCGCCGCGTGGCTGATCGCCCGCCGGGTCCAGCGGCAGACCCGGGATCTGGCCTTCTCCGACATCGCGGCCCTGCTGGCGGAGCGGGAGGCGATGCTGCACGGCATCCGGGAGGGCGTGGTGGCCCTGGACCGCGCGGGCCGGATCCGCCTGCTGAACGACGAGGCGCGGCGCCTGCTCGGCATCGGGGACGAGGCCGTGGGCCGCTCCCTGGACGAGGCGCTGGGCGGGGGACGTACGGCCGACGTGCTGGCCGGCCGGGTCACGGGCACCGATCTGCTCACCGTGCGCGGGCAGCGGGTGCTGGTCGCCAACCGGATGCCCACCGACGACGGAGGGGCGGTGGCCACCCTGCGCGACCGCACCGAGCTGGAGCAGCTGGGGCGGGAACTGGACTCCACGCGCGGCCTGATCGACGCCCTGCGCGCCCAGGACCACGAGCACGCCAACCGGATGCACACCCTGCTGGGGCTGCTCGAACTGGAGATGTACGACGACGCCGTGGAGTTCGTCGGCGAGGTGGTCGGCGATCACCGGGCCACGGCGGAACAGATCACCGAGCGGATCCGGGACCCGCTGCTGGCCGCCCTGCTGGTCGGCAAGGCGACCGTCGCGGCCGAACGCGGGGTGGCGCTGCGGCTCTCCGGCCGCACCGGCCTGCCGGACCGGCTGATCGACGCGCGGGGTCTGGTCACCATCGTCGGCAACCTGGTCGACAACGCGCTGGACGCCGTCGCCGGCACACCGCACGCGCGCGTGGAGGTCGAGTTGCAGGCCGAGGGCCGCACCGCCGTGCTAGCGGTGCGCGACACCGGGCCCGGCATCCCCGAGGAACGGCGCGAGGTCGTCTTCACCGAGGGGTGGTCGACGAAGGAGCCGCCCGCCCACCGCGGGCGCGGCATCGGGCTGTCCCTGGTGCGACGGCTGGCGGAGCGGCAGGGCGGCACGGTGGCGGTGGGCGAGGCGCCCGGCGGGGGCGCGGAGTTCACCGTGGTCCTGCCCGAGGCACTCCCCGAGCCGGGGCCGCGGCCCGCGGTGAGCGCGCGGGGCGCGCGGACCGCCGGGTCCGTGTCGGGCGCGCGGACCGCCGGGTCCGTACCGGGCGCAGAGCCCGTCCCGGGCTCGCAGTCCGTCCGCGCCGTGCCGTCCGCCGCGCGGTCCGCCGAGGAGGAGACGCGATGATCGAGGTCCTGGTCGTGGACGACGACACCAGGGTCGCGCGGGTGAACGCCGCGTACGTCGAGAAGGTGCCGGGCTTCCACGTCGCCGGGGAGGCGCACCAGGCCGCGGAGGCGCTGCGGCTGCTGGAGACGCTGCCGCACGTGGATCTGGTCCTCCTGGACCACTATCTGCCCGACGGGACGGGGCTCGCGGTGGTGCAGGAGATGCGCCGGCGCGGCCACCAGACCGACGTGATCATGGTGACGGCGGCCCGGGACGTCGCGACGGTGCAGGCGGCGATGCGGCACGGCGCGCTGCAGTACCTGGTCAAGCCGTTCGCCTTCGCGGGGCTGCGCGCCAAGCTGGAGGCGTACGCGCAGCTGCGCCGCACCCTCGACGGCGGCGGCGAGGCGGAGCAGGCGGAGGTCGACCGCATCTTCGGGGCGCTGTCCGCGCCGTCGGAGCCGGATCTGCCCAAGGGGCACTCCCCCACCACGGCCGAGCTGGTGCGGCAGTGCCTGATGAACGCCGAGGGACCGCTGTCGGCCCAGGAGATCGCCGAGCGCACCGGGGTGAGCCGGCAGACCGCCCAGCGCTATCTGAAGCTCCTGGAGCGCACGGGACGGGCCACGCTGACCCTGAAGTACGGCGACGCGGGCCGCCCGGAACACCGTTACGTGTGGGCGACCCGCGCCTGAGGCACGGCCCCGTGGGGCGGGGGAAGGGCCGTGCCCCCTTGGATACGGACAGGGCCCGCCGTCGTCTCGACAGGGCCCGCCGTCGTCCCGACAGGGCCCGCCGTCCTCTCGGCAGGGCCTCGGCCGACGTCATCCGCGCCTGTCCCCGTCACGCACGACGCGCGCCCTCTCACGCCGCGCGCCCCCGTCACGCCGCGCCCGCCCCCGTCAGCGACCGCACCTCCGTCTCCGCGTGCTTGGCCGCGTCCGGCGGCTCCGCCGAGGTGACGGTGCCGAGCCAGCCGGCGAGGAAGCCCAGCGGGATGGAGACGAGGCCCGGGTTCTGCAGCGGGAAGAACTGGAAGTCGGCGTGCGGGAAGAGCGCGTCGGGGCTGCCCGAGACCACGGGTGACAGCAGCACCAGCGCCACCGCAGGCACCAGGCCGCCGTAGACGGCCCAGACCGCGCCCCGGGTGGTGAAGCGCCGCCAGAACAGCGCATAGAGCAGCACCGGCAGGTTCGCGGACGCGGCGACGGCGAAGGCCAGGCCCACCAGGAAGGCGACATTGAGGTCCCGGGCGAGCAGCCCGAGGGCGATCGCGACGACGCCGGTGCCGAACGCCGCCACCCTCGCCACGGCCACCTCGCTGCGGGGCTTCGCGCGCCTGCTGCGCAGCGAGGCGTACAGGTCGTGGGCCACGGACGCCGAGGAGGCGAGGGTGACTCCGGCGATCACCGCGAGGATGGTGGCGAAGGCGACCGCGGCGACGACCGCGAAGAGAACCGTTCCGCCGGTGGAGTCCGCTCCGCCGCCCAGGTCGAGCGCCAGCAGCGGGACCGCCGTGTTCCCGGCCGCGTTCGACGCGCGCACGGCCTGCGGGCCCACGATCGCGGCCGCGCCGAAGCCGAGGACGATCGTCATCAGGTAGAAGCCGCCGATGAGTCCGATCGACCAGACGACCGAACGCCGCGCCGCGCGGGCCGTGGGCACGGTGTAGAACCGGGACAGGATGTGCGGCAGCCCGGCCGTGCCCAGCACCAGGGCGAGCCCGAGGCTGATGAAGTCGAAGCGGGCGGTCCAGTCCCCGCCGTACTTCAGGCCGGGCGCCAGGAACGCCGTGCCGTGGCCGCTGCGGTCCGCCGCGGTGCGCAGCAGCTGGTCGACGTCGCCGTGGAACCGCACCAGCACGAGCGCGGTCAGCGTGATCGCCCCGCCCATCAGCAGGACCGCCTTCACGATCTGGATCCAGGTGGTGGCCCGCATCCCTCCCCACGACACATAGACGACCATCAGCGCGCCGACGCCGATCACCGTCCAGGTCTGCGCGGCTGCGCTCGTCCCGCCCAGCAGCAGCGCGACCAGGCTGCCCGCCCCCACCATCTGCGCCACCAGGTACAGAACGGACACGGTCACCGAGGAAGTTCCCGCCGCGATCCGCACCGGCCGTTCCCGCATCCGCGCGGCGACCACGTCGGCGAGGGTGAACCGCCCGCAGTTGCGGACCAGTTCGGCGACCAGGAAGAGCACCACCAGCCAGGCCACCAGGAAGCCCACCGAGTACAGCAGCCCGTCGTACCCGAAGAGCGCGATGAGGCCGGAGATGCCGAGGAAGGATGCGGCCGACATGTAGTCACCGGCGATGGCAAAACCGTTCTCCATCGGCGAGAAGAGGCGTCCGCCCGCGTAGAACTCCACCGCCGAGCCGTGCCGGTCGCGGCTCACCCAGCTCGTGATCGCCAGTGTCACGGCGACGAAGACGCTGAACAGCAGGAGGGCCAGGGTCTGGTGCTCACCGGCCACCGGGCACCACCCCTGGGATGCCGCGCGTCAGTTCCTGCGTGTCCCAGCGCAGTTCGAGCGCCGCGCGGTCCCTGCGCAGCCGGGCGTGCCGGGCGTACGCCCAGGTGAGCAGGAAGGTGGAGAGGAACTGCCCGAGCCCGGACAGCATCGCCACGTTCACCGCGCCCGCCACGGGCCGGGCCATGAGCCCGGGCGCGGTGGTGGCGACGACGACGTAGCCGACGTACCAGGCGAAGAAGGCGGCGAACGCCGGGACGACGAACCGGCGGTACCGGCTGCGCACCTCCTGGAAGGCCGCACCGCGCTGCACCTCGAGGTAGATGTCCGCGGCGCTCACCGCGCCATCCCGGGGCTCCGTCCGCTCGGCCCGCCCGGGCCACTCGGAGGCCGCGGCGGGCACGCGTGCGGGGACTCGGTCCGCCTCGCCCCAGGCGGAGGCGAGGGCGGCGTGCCAGGGATCGTCGTTCCGCACACTTATGGCGTCACGGGGACGACCGTCACTTGAGTGCATGCCCAAGGATGGACAGAACGGAAAGACGACCGGCTCTTCTTCTCGGAGCCCTTCACCCCATCAGGTGACCATGACGGCGGCGCGGCCACCGGCGGCGGGCAGCCCCCATGGGGCCGCCCGCACCCGATGACGGACACCGCACGGCGGTCCGGGTGGGAACCCCCGTCGGGCCGACGGCGAAGCCGGGGCCGGCACCCGCCCGAGCCGGCGCGGCGACTACGCGTCGATACGCGACCGGTCCAGCGTCGCCGCCGAACTGGAGATGAACTCCTTGCGGGGCGCCACGTCGTTGCCCATCAGCAGGTCGAAGACCTGCTCGGCGGCGTCCAGGTCGGAGAGGTTGATCCGGCGCAGGGTGCGGTGGCGCGGGTCCATGGTGGTCTCGGCCAGCTGGTCGGCGTCCATCTCGCCCAGACCCTTGTACCGCTGGATCGAGTTCTTGTACCGGACGCCCTTGCTCTGGAACTCCATGAGCTTGTCGCGCAGTTCCCGGTCCGAGTACGTGTACACGTACTTGTCCTGGCCCTTCTTGGGCTGGATCAGCTCGATCCGGTGCAGCGGCGGGACCGCGGCGAACACCCGGCCGGCCTCGACCATGGGCCGCATGTAGCGGTGGAACAGCGTGAGCAGCAGGGTCCGGATGTGGGAGCCGTCCACATCGGCGTCGGTCATCATGATGATCTTGCCGTAGCGGGCGGCGTCGATGTCGAAGGTCCGGCCCGATCCCGCCCCTATGACCTGGATGATCGCGCCGCACTCGGCGTTCTTGAGCATGTCGGTCACGGACGACTTCTGGACGTTGAGGATCTTGCCGCGGATCGGCAGCAGTGCCTGGAACTCGGAGTTCCGGGCGAGCTTGGCGGTGCCGAGCGCGGAGTCCCCCTCGACGATGAACAGCTCGCTGCGGTCGACGTCGTCGCTGCGGCAGTCGGCGAGCTTCGCGGGCAGCGAGGACGACTCCAGGGCCGTCTTGCGACGCTGCGCGTCCTTGTGCTGACGGGCCGCGATGCGGGTCCGCGCGGCGGCGACGGCCTTCTCCATGACCACCCGGGCCTGCTGGGCGGCGTCACGCTTCGTCGCGGTCAGGAACGCCTTGAGTTCCTTGGAGACCACGTTGTTCACGATGCGGCGGGCCGCCGAGGTGCCGAGCACCTCCTTGGTCTGCCCCTCGAACTGCGGCTCGGCGAGGCGGACGGTGACGACCGCGGTCAGGCCCTCCAGGGCGTCGTCCTTGACGATGTCGTCCTCGGCGACGCGCAGCAGCTTCTTGGCGCGCAGCACCTCGTTCATGGTCTTGGCGATCGCCTGCTCGAAGCCGGCGACATGGGTGCCGCCCTTGGGGGTGGCGATGATGTTGACGAAGGACTTGAGGGTCGTCTCGTAGCCGGTGCCCCAGCGCAGGGCGACGTCGACGCCGAGTTCCCGGGTGACCTCGGTGGGTGTCATCTGGCCGTGCTCGTCGAGGACCGGGACGGTCTCCTTGAAGGTGCCCTGGCCGGTGAAGCGGAGCACGTCGCAGATGGGCTTGTCGGCTGCCAGGAACTCGCAGAACTCGCTGATGCCGCCGTCGAAGCGGAAGGACTCCTCGCCCTTGCTGCCGCCCTCGCCGAGGCCGAACTCGTCGCGGACGACGATGGTCAGGCCGGGCACCAGGAACGCGGTCTGGCGGGCGCGCTGGTGCAGGTTCTCCAGGGAGAGCTTGGCGTCCTTGAGGAAGATCTGGCGGTCGGCCCAGTACCGCACGCGCGTGCCGGTGCGGGTCCTGGAGATCTTCTTGGCCTTGCGCAGGCCGCTCTTGGCCTCGAACTTCGCGTCCGGGCCGACCGCGGCGAAGGCGCCGGGCACGCCGCGCCGGAAGCTGATCGCGTGGGTGTGGCCGCCGCGGTCCACCTCGACGTCCAGCCGCGCGGAGAGCGCGTTCACCACGGAGGCGCCCACGCCGTGCAGACCGCCGGAGGCGGCGTAGGAGCCGCCGCCGAACTTGCCGCCGGCGTGCAGCTTGGTCATCACGACCTCGATGCCGGACAGGCCGGTCTTGGGCTCGACGTCGACCGGGATGCCGCGGCCGTTGTCGCGCACCTCCACCGAGCCGTCGTCGTGGAGGATCACCTCGATGTGGTCGCAGTAGCCGCCCAGGGCCTCGTCGACGGAGTTGTCGATGATCTCCCAGAGGCAGTGCATCAGGCCGCGGCTGTCGGTCGAGCCGATGTACATGCCCGGGCGCTTGCGGACGGCCTCCAGCCCCTCGAGGACGAGCAGGTGCCGCGCGGTGTAGTTGGAACCGTCCCGGTCTGCTCCTGCCAGCAGAGCTGTGGACGGCACGGACGTCTCGGCGGTCACGCGGTTCGCTCCTCGCTGAATTTCAGATGGGGCCCATCGGGGTAAGGCCGTGGCTTGGGTTGCCGCTCAGAGGGTACCGAGGCCTGGTAGAGCCGTTGTAACGCCACCCTCGTCTGAACGCAGACTAGTCCAGAGTCGTATGGATGTTCGATCCCTCGATGGGGTGAAGTACACATCACGTTCCCTTCCAGGCATGAACCATTTAGGCTCCGGGCACGTCCTCATGAACAACCGGCAACCCAGCCGGGAGGACCGAGACCGATACGAACGCGCGAAACCGTACGACACACAGACACGCACTACGGCACATTCGCCGCCAACCGGCAGCAGCCAGCCGCCTCGGAAAAAATCTTTCGAGGAAAAGCCGCGAGCGGGAACGTTTTGGGGCTGGTTGGATGTTGACCCTGGTACGACAGCTCGTCGAGCTAGAGAAGAGGCGACGTGACTACTGTTCTGACCCCCGCGAGCCCGCTGACGGCCGCTGATCGCTGCGACCGCTGCGGCGCCCAGGCATACCTGCGCGTCGTCCTGCTGAGCGGCGGAGAACTGCTCTTCTGCGCCCACCACGGCCGCAAGTTCGAGCCGGAACTCAAGAAGATCGCCGCTGAGATACAGGACGAGACCGAGCGGCTCACGACCGTTCCCGACAACGCCTCCGAAGACGAACGCTGACCCTCGCGCCCATCGACGAGCCAGCCCCGGCACAGGCCGGTGAACGGGCGGCCGACCCTGCACCCAGGGTCGGCCGCCCGTCGTCCTGCCCGCCCGTAGGCTCAGGCTGCGTCGAGGGTCCTCACACCCGCCCCTGGGACCCCGCGCGGTCCCAGCCCAGCTTCCGCAGGGCGTCCGAGATCCGCGTGTAGACCCCGGGGCTCCCGGAGCGCCCGCAGCCGCTCCCCCAGGACACCAGCCCGATGAGGCGCCCCTGGGCCACCAGCGGCCCCCCGCTGTCCCCCTGGCACGCGTCGCGGCCGCCCTGCCGCCGCCCCGCGCACACCATGGCCTCGGCGACGTAACTGCCGTCGCCACCGGGCGGATACGCCCGCTCGCACAGCGCGTCGGGCAGCACCTGCACACTCGCGGCCCGCAGCCCGTCCGCGTAGCCACCCAGGCCCGAGGCATCGCCCCAGCCGTAGACCGTGGCCCCGGTACCGACGGCGTACGCCGGGTCGCCCGCGCCGGCCATCGCGACGACGGCGTTGAACGGCAACGGCCCGGCGAGCGTCAGCACGGCGAAGTCCCCGCTGTTGCTGACATCGTCGTAGCCCGGGTTCACCCAGCTCTCGCGCACCGCGACCTCCTGGCCCTGATCGGAGCGCAGATCCGTACGCCCGGCGATCACCTTGAGATCGGGCACCTGGTGCGGCGGTGAGCCAAGGACGTCCTCCTCCAGGCAGTGCGCGGCCGTGAGCACGGTGGTGGGGCCGACCGCCACCCCACCGCAGAACTGCCCGGATCGCGTTCCTCCGAACCGGTCACGACTGGAGAGCGCCACCGTCCACGGAGCCTGGGACACATCGACCGGGAACCCGCCCACTATGCCCTCGGCTGCGGCAGGAGCGGCGGAGACCGCCGGTACCAGCGGTATCAGGGCCGCGACAGCGACCCCGGCCAGTGGGCGGGCCAGTGCTCGGACAAAGGTGCGACGCATGCGCACTCCTCACTCTGGGGCGTTCATCGAACCCCCAGAGTGATTCAGAGCACCACTCCCCGCACCCGCTCCCCGTCGCCCACGCCCGCAGCCCGAAGGCCCGGTACCGCTTCCGCGGTACCGGGCCTTCGACGTCGTACGACCGCGATCGGGCCGGGTGCGACCTAGTCGAGGTAGTCGCGCAGCACCTGGGAACGCGACGGGTGGCGCAGCTTCGACATGGTCTTGGACTCGATCTGGCGGATGCGCTCACGCGTGACGCCGTAGACCTTGCCGATCTCGTCGAGGGTCTTCGGCTGACCGTCGGTGAGGCCGAAGCGCATGGAGACGACGCCCGCCTCACGCTCGGACAGGGTGTCCAGGACCGAGTGCAGCTGCTCCTGGAGGAGCGTGAAGCTGACCGCGTCGGCCGGGACGACGGCCTCGGAGTCCTCGATGAGGTCACCGAACTCGCTGTCGCCGTCCTCGCCGAGCGGGGTGTGCAGCGAGATGGGCTCGCGGCCGTACTTCTGGACCTCGATGACCTTCTCGGGGGTCATGTCGAGTTCCTTGGCCAGCTCCTCCGGGGTGGGCTCGCGGCCCAGGTCCTGGAGCATCTGGCGCTGCACGCGCGCGAGCTTGTTGATGACCTCGACCATGTGCACCGGGATACGGATGGTGCGGGCCTGGTCGGCCATCGCGCGGGTGATCGCCTGACGGATCCACCAGGTGGCGTACGTGGAGAACTTGTAGCCCTTGGTGTAGTCGAACTTCTCGACCGCGCGGATCAGACCGAGGTTGCCCTCCTGGATGAGGTCCAGGAAGAGCATGCCGCGGCCGGTGTAGCGCTTGGCCAGGGAGACCACCAGGCGGAGGTTGGCCTCCAGCAGGTGATTCTTGGCCCGGCGGCCGTCCTCGGCGATGATCTCCAGCTCGCGCTTGAGCTTAGGGGCGAGCTTGTCGGCGTTGGCCAGCTTGTCCTCGGCGAACAGACCCGCCTCGATCCGCTTGGCCAGCTCGACCTCCTGCTCGGCGTTGAGCAGGGGGACCTTGCCGATCTGCTTGAGGTAGTCCTTGACCGGGTCGGCGGTGGCGCCGGCCGCGGCGACCTGCTGCGCGGGGGCGTCGTCCTCGTCCTCGTCGGACAGGACGAAGCCGGCACTCTCGGCACCCTCGGGCTCGTCCGCGACCTTGGTGTCCTCGAGGACCTCTTCGTCGAGCAGCTCGACGTCGTCCTTCTTGGCGCCGGTCTTCTTGGCCGCCGTCTTCTTGGCGGTGGTCTTCTTCGCGACCGCCTTCTTGGCGGTGGTCTTCTTGGCAGCGGCCTTCTTCGCGGGCGCGGCTTCCTCGGTGGGGTCGACGGCAGGGTCGACGGGCGCGGCCGGCGCGGCGGAGGTGGTGGCCTTACGAGTGGTCACCGTCTTCGCCGCGACCGCCTTGGTGGCGGTGCGCTTGGCCGGGCTCTTCGCTGCGACGCTCTTTCGGGTGCGCTTGGGTTCTGCGGCACTGACCATCAGCGTCACACCCTCTTCCTCGAGGATCTGATTGAGGCTGCGCAGTACGTTCTTCCACTGAGTGGCCGGAATCTGGTCAGCTTCGAAGGCCCGACGCACGTCATCGCCGGCGATCTGCCCCTCAGCCTTTCCCCGCTCAATGAGCGCCATGACAGAGACGGACTCGGCGATCTCCGGCGGGAGCGTACGGGATGTGCTGGCCGACACGAACAACCTCTCGGAACGTTGGAAAACGACTTCCGGCCCCGTCCACGGCGGACGAGAGCCGACCGTCGGCTTGCGGATGGGCCGACGGCGCGGGCGGGGGCCGGGAAGATGCACAGCGCCTTGAACGGCGTCCGTATTCCCTCCGCGGCTGTCACCTCTTAGGTCATCGCGCTGTTCCCCCGAGCGTTACGCCCAACTTGCGTGGCCCGAGTCACACCCCGTAAGTGCCCAAAAATGGTCGGACACAGACATACAAGGTCATGTGCGGTCTGGCGGACGCCCGCCGCGGCGCCACTCGCGGCGCCACTCGCGGCGGCGGACCCTGCAGGTCCGGTGGATCCTGCGGGGTCCGACGGGAGACGGCTCGCCGGACCGGCGACGCCACACAGACGAGGAAGAGGGAAGCCCCCCGGCCGCGACGTCCGGGGTTTCCGCTTCCGCTCAGTGCTCGCGCGGCGCGGGAACGACGCGCTCCACCTCTGGATGCACGGTGAGCAGCTGGCGCATGGCCTCCTCGGCCGCGGCGCCGTCCCCCGCGGCGAGGGCGTCGACGATCCGGCCGTGGTGGACCAGCGTCGCCTCGTTCGGGCGGTCACAGCCCGTGACCGGACCTCCGGAGACCTGGAGGGCCGCCGTGACGATGCCGGAAAGGTGCTCCAGCATCCGGTTGCCGGCGATCTGGATGAGCAGCGAGTGGAACTCGGTGTCCGCGCGGGAGAACGTGAGCGCGTCGCCCTGCCCCATGGCGTGCCCCATGATCTCCACCATGTCGGACAGCCGCTGCTGGACGTCCTCGCGGCCGTGGCCGGCGGCCAGCCGCGCGGCCAGCGGCTCGATCGTCCACCGCAGCTCGTTCAGCTCGCGGCGCTGGTCGTCCCGCTGGGGACCGAAGGCCCGCCACTCGATGATGTCCGGGTCGAGCAGATTCCAGTCGCTGACGGGACGCACGCGCGTGCCGACGTTCGGGCGGGCGCTGACCAGGCCCTTGGCCTCCAGGACGCGCAGCGACTCACGGACGACGGTGCGGGACACCTCGAAGCGCTGGCCGATCTCCTCGGGCACCAGCGGACGGTCGGCACCGAGGTCGCCGGAGACGATCATCTGTCCGAGCTGCTGGACGAGTTGGCCGTGGAGGCCGCGGCCGCGGCTGCCCGCGGCGCGTCGGCTCACCCGGCCCAGCTCGGGGTCCGCGCCCTCCCAGGCGGGGACCCCGACGCGGTCCGCGGCGGCGGCCTCCGCGAAGGGATAGCGGTCGAGTTCGCCCGGGCCGGCGAGGCCGGACTCTGCGGCGCGGGCGGAGGTCATCATGGTGTGCGCAAGGGTACTCACGGATCCTTTGTCGGCGTCGCCTCCAACTCCCTTGAGGTCTTTGGTGAAAAGCACACGAAAGGGTGATCGCTCACCGCGTCGCAATTGACGCCTTATCGGAAGGAAATGGGCGTTCTGCGAGGGAGTTGTGCACGAGCCGGACCGGATGGGCGCGGACGGTTGTCACCTGACCCTGCGCCGCAGTGTCGTGAGCACATACGCGCAGAGCAGCGTGGCCAGCGACAACGTCAGCGCACTTCCGACGGGTTGGCCGACCACTCGCGCCACGGCCGACACATAGCGCTCCCCACCGAGAGGCCACTGCGACAGCAGCACCTCGCGCAGCCGCAGCGGAAAGCCCGCCGCGCTCCTCACGGACGGTCCCTCCAGGAACTTCTGTACGAGCGGTACGACGATCACCGGCACGGCCACCACAACCGCGAGCCCGCCCGCGGTGGACCGGAACACCCCGGCGGCCAGCACCCCGGCCCAGGCACAGCCGATCACCAGCCCGATCCAACTCACCCCCAGCGACAGCCAGTCCACGGGAACCGTCACGAGCTCCCGTCCGTACAACAGATAGAGCACCTCGGCATCGCACCCCACGGTCAGCACGGCCAGGACCAGCCCGGTGACCGCGGACACGAGGAGCTTGGCGGCGAGCAGCCCCAGCCGGCGGGGCACCGTGCCGCGATCCGCCGCCAGAGCCGGGTGACGGAACTCGTCCCCGAAGGCCAGCGCGCCCAGCAGCCCCGCGCCGAGCGCCGCGGGCGGCAGCGGCAGCTCCCGCGGCCACGCGGCAAGCAGCCGCGCCTGCGGGGTGTGCCCGAAACGGGCCAGGACGACCGCGGCGAGCGCCGAGACCACAAGCACCACGGCGCCGGTGAGAAACCCGATGCCGACCCCGGTGGCCCGGCGCAGCTCGTAGCGCAGCGGACGCAGCGGGCTGGGGGCTGGGCGGACCGAGATGGGG
>NZ_MUND01000128.1 GCF_002154375.1 Streptomyces glaucescens | reverse complement strand
CGAGCCACCAGGGCGGGCGGACGAGCTTGATGCCGAGGTAGCCGACGACGAGGAGCGCGAGCCAGAGCGGGACGTTCATGGCGGGGGTCTCCTAGGCCTTGCAGCGGTGGGTGCGGGCGGCGAGTTCGGCGGCGGAGCGGTCCGCGTAGTCGGCGGAGAAGCCGCAGCCGGGGGCGGTGCAGGCGGCGGTGTGCTTGTCGCGGCCCCGGCCGTCGTAGTACGTGGCGACCTGGACGGGGCCGATGCGGATGCGGTCGCGGAAGCGGCGGTAGACGGCCATGAGGTCAGCCCTCCTGTCGGAGGCTGGGGCCGGGGAACTCGGCGAGGATGCGGGCGGCGGTGTCGGCGTCCGGAGTTCGGTCGGCGGCCTCCTCGGCGAGCAGCCGGGCCAGGGCCGGACGGCCGGCGGCGGCCATCTCACGGGCCGCGTCGATGTAGTCGGCGGCGCGGTCGAAGGTCTGGGGCATGAGCTGTAGTCCTCCCCGGTCAGGTGAGTTGGAGCTGAGCGGCGATGGCGTCGGCCATCGGGGCGGGCAGGCCGAGCCGAGCCGAAAGTGCGTTGGCGGGCATCGGCGTGCCGGTGGATGCCTGGTGGGCGTCGGCGATCTTGCGGGCGTGGTCCAGCAGCGCGGCCGGGACCGGAGGAGCCGCGGGCGCGGACTGCGATGGCGTCGGAGCCGGGGCCGGGTCCAGTTCAGGCACGGTGGGTGCGGGGTCCGGCTCGGACGTGGTGTCGACGCGGTGTGTCTCGACTTCTGGCGCGGCCGGTTCGTCGTTCACAGGTCGTGCAGGTTCCACCAGGGTGGTGGGGCTGTGGACGAGGAGGGTTCCGCCGAGGAAGGCCAGGGCGGGCCAACCGGCGACGAGGATGCGCAGCCAGGCGGGCACGTGGGCCAGGTCGAGGAGTCCGGCGGTGGCGACGTTCGCGCCGAGCGAGGCGGCCAGGGCGATGACGAACCAGGTCCAGGCCGAGCGGTCGCGGCGGGCCGTGCGCAGCCGTCGCCAGGCGGCGACCAGCAGCAGGTCGACGGAGACGGGGTAGGCCCAGGCTTTCCAGCCGGTCTGTCCGGCTGCTGCGGCCAGGTCGTGCAGGTGGGCGAAGGACAGGGCACCGGCGATGACGGCCTGGACGAGTACGGCGTCCGGGCGGATTGAGCGGGGCATGGGTTACCTCCCTTCGAAGGGAAGTCGGGCCGGTCAGGGACGGAGCGCGGGGCATGCCGCCCCTGGTCCAGCGGGGTGTCAGTCGGTGACCGGTCGGGGCTTGACCAGCGACGGGCCGGGCGCCGGCGCTTCGGCGGGCACGAAGGGGCGGAAGGGCTCCAGCGCGGGAAGGTCCGGCACCAGGTGGGCGAAGGTGCGGCAGGCGGCGATCACGTCGTCGCGGGAGGTGTGCGGAGTGCGGATCTTCGACCAGCCGCCCGTGGAATCGGCCGCCACAGCCGTACCGGGGCGCTCCATCGGGATCAGGCTGGCGGCCGGGACCGCGTCCGGGGCCACGTCGGCGAGGCCCATTTCGGCGGTCTGCTTGTCGTTGACCCGGTGCACCACGCGGCCGGTGAGCTGGGCGCGGAGCATGGTGGCGCCCTTGCCCAGTTCGGAGCCGAAGCGCTGGGCACAGATCTCCAGGTAGATGCCAACCGCGCGGGCCATCTGCGCGAGGCGGATCAACGCGGTGACAATCCGTTCCCGGCGTTCCTCGTCCTTGCGCGAGGAGATCAGGAACAGTTCGGCGACCTCGTCGACCAGGACCACGACCGGCACCGGGCGTATCGCCTCGGAGAGTTCCCAGATGTCGGAGGCTCCGTGCAGGCTCAGCAGGTCGAAGCGGTCTTCCATCTCCGCCACCAGCACATCCAGCAGCGACGCGGCTTCATCCGGTGTGGTGACCAGGGCCGACAGGCGGGGTGCGAAGGCGGTCTGTTCCACCCCGCGCTTGCAGTCGATGCCCACCAGCGCGACAGGAAGCTGTGCGAGTCCCTTGATCAGGGAACGTTGGTACATCGACTTGCCGGAGTGGTTGGCGCCCAGGGTGAGGGCCATGGGGGCTTTGCGGTAGTCCCGCTCGAAGGCGGTCCCGTCCTCCCGCAGTGCGACCGGCACCACCATGTCGCGGGGCCGTGCCTTGCGCGGCATCCGCACCCGGCGCAGCACGTCGTAGCCGGTCATGCGCAGCTCAACGCATCCGGGCTTGGTCGCCACCACGGTCACCGAGTGCACACCCCACGCGTGACGGAGCCGTTCCGAGGAGGCCATCACGTCCGCCGGTTCCAGACCAGCGGGCAGGCGCAGGGTGACCCGCAGGCCGGTCGAAGTGGGGCGGACCCGGCGGATCCTCGGCGGTACCGGCTGTACCTCACGGCGGGCGACGTTGCGAGTGACGAACGCCCGCAGGCCGGACGGCTGCACCGTCAGACCGCACACGTCCATCGTGGAACGATAGGTGAGGGCGACCCGGCCCCAGGTGAGCGGCGCCCCGACCAGCGACCAGTACACACGCGGAGCGCGGAACCTGGCGTAACCGAGCCCGCCAGCACCGGCTAAGGCTCCCGTGGCCTCCAGCCACATCGTCACGTCGGCCATGGTCAGGCCGCCGGGGTGATCGCGACCGCACGGAACGAGATCCCATGCCGCTTCTGGCCGTTGAACTCGTTCTCCCAGTCCCGCGCCTTGAGGCCGATCACCTTGACCGGCATGCCCGGCGTCAGGCCCTCCGGGTAGCCCGTCTCCGGGACGGTCACCTGGTAGAGGTTCCCCTCCCCCTCGTCCGAGACCAGCAGGCCCACGGTTGACAGGCTCGCGCCGGTCTCCCGGTCAAGGGCCCGCTCTCCGGTCTTCTTGTTCGCCATCTTCGGTTCCGGCGCGGTCGCCACGAAGACCACAGCGGTCGACAGGTCGATCTTGAAGGACGCCATCAGTTACTCCCAGTGTTGATGTCGGAGCAGCCCAATAGGGACGCGTAAGCCCCGCTGTCCTAGGACTGCGAGCCGTTGAGAGAGATAGTGCATCGCAGTCCTAGGACTGTCAACAGTCCTAGGACTATGTTTCACTAGGTCTCGTCGAGAGGGGTTCGAGATGGCGCCCAAGTGGCGAGAGCTGGCAGACAAGCTGGCCGAGCAGATCAAAAGGGGTGACTACGCCCCTGGCCAGCGACTGCCGCACATCAGAGAGCTTGTCGAGGCAGGCGAAGGCTCCAAGGCCACCGTGCATGCCGCCTACAAGGCGCTGGAAGCCGAAGGCCTGGTCACCTCGTCGCGCGGGCACGGCACCGTCGTGCGTCAGCGCGTTCCCCTCAAGCGCTTGGGTATCGCCCGCTACGACAAGGTCAAGTGGCGGGACGGTGACGAGGTCGCCTTCATCGCGGACCGCGTGGCTTCCGGACGCGGGTATCGCCGGAACGAGCAGACCCAGACGGTCAGTCGCGTCGTGGCGCCACCGGAGGTGGCAGCCGCACATGGACTACCGGAGGGCGCCGAGGTCTACGCCCGCGCGCGTCTGGTGAAGGAAGGCGATCAGCCGACGCACACGCTGACCAGCTACTACCGGCCCGAGCATGTGGAAGGCACGCGACTGGTGGACCCCACCCCGGGACCCGCCGGCCGGGGCGGCGGATTTCGCGTGCTGTACGACGCGGGTTACGAGATCGATCACATGAGGGAGCGACTGTTCGCCCGTGCCGCCACCCCGGACGAGGTGAAGCAACTCCAGCTACCGCCGGGCGAACCGGTCGTAGAGCTGCATCGGACGACCTACACCGCCGACGGCACTGTCGTGGAGTTCGCCATCGGAGTGCACGCGGCATCGCGCTTCGCGTGGGAGTACGACTTCAAGGTGCCCGACTCGGCGAAGGACGGGGAAGGTCAGCAGTGATCACGAAACAGGATTGGGCAGACGCCCGGCGCGTGTGGGAATACCACCAGATGGGCCACTCGCCCCGGCCGTGCTCGGTTGCCATCGGACTCGGTAGCCACGACCTGGGCGTGGCTGACATCGCAGTGGACCTGTACAAGCGCGGTATGGCCCCGCTGCTCCTGTTCACCGGCGCCACCAGCCCCACGACACGGGAACGCATGCCCCGCGGTGAAGCTGTCCACTACCAGGAACGGGCAATGGAACTTGGTGTCCCCAGCGCGGCCGTTCTCGTGGAGCCGCGCGCCCGCAACACGGGCGAGAATATCCGTTTCTCACGAGAGCTGCTGGAGAAGAGGGGGATCGAGGTGTCCTCGGTGCTCCTGATCAGCAAGCCGTACGAGGAGCGGCGAGCGTACGCCACTGCATGCAAGCTCTGGCCCGAAGTCGAGGTCGTCAGCGCTTCCACTCCGATGACACTCGACGAGTACGTCGACTCCATCGGCGACGCCCGCCTAGTGATCGACATGCTGGTCGGCGCGCTTCAGCGACTGATGATCTACCCGGAGCAGGGATTCATGATCAGCCAACCGCTACCCGCCGACGTACTCGAGGCATACGAGCGCCTGTGCCAAGCCGGATTCACGAGCCGACTCCTGACCACCGACGCGCATTCGGCTTGACCCGGGCCAGAGCGAAAGCTGTTACAGGTTTCTCTACCTCATCAAGGCACCCGGCTGCGCTCCGCTCCGCCGGGCGCGCTTCCCGGCTCCGCTGCGGACGCCGCTCCTGCCTTCGGCCCGCTCCGCCCGCGCTGCGCCGCGCGCGCCCACGTGTGGATAGGACCGGTGGCCATGAGTCGATCACCGCATAGAGCGGCCCGCGGTCAAGGCAATGCCTCCGGCGGGGGATCGGCCGGCACCGGGATGGCGGGGGGCGCCGTCGCCGACCGCGGGCACGTAGTGGCGTGCGTGGAGTGCTCCCATCCCGTCCGCCGTCGACCCAGGCAGAGCCGAGCAGACGCGGCCCAGGGGCGTCAAGGTCGTTCGTACAGTGGCGCGCTCCACCTTGACGCCCCTGAACCACGCCCGCTCCACGGTGTGTGGGTCGACGGCGGACGGGATGGGAGCTGGGGCGAGTAGAGGGTTGAGGTTCTTGGCACGACACCATCGTCGGTCGGACAGACTGCCACCCATGGATGCAGGACTTGCGGCAGTACTTGGAGCAGTTGCTGGGGCGATCGGGACGACAATGGCTGGCCTGTCAACCGGGTGGGCTGCCCAGCGCCAGGCCAAGATCACAGCTCGATCAGCGCACCTTCTCAAGCGGGGGGAGTCACGAGAGATCGCCTACAAGGCATTTCTCGCAGCCGCCACCACACTACGAGAACACTTGATCACCAGAGTCGGCGTGGCGTTGCCGGACGAATACGACGACCGGGTCCCTCCTCCAGACCAGGCCTTCTGCACCGAAGCGGACAATCTCTATACGACGCTACGAAATGCATGGCTGGAAGTTTCGCTCGTAGGCCCGGAGTCTGTTCTTGAACCCGCTGGCGCCATCGCGGATGCTGCTGACGACCTGGTTCGTCACTCCAAGGTCATCTCGGCCTTGTCCAGGGTCCCCTCCGCGAGGGCACAGATCCAAACATTCAGAAACGCAGCCAAGGAAAATATGCAGCGACTCTCGCGTAACATCCGTGAGTTCAGCAAGCTGGCCCAACAAGCACTCGATCGCGACGGCACTGACCGATGACCGACCGACAGCAGTCGGACACTTTGTTCACAGTGTGACCATGCCCGCCGTCGTGTCCCAGGGAGACTGCTCAAAGGCCGAACGGTTGCACGACAGGGTTCCAGCCCTAGACACCCTGCCCCTCTCGCGTCAAGTCCGCCTCTGACGGATGACACCAACGCCTGACACCAACGGGTCCGAACAGCAGCGGTCGAGGCCGAACCTTCATGGACCGGCACTAACGGACTGCGGCCGGTTGACCGACGTCACAAACGCCCGTTGATCGACCTGATAAAGATGAGGCTCGTTCGCGACGTTGCCCGTAGAGTCGAGGCGCCCCGACAACAGGTGCCCCGGGGGCACCCGAGGCGTATGCCGAACCGGTGGGAGTAAGAGGCGGCTCGCGGGGTGGTCGTACGAGCGTGGCGCGCGAACGGCGTCCTGAGTAGGCCCCACCGGACCCCGGCATACAGTCCAAGGTGCCTGTGCCCCCTCCGTGCCCGATCTAGGGGTAAGCCGCGGGAAGTCACGGTCATCAGCGGACACTGCGCAACACGACGGCCCCTGACCGTATCGCCTGGTCAGAGGCCGTCTCGCTGCGCGGTGGGTGTGGGATTTGAACCCACGGTGACTTGCGCCACGACGGTTTTCAAGACCGTTCCCTTAGGCCGCTCGGGCAACCCACCTCGTCCGCCAGGGGCGGAGCGGGTACAGCGTACCGGGATCGGACGGATCATGGGGGCGGCAGCCCGGGCGCTGCCCGCAACGGCGCCCGCCGGCACTTCTCCGCTCGCCATGGCGTCCGTCTGTCTCGGATCCGTCGGCCGGTCGCGGCCGCGATAACCTCTCTGGCGCACACTCCAGAGCGAACCAGGACGATCACCGACTGACGGCAACGGGGGGAGCGAACCCATGGCGTGGGACGAATGGGAGCAGTTGAAGGCTCAGGCCGCCGACTCCCGGCCGACGCAGATGCGGCTGAACCAGGCGCCCGCGCAAGGGCCGGGTTCCGGTGGCAAAGCCGACCTGGTCGTGCAGCAGGACGATCTCGGCGCTGTAGGACACGACGCCTTCGTCCTGCACAGTGAGCTGGTCAAGAAGGTCGACATCGCCGGTGCAGGCATGAACGGCGACCACGCCGGCTCAACGCACCAGGCGGCGGCGGAACTCTCCAAGTCGAACTTCGTCATGGGCGACGAACTCATGACGACGCTGACGATCTGGGAGGGGCAGGTGAAGGCGGTCCGCCAGGCCTGCGCCCACATCTCGAACCACCTCGACTTCAGCAAGAAGCTGCACGCCAACGACGACGCCGAGATCGCCGCCGCGATCATGAGGCGGGACGGCTCGGCAGTGCCCGCCTCCGAGCTCGACAAGTACTTCAAGTAGCACAGGGAGCTCGGAGATGTCCCTCACCTACCACGACCTCATGCAGGTCGACCTCGGCAAGCTGGGCTCGGCGGTCTCCGACTGGAAGAAGGCGGTCGACAACCTGAAGCAGCTCGAGTCCGACGCACGTGACGGGCTCCAGAAGAAGTCCGACCGGGCGCGCTGGGAAGGCGTGAACGCGGGCGTCACTCGGCAGTTCGTCAGCAAGACGGCCAAGGAGATCGCGGATCTCCACGTGGAGGCCAACGGCATTCACAAGGTCCTGGATGACGCACACCGTGAACTGGAGGCGCTGCAGAAGGGGGTGCGAACCCTCACCGCGGAGGCCAAGGACAAGGGCTACACCGTCCGGGACAACGGAGACGGCACGGTGAGCGTCGACGCCCATGCCATGCCGGGCGCGGACCCGAAGGACGACAAGAACCTGGAGGAGCGGCAGCGCTACGCCGACTCGATCACAGGGAAGATCGCCCACGCCAACGACATCGACATCTCCACCAAGATGGCACTGTCGCGCACCCACGGAAACGACCCGTACAACGCCGGTCACGCGAAGTACGACTCGCTCAACGACGCGCAGGTCGAACGGGCCCTGGAACTGGCTGAGAAGCGCGAGACCATGACCGACCGGGAACTCGCGGAACTCAACCGGCTGCTGCGCCACAACGGACGCGAGGAGGACGGGGAGTTCGCGACCGAGTTCTTCCAGGGGCTGGGCGGGCCCAGGCAGACCCTCGAGTTCTACGGTGCCATGTCGAACGACGGGACCGGCGAGGGCGCGACGAAGACGCGGCTGGCCGGGGTACAGGATCTTCAGAAGTACATGGGCCATGCTTTGGCCAACGCCACGGATCCCTACACCCCCCAGAGCATCAAGGGAGACCGGCAGCATCTGCCCTCCTGGTGGGGCGCGGAGTTCCGCAAGCTGGGCACCCAGGAGATCGAGTGGGAGCGCGGCATGATGAACCGGCCCTACGGATACCAAGTGCTGGGCGGCCTGCTCCGCTACGGCAACTACGACCCCGCGTTCCTCACCCCCATCGCGGAGCACGTCACCCAGCTGCACCAGGACGATCCGCGCCGCTTCCTGGCGAACAAGCCCGCCGGCAGCGACGACGGCTATGGATTCAATCCCTCCGGGAAGCTCGGCACCGGCAATGAACCGCTGAACAGCGTGCTGGAGGCCCTCGGACACAGTCCCGAGGCCGCGGAGCAGTTCTTCACGCAGCCGCCCACGGCATACAACGAGGACGGCACGATCAAGTCCGGGGAGAAGACGGACTTCAAGTCCTACCTCGATCTCTTCACGGACAAGGATTTCGAGTGGACGATCGACACGAACGCCCACAACGTCCTGGCGGATGAGGAAGGCACGAAGAAGGCCCTCAACTTCGGGCCCGACGCCCTCGGCCACGCGCTGGAGGCCGCGACCACAGGGCGCCCGTACGACAGCGACATCGCTGACCCCTCGATCAAGCACACCGAGGCGCAGGCCAAGCTGGTCCACGACATCGTGGAGAAGTTCTCGGCGCATCCGGACCTGCTGACGCACAACCTGAACGGGGACCTGGAGGAGGAGAAGACCGGGCCGCTCTACGCGTTGCGGGACAGCCTCGGGCACATCTCGGCGGATTACATGGGGGACTTCCAGCGCTCCATGTATCTGGAAGGCGCCGAGAGCAAGGTTTTCCCGGTCAATGGCGCGGCGGCCAACCTCGACTCCGGAAATGCCATGAAGTTCCTCGGACTGGTCGGGCAGGATCCGAACGCGTACAGCGCCATCACTGCTGCGCAGCAGGCATACACCACGAACGTTGTCCACAATTTCCTGGATACGGAGGGGAAGGGCCTCACAGCTGAGGACAGCGCGCGCGTCGGCGACCTGGTCGCGCCAGGTGCGGCCATTGCGGGAGTCATGAGCAACGCCCGGGCCGACGCGATCTACGACTACCACACCGCTTCGAACAAGGAGTACAACGAGGCGGTGGCCGACAATGCAAAGTGGGTCAACCGTATTGTGGGCCTGGGCACGTCAGCTATCCCAGCTCCTTTCTCCGTGGTGGGAGAACCAATCAACTGGCTGGCTGAGGATGTGTCGGAGAATGTGGTGAAGAGCGTTTCGCAGGACACCACGGATGAGGCCGAACATGATGCGGGCAGGGAGTACACGAAGGGGCGGAAAGCTGTGGTGGAAGCCTCAGCGGCAGCTGTAGTCAGCTATTTCACCCACCATGCAGGCATCGACCAGAGGACCAGGGAGGACATCGAACGAGGTGTTCGAACTGCAGCCGGTCTTAGTCATACCGATGGCGCTCAGTGGAATTCCTCGGGAGACGGAACGTGAGAAACCTCCAAAGCTCGACCCATCAGCCATTGAGAAGGCAGGGGTCACATGCGCGGGTGCAGAGACTGGTCGCCACTGCTTTCCTCGTGACGATGCTTACCGCCTGTGGCTCCTCGGATGATCAGGGTCTTTCTTATCCGGTCCCGGACAACATTTGTGGTATTCCCGCCGACAGAGAGGTACTGGAAAATCTGCTCGACGATGGTGACATGCTGGAACAGGATTCCGGTTATTTCACCCTCGAAGAAGGCCAGTTCTGCCACATGTACGTGGACGGGAACGACTCCGTGGTCAGTGACGCTACCTGGCGCGAGAGTGGATACGAGCTGCGCGATCTGTTCGAAACCTACGACGTCAAGGGTCTGCGCTACTTCGAGAGGGGCAAATATGCCTCATGGAACTTCGGGGTGGCAACTGTGATTCCATGCCCAGGGGTCAGCGAGAAAGGTGACGCGGTATCGGTGCAGGTCAACGACCTGAGATGGAACCGCGATTCGCAAGCGCAACTGGAGAAGCTCGGCCCGGCCTACTTCGACGCCTATAAGAAGAAGCTCGGCTGTCGGCCCTGAGGCTGCGACAGCACGCATGCACAAGGGGCGCCCCCCGATGAGAGGGGCGCCCCTTGTGATCGGTGGGGGTCAGCTGTCGCCCACGCGGCTGCCCAGGGTCAGTTCGACCGTGCGGGTCTTGCCGTCGCGCTCGTAGGTGATGGTGACCTTGTCGCCGGGCTTGTGGGTCCAGATCTCGCCGATCAGGGTGGGGCCGCTGTCGATCACCCTGTCGTCGAGCTTGGTGATCACGTCGCCGGGCTTCAGGCCGGCCTTGTCGGCGGGGCCGCCCGCCTCGACCGGGTCGGAGCCGCCCGCGCCGGTGTCGGTGATCTTCGCGCCGTCGGTGCCGTCCTCCAGGGAGACGGAGGCGCCGATCTTCGCGTAGACGGGCTTGCCGTTCTTGATCAGTTCCTGGGCGACGTACTTCGCCTGGTTGATCGGGATGGCGAA
>NZ_MUND01000127.1 GCF_002154375.1 Streptomyces glaucescens | reverse complement strand
GCGCAGCACGTTGGCCGCCCGGATGAGGTGCGGGCGGCGGTCGACGGGCACCTCGAAGCCGCCGTGCCGGAAGACGAGCCCGTCGCGCTCGTACGGCCGTGCCGCCGCGACCCGGGCCGGTTCGATCTCGATGCCGACCACGCGCGCGTGGGGCGCGACGGCCCGCAGTCGCCCCAGCAGCTCGACGGCCGTCCAGGGGGCCGCGCCGTAGCCGAGGTCGACGGCGACCGGGGCGCCGGCGCGGCGCAGCTCGGCGCCGTGCGTGGCCGCGATCCAGCGGTCCATGCGGCGCAGCCGGTTGGGGTTGGTCGTCCCGCGGGTCACCGTTCCCACGACGGGGGCCGCCCCGCTCGAGCGAAGCCGAGCGTGGGGGCGGGTGGTGGCGCGGGATGTCATGCCTTCGAGGGTAGGCGCAGGTGAGGGCCGCACCGGACCGCGCGGTGCCACGCGACCGACCCTCGAACGGTTGAGCGAGAGTGGGTAATGATTCGGCAAAGACCGGCGGGGTGGAAATGGAGCGGCCAGCTCCGGTGTTCCCCCTCGTGGAGGGCCCGCACGTCCTCGCGCAGGCATGCCCGCAGCAAGGAGGAACGGCACGTGAGCCAGTACATCGGCAGGCTCGGACGTCGCTCCCCGGCAGCGCCCCCGCGCCTGCGGCTGCACCGCAGGCCGCGCCGCGTCGCGATGCTCTCCGTGCACACCTCCCCGCTGCACCAGCCCGGCACGGGCGACGCCGGCGGCATGAACGTGTACATCGTGGAGCTGGCCCGGCGGCTCGCCGCGATCAACATCGAGGTCGAGATCTTCACCCGGGCGACCGCCGGAGGCCTGCCGCCCTCCGTCCAGCTCGCGCCCGGCGTCCTCGTCCGGCACGTCGACGCGGGCCCCTACGAGGGCCTCGCCAAGGAGGAGCTGCCCGCCCAGCTGTGCGCCTTCACCCACGGCGTGATGCAGGCCTGGGCCGGCCACCGCCCCGGGTACTACGACCTCGTCCACTCCCACTACTGGCTGTCCGGCCACGTCGGCTGGCTCGCCGCCCAGCGCTGGGGCGTCCCGCTGGTGCACGCCATGCACACCATGGCCAAGGTCAAGAACGCCAGCCTCGCCGACGGCGACACCCCCGAGCCCGCCGCCCGGGTCATCGGCGAGACCCAGATCGTCGCCGCCGCCGACCGGCTGGTCGCCAACACCGACGAAGAGGCCGGCGAACTCGTCCGGCACTACGACGCCGACCCCGCCAAGGTCGCCGTCGTCCACCCCGGCGTGAACCTGGAGCGCTTCACCCCGGGCGACGGCCGCGCCGCCGCCCGCGCCCGCCTCGGACTGCCCCAGGACGCCCTGATCCCCCTCTTCGCGGGCCGCATCCAGCCACTGAAGGCGCCGGACGTGCTGCTCCGCGCGGTCGCCGTGCTGCTGGACCGGCACCCCGAACTGCGCTCCCGCATACTCGTCCCCGTCGTCGGCGGCCCCAGCGGCAGCGGCCTCGCCAAGCCGGAGGGCCTGCAGAAGCTCGCCGCCCGCCTCGGCATCGCCGACGTCGTCCGCTTCCGCCCGCCCGTCGACCAGGACCGCCTGGCCGACTGGTTTCGTGCGGCGTCCGTGCTGGTCATGCCGTCGTACAGCGAGTCGTTCGGCCTGGTCGCCATCGAGGCCCAGGCGTCCGGTACGCCGGTCCTCGCGGCCTGTGTCGGCGGCCTGCCCGTGGCGGTCCGCGACGGCCGTACCGGCGTCCTCGTGCAGGGCCACGACCCGGCGGCCTACGCGCGCGTGCTGCACGACTTCGCCGCCGACCCCACCCTGACCGACCGGATGGGGGCGGCCGCCGCCGCCCACGCCCGCGCGTTCGGCTGGGAGGCGTCCGCCGCGGCCACCGCGGAGGTCTACACGGCCGCGCTGCACGCCCACCGGCGTCGCGTACGCTCGCTGCATGGGTGAGTCCATGGGTGAGGCACAACGGCAGGCCGCGCAGATCATCGAAGGCGTCCTGAAGGACGCCGGGCTGGAGTGGGAGGGCCCGGAGCCCGGCCACTTCGTGGTCAAGCTCCCCGGCACCCGCAAGCTGTCGACGACCGTCTCGCTGATCGCGGGCAGACACTCCCTGTCCCTGAACGCGTTCGTCATCCGCCACCCCGACGAGAACGAGGCCTGCGTCCACCGCTGGCTCCTGGAGCGCAACCTCAAGCTCTACGGCGTGAGTTACGCCGTCGACCCGCTCGGCGACGTCTACGTCACCGGCCGGCTGTCGCTGGCCGCCGTCACCCCCGAGGAGGTCGACCGGCTGCTCGGCCAGGTCCTGGAGGCCGCCGACGGCGCCTTCAACAGCCTCCTGGAACTGGGCTTCGCGAGCGCGATCCGCCGGGAGTACGAGTGGCGGGTGTCGCGCGGGGAGCCGACGCGGAACCTCGACGCGTTCGCGCACCTGATCGAGCGGTCGCGGGACTGACCCGGGACTAGCGGCGGCCTCTCCCGGGGGGCGCCTGGCGCTGGACGGGCATCCTGAGAGGGGCCCTGCGCTGGACGTAAGCCAGGAGCTTGTGGGACTCGCGGTGCTTGCCCTGGGCGGCGAGCGTGACGGCCAGGGCCCGGGTCGCGTTGTCGGCGAGGACGTTCTCGGCGCCCAGGATCCGGTGGATCCGGCGCCTGAGGTCCCGCAGGTGCTGCTCCGCCTCGGTGTTGCGTCCCATGCCGTGCAGGCTCATCCCGATGCCGAGGTCGCACTGGAGGGAGTTGGGGTAGTCCGTGCCGTACACCTGCACATGCCGCGTCATCGTGTCCGTCAGCAGGGTATGGGCGTCCGCCGGGCGTCCGCAGGTGGCCAGGACGAAGCCCAGGCTGGTGGTCAGTTCGAGAGCGTAGGTGTGGCTCTCCCCGAAGTTGCGCTGCAGCCGCTGAAGCGTGTCCTTGATGAGGTGCTGTGCCTCGGTGTGGCGATTCAGGGCGGTCAGGGCCATGGTGAGGCCGTGCGCGGCGCTCAGCGTCTCCGGGTGGTTGTCCCCCATGGCGGCGCGGGCACGCTCGTGCGCGTCGACAGCCTTGCGATAGGCCTCCTTGTACCTGCCGAGGTAGACGAGCAGCACGGCGATGTCACGCAGGAAGCGCGGCGTTTGCGGGTGGTCTTCGCCGAGTGTCGCGCCGTGGCGCTCGAGCACGTCTTCGGCGACGCGCAAGCCCTCATCGAATCGGCCCAGGATGGTCAGTGCGCGGGCCACTCCGTGGGCCGCATGGAGTGTGGCGCGGTCGTCCTCGCCCAGTAAGCGTGTCCGGCGCTCCCTGACGTCCTGATGCAGGGCGAGTGCGTCGGCGTACCGGCCGACGCTGTGCAGCGCCGTGGCGAGGTCGTTCATGGACTCCAGCGTGTCGGGGTGGTCCTCACCCAGGGCCGCACGTCGGCGCGCCAGGATGTCACCGACGCGCTCCAAGAGGTCCGGGTGGTAACCGAGCCCTTCCTCCGCCGCGGTCTCCACGCTGGCGGCACGCAGGGTGTCGGTGTGGTTCTCGCCCAGGCTGGAGGCCCACTGTGCGCGCAGGCCGGCGGCGAGTTCCCGGGCGGCATGCAGTTGAGCGCTCTGGGCGAGGTACTTGGCGGCGGACAGCAGCAGCGGCCGCACCCGGGTCCGTTCGCACAGGACCGGCATCCCCGCCGTCAGATGCGGAGTGAGGGCCGACCAGCGCGGCCATGACTCGGGCAGATCCGAATCCCCGGGATCCACGGCGGTGAGCAAGGTGACCACGTCGTCCCACAGCGCGTCCCGCCGGCCGGCTGCGATCCCGTCCCGCACCACTGCCTGGGTGAGCCGGTGCACCTGGAACGCGTCCGGGCTGACGACGGCCAGCCCGTAGCGGGCGAGCGGATGCAGTGCCGGGAGGGGCCAGCGGAAGTCCCCCGGGTCGCCGTGCACGGTCGCGAGCCGGTCGCGTGCCGCCACCAGCCACGCCGTCGGAATCGGCTCGGGCCCGAGCAGCGCCGCGAGGCGCAGCACGGCCGTCGCGTCCGGGTGGTCGGCTTCCAGCCGCTCCATGGCGATGGTCACCGTCGCGGCGAGTGTGGCCCGGTAGTCGTGCACCTTGCCGTGGTCGAGCAGTTGGGCGGTGTTCGTCTCCAGGACCCGCAGGTACTGGTCGACCGGCATGCCGTCGCCCAGGGCGCCCGCCGCTTGCGCCAGCGCGAGCGGCAGGTCGCCGAGCGCCTCGGCCAGCGCGGTCGCCTGCTCCTCAGCCAGGGAGGGCAGCTGGCCGCGCAGATAGGCCAGCGACTCCGCCCTGCTGAACACCCCCAGCGGCAGCCCGGGCACGATCTGCTTCCAGCCCGGGTTCCGGGAGGTGATCAGCACGTGCCCGGGCCCGTCGGGCAGCCACGCCTCCAGCCGCTCCGGCTCCTCAGCGTTGTCCAGGACGATCAGCCATCGCTCCCGCGACCGCAGGTGGTCCAGCGCGTAGCGGGCGTTGAACTCCACACCGGCATCCGGCTTGCCGGCCCCGACGCGGGCGGCGAGTTCTGCGTAGTGCACGGGGATCTGGTCGGCCTGTTCGGCGTCGATCCACCAGACGATGTCGTAGTGCTCGCGGAACCGGTACACGTACTCCAGCGCCACCTGTGTCTTGCCGATGCCGCCCGTGCCGTGCAGCGCCTGTACGGCGGCGTGCCGCTCCGCGACGAGTTTGTCCCGCAGGTCGGCGATCACGTCGTCCCGGCCCGTGAAGTGCGGATTGCGTCGCCTCCGCACCTCCCACACGGCCGATGCCGAGGCGATGGCGGGAAAGCGCGGCTGCGGACCGGACGCGGCCGTCGGGGGGTACGCCGGGGGATGTTCGGGGCGGCCCCGGCCACGGACCGCCTCCGTGAGCGCCTTGACCGCCTCCGCCTCGTCGGGCAGTTCGTGCAGGTCCACCTGGATCCGCGAGGACAGGAACGCCGGCAACTGGCCCTGTTTCAGCGGCTCGACCACCACGGGGATGAACCGCCCCCCGCGGGCGACGGCGGCCCGCCACTGCTCCTCGGTGTACCGGCCGGGCTCGAAGTAGTGCGGGGAGAGCACGGCGACGACGGCGGAGGCCTGTTCCAGCGCCTCGTTCATCCTGGTCACGAAGTCGTCGCCGGCCCGCCAGTGCCACAGCCCCAGCTCGACCCGGTACCCGGCCTGTTCCAGGTGCCAGGCGGTCCACTGGGCCCACTGGTCGTCCCGCTCGGCATGGCTGACGAAGATCAGTTCGGACTCGTCGGGCATCCGTGTCTCCCACCCCGGCGGCCCCAAGGGGCCGTGTGCGGCACGTACTTCTCCATCGTGCCGTACGGGACGTGAGACGTACGCCCTTCCGTGTGCGCCGGTCTCAGGCCACTTCGGTCGCGGGCCGGGGCGCGGCCGGCGCCGGCGCCGCGGCCGGCTGCTCCGGGGTCTCCTCGGGGGGCAGCCGCCGCATGAGCAGCCCGTACCCGAGCCCGGCGACGGTCCCGACGGCCGCGCACATCGCCCACAGCCACTCGGCGCCGTACCGGTCGATGACGTATCCGGACACCAGGGGGGCGACGAGCCCGGCGACGGCCCACGACATGGTGTACATGCCCTGGTAGCGCCCGCGCCCGTGGACGGGGGAGAGCCGTACGACGATGCCGGTCTGGGTGGGCGCGTTGACGATCTCGGCGAGGGTCCACACGCAGACGGTGAGCGCGATCGCGCCGACCGATCCGGCGAAGGCGGTGAGGCCGAAGCCGTATCCGGCGAGGACGGAGGAGATCACCAGCAGCCGGCGCGGGTCGCGGTGCTGGATGAAGCGGGTGACGGGGATCTGCAGGACGACGATGAGGACGCCGTTGACGGCGATCGCCAGGCCGTACTCGGCGGGGGTGAACCCGGCCTCGCCCATCGCGACCGGCAGTCCGACCGAGCCCTGCTGGAAGACCATCGCGACGAGGAAGGACAGGCCGACGACGCTCATGAACCGCCCGTCGCGCAGCACGGTGCCGAGCCCGACCTCCTCGGCGGCCTTCTCGACCGCGGTGCGCTCCGGCCGGGACTCCGGCAGCTTCACGAAGACGAGGATCGCGCAGGCCATCGTCATCGCCGCCTCGATCAGGAAGCCGGCGAGGTAGCTGGACTCGGCGATGAAGCCGGCGGCCATGGAGGAGACGGCGAAGCCGAGGTTGATCGCCCAGTAGTTGAGGGAGAAGGCGCGCACCCGGTCCTCGGGGCGCACGATGTCGGCCATCATCGCCTGTACGGCGGGGCGGGAGGCGTTGGAGGCCATGCCGACCAGGAAGGCGAGGGCCGCGATGGCGACGGGGTCGTGCATGAAGCCGAGCAGCGCGACGGACAGGGCGGTCGACGACTGGGCGATCAGCAGGGTGGGCCGCCGCCCCAGCCGGTCGGTCATCACGCCCGCGCCGAGGGAGGAGATCACCCCGCCGAGGCCGTGCAGGGCGACGACGAGTCCCGCGTAGGAGGCGGAGTAGCCGCGGTCGAGGGTGAGGTAGAGCGCCATGAAGGTGGCGACGAAGGCGCCGAGGCGGTTGACCAGGGTGCTGGTCCACAGCCACCAGAACTCGCGGGGGAGCCCGGAGACGGTCTCCCGTACGGCACGTCTCAAGGTGGCTGACGACATCGCGGATCCCCCACAGCGGTAAGCAGCTCAACCGGCGGCCACAACTTACAAACGTGGCCGCCGGATGCGCCACTCAATTGACGGGGAGCGTCAAACGTGACTGGCGGGGGACGACCGGCGCGGTCCGCTCGAAGCGGCTCGGGAACGGGAACTTCCGCTCCAGGAAGGCGTGGATGGCCGCCTGCGCCGCCGCCCGGTCAGCCGGGTCGGTGTCCACGTCGTTCAGGCAGAAGAAGTCGACGTCCTCCCCGGCCGCGAGCCGGGCCAGCCGCCGCCGCATGTCCGGGGTGCCCAACTGCACATAGCGGAAGCGGTAGTCCGCCGGGACGGCCCGGCCGGTCGCGATCGCCCAGTGGTGGTGGAGCGTGGACGCCGGGGCGACGTCCGTGGTGGAGCGGAAGCGGGAGTACGAGGTCCGCTTCAGCTCCTCGATGTCCAGGCCCTCCATCTCCCGCATCACCGCGCGCAGTTGCGGGTGCGGCGTGTGCAGCGACTTGTGCCTGATCTGGCGGCCGTGGAAGCGCCGGATCACCTCGCGGGTGTTCTTGCCGGCCGAGTTCGGCGCCGGCTCCAGCGGGTGCGGATCGCCGACGCCCAGCTTCAGCGGGGACAGCGGTATGCGGGCGATGCCGTTGCCGTGGAAGAAGTGCTCGGCGCCGACCGGGCGGTTGATGAAGACGTCGTCGTTGAAGTACAGGTAGTGGTCCGACAGGCCCGGTATGTGGTGCAGCCGGCTCTCTATGGCGTGCGAGTTGAAGACGGGCAGCGCGTCCGCCGGGAGGATGTCCCGGTGGTCGACCACCGTGATGCCCTCCGCCTCCGGGTCCAGCCAGGACGGGACCTGGGAGTCGGTCACCAGATAGACGTGCCGGACGAACCCGGCGTACATCTCCAGCGAGCGCAGCGCGTACTTCAGCTCGTCGTGGCTGGTGTAGCGGGACGCGCCGGTCTCGCGCGGGGCGATGACGTTGTCGGACCGCTCCTGGTGGGCGCGGCGCTTCGCCGCCATCGCCGGGTCGTCCCCGTCGACCCAGGTGTAGACGGCGTCGACCGGGAAGGTCACCTCGTCGATGCCCGGCTCGGCGAACGCGGCGAACGTCGGGATCGTGCGACGCGGGCCCGGCACCTCGGCCGGCTGCTGCGCGGCCGGCGGGACCACTTCCGAGACCGGGTTGCGGCGCGGCGCCACCAGGGACTCGCCGAACACGTCCGGCAGCTTGGCGCCGGGCACGGTGAGATACCCGGGCTCGGCCTTCAGGTCCCGGCCGTGCCGCCAGAACTCGATGTCGCAGCCGGACTCCAGACCGCTGAGCACCTGCCCCGCGGGGCCGAGGCGCACCTCACCGGTGCGGAGCACCGGCGCCCGCCGCAGCGCCTTCGGCAGCTTCCCGTCGGCCCACAGGGCCGCGCCGGCCACGGTGCCGTCCGGTTCGACGAGACCGACGAACCGGGCGGTACCGGCGAAGTGCTCCGCGGCCCGCGCGAGGACGGCGGCGCGGTGCGTCTCCGCGACACCGATCACCTGCCGCGCCCCGCCGGCCCCCGGCTCCCGGGGGACCAGGAAGTACGGCGCCCCGGCCGCGTCCAGCACGGCGCACACCTGCTCCAGGTCGGCGGCGGCGGCCTCCGCGGCGGTGTACCCGGCGACCGTACGGCCGTACAGCCGCGCCGGACCGAGGACGGTCCGGCGCAGCCCGGGGAGGGCGGCGCGCAGCCGGCGGCGGGCCGGGGCCGCGCGCAGCGCCCAGAGCCGGGCGGCCGCCCACAGCCGCAGGCGCAGCAGCAGGTCCCGCAACGCCCGCAGGCCCGGCAGCGTCACGAGGCGGTGACGGATGTCCATGGCCGCGGCCTGCTCAGTTCTGCTTCTCGTAGGGGCTGGGGAACGGGAAGTAGTTCTCCAGGAACTGGTGCATCCGGATGCTGACCTGCTCGCGCTCCTCCGGCGGCACGTCGACGTCGTTCAGGCAGAAGAAGTCGAAGCGGCGGGTGTTGCGCAGGTCGGCCAGGCGCTTCTCGGCGTCCGGGCGGCTGATGTTCACGTACCGGAAGCTGAACTTGCCCGGCACACCGCGGCCCGTCATCAGGGCGTACTGGTAGAGCAGCGGGGCCGTCATGGCGATGTCGGTCGGCGAGCGGAACCGGGACGCCGTGGTGCGGGCGATGTCCTCCGGGAACAGCTCCTCCAGCGCGCGCAGCGCCCCGCGGTCCTGCGGCAGCGGGGTGTGCATGAAGTTGTTCGTCGTCATCCGGCCGAACTTCTCCAGCAGCAGCCGCCGCACGTTCTTGCTGGCGGAGTTGGTGGCGGTCTCCTCGGCGTGCGGCTTGCCGATGCCGATCTTCAGCGGGGAGACCGGGACCCGCATCAGGCCGCTGCCGTAGAAGAAGTGCTCCGGGGTGATCCGGCGGCCGACGAAGACGTCGTCGTTGAAGTACAGGTAGTGGTCGGACAGGCCCGGGATGTGGTGCAGCCGGGTCTCGATGGCGTGCGAGTTGAAGACCGGCAGGACGCCCTCGGGGAAGATGTCCTTGTGGTCGACGACGGTGATGCCCTCGACGCTGTCGTCCAGCCAGTGCGGCTTCTGCCCGTCGGTGACGATGTAGATGTGCCGGACGAAGTCGGCGTACATCGCCAGCGAGCGCAGCGAGTACTTCAGCTCGTCGTGGCTGGTGTAGCGGGACTCGTTGATCTCCTTGTCCAGGATCTCGGCGGTGCCCTTCTCCTGGTACTTGGCCCGCTTGGCCCGCATCGCGGGCTCCTCGCCGTCCACCCACGTGTAGACGACGTCGACCGGGAACGTGACGCGGTTCACGGTCGGCAGGGTCAGCGGCAGGAAGCTCGGCAGCTCCCGGTCGCCCACCCGCACGGTGACGGGCTGCTGCTCGTCGGCGGGCAGGACGTCGGTGACGCCGTTGTTGCGCGGCGTGACCAGCGACTCGCGGAACACGTCCTCGGAGGCCTGCGGCTGCACCTTGGCCAGCCGGCGGGGCCCGTCCTCGGACTCCAGCAGCTCGGCGCCGTCCTCCCAGAACTCCACGTCACAGGCCAGCTCGGGGCCGGCGAGCAGCTGGCCCTCGGGACCGAGGTGGTTCTCGCCGATCCGCAGCACGGGCGCGGTGCGCAGCGGCGAGGGCAGCACGCCGTCCATGAACAGCGCAGGGTTCTTGAGCTGCCCGCCGGGCAGCGGCCGGCCGATGAACACGGCCTTGCCCGCGTTCTGCGCCTCCAGGGCGGCGAGGAACCGCTCGCGGTCGGCCGCGTTGACCCCGACGGTGTGGCGTATCCGGGAGGTCGGGACCAGGAAGTAGGAGATCCCCTCCTGCTCCAGCGCGGCGACCACCAGGTCGAGGTTGGAGGCCGCCGCCTCCGCCGCGGTGAAGCTGGTCACCACCCGTCCGTACAGGTGCTGGCCGCGCACGGCCACCGGGCGCAGCACCGGATCAGTGACCGCCGCCTTGCGGCGCCGCCGCATGGTACGCAGCTGCCACACCCGCTCGGCGGCCTTCCGCTCGACTCGCGGTTTCATCCGCCGCGCAAAGGAACGCACGGTCACGTTCTGTGCTCCTCTTCACTGACCCCGACAACAGACTTCCCCGCCAACCCTGACAGGTGAGCGTGAGTAAAGGTTGCGGAGGAATTCACTTTAAATTAAAGGGAGCGAGACGAATCACACAGGGGTTCTTCGCTCCGCCCGGGACGGCGCCCCAGCGCCGCCACGGCCCCGAACCAGCTTAGGTAGGCTCGAAGCCATGGCCGACGCACCGTACAAGCTGATCCTCCTCCGCCACGGCGAGAGCGAGTGGAACGAGAAGAACCTGTTCACCGGCTGGGTGGACGTCAACCTCACCCCGAAGGGCGAGAAGGAGGCGACGCGCGGCGGCGAGCTGCTCAAGGACGCCGGCCTGCTGCCCGACGTGGTGCACACGTCCCTCCAGAAGCGTGCCATCCGCACCGCCCAGCTCGCGCTGGAGGCCGCGGACCGCCTCTGGATCCCGGTCCAGCGCTCCTGGCGCCTGAACGAGCGCCACTACGGCGCCCTCCAGGGCAAGGACAAGGCCCAGACCCTCGCCGAGTTCGGCGAGGAGCAGTTCATGCTGTGGCGCCGCTCCTACGACACCCCGCCGCCGCCGCTGGACCGCGACGCCGAGTACTCCCAGTTCTCCGACCCCCGCTACGCTACCCTCCCGCCGGAGCTGCGCCCGCAGACGGAGTGCCTGAAGGACGTCGTCGTCCGCATGCTCCCGTACTGGTTCGACGCCATCGTCCCCGACCTGCTGACCGGCCGCACGGTGCTCGTCGCCGCCCACGGCAACAGCCTCCGCGCCCTGGTCAAGCACCTCGACGGCGTCTCCGACGCGGACATCGCGGGCCTCAACATCCCGACCGGCATCCCGCTCTCCTACGAGCTGGACGCCGACTTCAAGCCGCTCAACCCCGGCGGCACCTACCTGGACCCGGACGCGGCCGCGGCGGCGATCGAGGCCGTGAAGAACCAGGGCAAGAAGAAGTAACCAGGCCGTTATCCCAGCCGTCGCCGGCGGGGCGCCTTCCCCGCCGGCGCGGCCATGGGCATCGTCACACCGACAGCGGCACCGGATGGACCTCGTCCGCCTTGTGCCCGGCCCGTTCGTGGATCCGCTGGACGGCCTCCGCGGACGGGGCCTCCGAGAGGCAGTAGACGACTCCGGACTCCGGATCGGCCCAGGCCTGCTTGAAGTGGACCTGTTCGTCCCGCTCGATGGCGAGGTCCGCCTGGTGGGCCTCGTGCAGCTGGTCGGCGGTGATGCCCTTCATGTTGTGGTGGACGTCCATGAACTCCGGCACGGCCCCCACCTCCTTCTTCCGAGGTCCCCTTCCATGCTGCGCCGAAGGGCCCCCGGCAGCACGCCGGGGGCCCTTCGGTGTCGTACGTCGGCACGGCCGTGCTCAGCCGCACTGGCAGGGGTTGCCCGACTGGCACCCGCAGCCGCAGCCCGAGCCGCAGCCGCACGCACCGATCAGCATCAGGTTCCTGATCTCCGCGGGCTGCTCGGTCTCGCGTTCCCGCGTGGGGTCGGGCGTCGTACCCGAAGTGCCGGGGGAATCGGCCATGGTCCCTCCTAGGGCTGGAGCCTGTGCCCATTCCATGCCCCGCCCCCTGGGCGCATCAACGGCGCACAGTGGCTCGCACCCGCCTGCGCGGCGTCCCCGTGAGGCTCCCGGCGCGCGACGGTCAGGCCGCGTCCCCGCCCGTCGCCGGCTGGATCTCCGTCTGCAGCTCCTGCTGGAGCTCGTCCGCGTGCTCGCCGGTCACCAGGAACACCACGCGCTTGGCGACCGCGACCGCGTGGTCGGCGAACCGCTCGTAGTAGCGGCCGAGGAGGGTGACGTCGACGGCGGTCTCGATGCCGTGCTTCCAGCGGTCGTCCATCAGGTGCTGGAAGAGGGTGCGGTGCAGCAGGTCCATCGCGTCGTCGTCCTGCTCCAGCTGGAGCGCCAGGTCGACGTCCTTGGTGACCAGCACCTCCGCGGCCTTCGCCATCAGCCGCTGGGCGAGCTGGCCCATCTCCAGAATGGTCGCGTGCAGGTCGTGCGGGACCGCGCGCTGGGGGAAGCGCAGCCGGGCGAGCTTCGCCACGTGCTGGGCCAGGTCGCCGGAGCGCTCCAGGTCGGCCGACATGCGCAGCGAGGTGACGACGATCCGCAGATCCGTCGCCACGGGCTGCTGGCGGGCCAGCAGGGCTATGGCCCTCGCCTCCAGGTCGTGGTGGAGGTCGTCGACCTTCTGGTCGGCCTCGATCACGTTCTCGGCCAGCTTCAGATCGGCGTCGAGGATGGCCGTGGTGGCGCGCCCGATCGCCGACCCGACCAGCCGGGCCATCTCGACCAGGCCGTCGCCGATCGAGTCCAGTTCCTCGTGGTACGCGTCCCGCATCAGGGTTCCCTCTCGTGCGTCGTTCCGGGGAGTCCGGGGGGTTCAGGGACCGCCGGGCCCCTTGCCGAAAACCCGTGCCATCAACCCCACGCTCCCACGTTCCGTCCTCTACGCGTCCGTTTCCGCCACCCCAAATGAACCATCACTGGCTCCTGGGTGAACTCTGGGCGACGAGTGTTCGAGCTGCCCCGCCGATGGCTGTGGGCACGCCCGGTCCCATGCCTAACCTGGACGCATGGACGTGAACGCGGCGGTCGCCGCAGCGGCAGCGATCGCCGGGGTACTCACCGGTGTCATCGCCATGCTGGCGTTCCGCTGGAGCGAACGCGACCTGAAGCGGCCCACCCGCACCTCCCTGCACACCGATCCGGTGCTCCCGCCGGGCGTCGACACGGTCCTGTCCGTGCTGCGGTCCTCGGCCGTGGTCCTGGACGAGGCCGACGCCGTCGTCAAGGCCAGCTCGGCGGCGTACGCCCTCGGCCTGGTCCGCGGCGGCAAGCTGGCCGTGGAGCCGATGCTCCACATGGCCCGCGACACCCGCCGCGACGGCGAGATACGGCAGGTGGAACTGGACCTGCCCCGGCGCGGCACCGGCCGCGGCGAGGCCCTCGCGGTCTCCGCCCGAGTCGCCCCGCTCGGCTCCCGGCTGGTGCTCCTGCTGGTCGAGGACCTGACGGAGGCCCGCCGGATAGAAGCGGTACGGCGCGACTTCGTGGCGAACGTGAGCCATGAGCTGAAGACCCCCGTCGGCGCGCTGTCCCTCCTGTCGGAGGCGGTCATGGACGCCTCCGACGACCCGGAGGCCGTGCAGCGCTTCGCCGGGCGGATGCAGATCGAGGCGACCCGGCTGACCAACCTGGTGCAGGAGCTGATCGACCTCTCCCGGGTGCAGAACGACGACCCGCTGGAGGACGCCGAGCCGGTCACGGTGGACGAACTGGTCGCCGAGGCCGTCGACCGCTGCCGGCACGCGGCCTCCACCAAGCAGATCACCATGGCCGCCACGGGCGCCGCCGACCTGAGTGTCTGGGGCAACCGCGGCCAGCTCGCGGCGGCCCTCGGCAACCTGGTCGAGAACGCCGTGAACTACTCGCCCGCCCGTACCCGCGTCGGCATCGCCGCCCGCCGGGTGGCCGCTCCGGGCGGTGACATGATCGAGATAGCCGTGACCGACCAGGGCATAGGCATCTCCGACAAGGACAAGGAGCGCATCTTCGAGCGCTTCTACCGGGTGGACCCGGCCCGCTCCCGCGCCACCGGCGGTACGGGGCTCGGCCTGGCCATCGTCAAGCACGTGGCCGCCTCGCACGGCGGGGAGGTCACGGTGTGGAGTTCCGAGGGACAGGGCTCCACCTTCACCCTGCGGCTGCCGGAGGCGGGCGCCGCCCGCGACCGATCGCACCACGGTTCCACCGGCGGCGGGGCGCACCACCGCTCCGCCGGCGGCGGGGAGAGCGGCCGGTCCCGCAGCATGTCCCCTGACGCACCCCCGTACGAAGAAACACTTCCCGCCCCGGAGGTCCTTCCGTGACCCGTGTGCTCGTCGTCGAGGACGAGGAGTCCTTCTCCGACGCCCTGTCGTACATGCTCCGCAAGGAGGGCTTCGAGGTCGCGGTCGCGACCACCGGGCCCGACGGACTCGACGAGTTCGAGCGCAACGGCGCCGACCTCGTGCTCCTCGACCTGATGCTGCCGGGGCTGCCCGGCACCGAGGTGTGCCGCCAGCTGCGCGGCCGCTCGAACGTTCCCGTGATCATGGTGACCGCCAAGGACAGCGAGATCGACAAGGTCGTCGGACTGGAGATAGGAGCCGACGACTACGTCACCAAGCCGTTCTCCTCGCGCGAGCTGGTGGCGCGGATCCGCGCGGTGCTGCGCCGCCGCGGCGAGCCTGAGGAGGTGGCCCCGGCCGCCCTGGAGGCCGGCCCCGTCCGGATGGACGTCGACCGGCACGTGGTCACGGTCGGCGGCTCGAAGGTCGATCTGCCGCTCAAGGAGTTCGACCTGCTGGAGATGCTGCTGCGCAACGCCGGCCGGGTGCTGACCCGGATGCAGCTCATCGACCGGGTGTGGGGCGCCGACTACGTGGGCGACACCAAGACCCTGGACGTCCACGTCAAGCGTCTGCGCGCCAAGATCGAGCCGGACCCGGGCGCTCCCCGCTACCTGGTGACGGTGCGCGGCCTCGGCTACAAGTTCGAGCCGTAGGCCGGCCGCGCACGGGACATGACGAAGGGCGGGGCCTCCCGGTGGAGGCCCCGCCCTTCGTCGTACGTCAGTGACCTGCCGCGTCGTGGTCCTCGGAGGAGGACGGGGAGGCGTCGCCCGACGGGGAGGCGCTCGCGGACGGGGTGGTGCCCGGGGCGGCCGGAACCTCGGTCGGGCCCCAGCCGGCGAAGTAGCCCTCGGCCGGGACGACGAAGGCCTCCAGGCTCACGTCGCCGGTCTCGCTGAAGGAGAAGGTGACCTTGTGGGCGTCGCCGTCGGTCAGGCCCTCGCCCTCCTTCAGCACGGCGGAGGCGTTGTCCTTGCCGCCGATGATGATGGACCCGCCGGCCGGCACGGTCAGCTTGCCCTTGCCTCCGGGGGCGGGCTTGATCTCGACGGCCTCGCCGATCCCGTCCAGAGTGATGCGGTCCAGCGTCTGGGGACGGTCGCCGCCGTTGAAGACGGTGGCGGAGACAACGGCGGGCCCGGTCGCCTCGGGGTCGGGCTGGGTGATGACGACGGCGTTCTGGATCTTGATGTCGCCGACGCTGGTGGCCGCGTTGTCCGGCTTGATGTCCAGCGTCTGGGCGTTGTTGCCGGCGCCGCAGGCGGCGAGCGAGGCGATCGAGAACGCGATGGCGGAGGCGGCGAGGGCGCCGCGTCGAAGGCTGCTGCTCACGGCGGCGGCAACTCCTTGAACGCAGGGGCAGCTTCCCTTGTAAAGCCGCCCTAAGTGGCTGTCAGCGGCCCCAGGTTACCGAGCCGTTCCCGCGCCGCCGCACCCGACCCTCCCCGTGGAGCGTCGTTCGCTCAGCCGGGGGGTGCCGTCCGGCATTCCCATAAGCCCCCGGGTAAGGCCGCCCGGTAAGACACCGGCCAAACGGCTCGGCATACGGCCTGCGGCGGTGCGCGAAATTTCCGTGAAGGAATGTGTGACCGTCCCCGGAATTGATCACGGTGTGCGACAGGATCGGATGGCGTGATCAATTTCGGAATCGTCTCGTACCCGCCTGCACGCACCGAACGGAGTAGCGGAAGTCGAGCACTTGGAACCGGACATATGGGGACGTTCGGCCACTCGGGGAGCTCGTCGGCGGTGTGTGACGTGCCCGTTTCGCCCGGCCCGGACAGCCGCTCCCACCTGCGAATACCTTCTTCCGCAGGCCCCGCGCAGCACGTCCCTGTCGCTGTTGTCAAGCCCCGAGATATGCCCTGACCTGCGAAAACGCCATTCAGAAGACGCCGTATCCGTGTTACCCTGGATAGCCACGGAAGGGGTACCTGTCACATGACGTTCAAGGTTGGCGACACCGTGGTCTATCCCCATCACGGGGCCGCGCTGATCGAGGCCATCGAAACTCGCCAGATCAAAGGCGTGGACAAGACCTACTTGGTGCTGAAGGTCGCCCAGGGTGACCTCACGGTGCGTGTGCCAGCGGACAATGCGGAGTTCGTCGGCGTGCGTGATGTGGTCGGTCAGGACGGACTGGACCGGGTCTTCGAGGTGCTGCGCGCGCCGTACGCCGAGGAGCCCACGAACTGGTCCCGTCGCTACAAGGCAAACCTGGAGAAGCTCGCCTCCGGCGATGTCATCAAGGTCGCGGAAGTCGTGCGTGACCTGTGGCGTCGGGAGCGTGAGCGCGGACTCTCCGCCGGTGAGAAGCGCATGCTCGCCAAGGCCCGCCAGATTCTGGTGAGCGAGCTCGCGCTCGCGGAGAACACGAACGAGGACAAGGCCGAGGCCCTGCTCGACGAGGTTCTCGCCTCCTGACGCGTGGCAGCAGCCCGCTGAAGCCCGGTACAGCTCAGTACTCAGTACGCCGAAATGCCGCGGTGCCCGATGACGTAAGAGACGTCGCCGGGCGCTGCGGCATCTTCGTATCCAAGGCGTCGCCCCGCACCGTGCGCCCGAGGGTGCTCCCCCCGGTACTGTGCGTGCCGGGCCCCGGCTGCCGGCTCGACCGGGGTCACGGAAGGGTCCGGTCAAGGCTGCGCGCCCGGCACTCCCCACACTCGGTGAGCGGGGGGTACCCCCAGGGCTCTACCCAACCAGGCCGAGCACACAAACCTGACAGGAAACGATGTCTGACGTTTCGCGACCTTCGCCGGGGGCGGCCTCCGTCGCCGCCGTGATTCCGGCCGCCGGACGGGGCGTACGCCTCGGTCCGGGCGCCCCCAAGGCGCTTCGTGCGCTGAACGGCACTCCCATGCTGGTCCACGCGGTCCGCGCGATGGCCGCCTCCCGCGCGGTGTCCCTCGTGGTGGTCGTGGCACCGCCCGACGGCGCCGCCGAGGTCAGGTCACTGCTCGACGCGCACGCGCTGCCCGAGCGGACCGACTTCGTCGTCGTCCCCGGCGGCGCGTCCCGCCAGGAGTCCGTACGGCTGGGCCTGGAGGCGGTGCCGACCGGGCACGACATCGTGCTGGTGCACGACGCGGCGCGTCCCCTGGTGCCCGTGGACACCGTGGACGCCGTGATCGACGCGGTACGCGCCGGCGCGCCGGCCGTGGTGCCGGCACTGCCGCTCGCCGACACCGTGAAGGAGGTCGAGCCGGCGGTGGTCCCCGGGGAGCCGGAGCCGGTGCTGGCCACGCCCTCGCGCGCGCGGCTGCGCGCGGTGCAGACCCCGCAGGGCTTCGCGCGGGCGACCCTGGTGCGGGCCCACGAGACGGTCACCGAGGACGTCACCGACGACGCGAGCATGGTCGAGCAGCTCGGCGAGACGGTCGTGGTCGTGCCCGGCCACGAGGAGGCGTTCAAGGTGACGCGCCCGCTGGACCTGCTTCTCGCGGAGGCGGTCCTGGCGCGCAGGAGGCTCAACGATGGCTTCTGAGGCACCCGTCGGGACGCCGCTGCCCCAGGTCGGCATCGGCACCGACATCCACGCCTTCGAGGAGGGCCGGGAGCTGTGGTGCGCCGGCCTGAAGTGGGAGGGCGAGGGGCCGGGACTGGCCGGGCACTCCGACGCGGACGTGGTCGCGCACGCCGCCTGCAACGCGCTGTTCTCCGCGGCCGGACTCGGTGACCTCGGGCAGCACTTCGGCACCGGGCGCCCGGAGTGGTCCGGGGCCTCGGGGGTCACGCTGCTGACGGAGGCCGCGCGGATCGTGCGGGAGGCGGGCTTCCGGATCGGGAACGTCGCGGTGCAGGTGGTCGGGCCCCGCCCGAAGATCGGCAAGCGGCGGGACGAGGCGCAGAAGATCCTCTCCGGCGCGGTGGGCGCGCCGGTGTCGGTCTCCGGCGCGACGACGGACGGGCTGGGCTTCCCCGGCCGGGAGGAAGGCCTGATGGCGGTGGCGACGGCGCTGGTGGTGCGGGCGGCGGGCTGAGCCGCCCGGCCGCACCGCGTCACCTTCCCGTGCACCCCGTCGCGGCAGTTGTCCACAGCCGTCGAAGGCAGTGTGCCGCGACCACTACCCTGGAGTGGTGACTATTCGCCTGTACGACACCAGCGCCCGGCAGATCCGTGACTTCACCCCGCTCCAGCCGGGCTGTGTCTCGATCTACCTCTGTGGCGCCACCGTGCAGGCCGCGCCGCACATCGGGCACATCCGCTCGGGGCTGAACTTCGACATCATGCGCCGCTGGTTCGCGTACCGCGGCTACGAGGTCACGTTCATCCGCAACGTCACCGACATCGACGACAAGATCATCGCCAAGGCGGCGGACCAGGGCCGCCCCTGGTGGGCGATCGGGTACGAGAACGAGCGCGCGTTCAACGACGGTTACAGCGCGCTCGGCTGCCTGCCGCCCACCTACGAGCCGCGCGCCACCGGGCACGTGACCGAGATGGTCGAGATGATGCGCGGGCTCATCGAGCGCGGGCACGCCTACGAGGCCGACGGGAACGTCTACTTCGACGTGAAGTCCTTCCCCGGCTACCTCCAGCTCTCCAACCAGGAGCTGGAGAACCTGCTCCAGCCCTCCGGCGACGGCGAGACCGGCAAGCGCGACCCGCGGGACTTCGCCATGTGGAAGGCGGCCAAGCCGGGCGAGCCGACCTGGGAGACGCCGTGGGGCCCGGGCCGTCCCGGCTGGCACCTGGAGTGCTCCGCCATGGCGCACAAGTACCTGGGCAGCGCCTTCGACATCCACGGCGGCGGACTCGACCTGATCTTCCCGCACCACGAGAACGAGATCGCCCAGGCCAAGGCCTACGGCGACGAGTTCGCCCGGTACTGGGTGCACAACGCCTGGGTCACCATGAGCGGCGAGAAGATGTCCAAGTCGCTCGGCAACTCGGTGCTGGTCTCCGAGATGGTCAAGAAGTGGCGCCCCATCGTGCTGCGCTACTACCTGGGCACCCCGCACTACCGCTCGATGATCGAGTACAGCGAGGAGGCGCTGCGGGAGGCCGAGGCCGCGTTCGCGCGGATCGAGGGCTTCGCGCAGCGCGTGGTCGAGCTGTCCGGCGGCCCGGTCGAGCCGTCCGCCGAGGTGCCGCCCGCCTTCGCCGAGGCGATGGACGACGACCTCGGCGTGCCGCAGGCGCTCGCCGTCGTGCACACCACGGTCCGGCAGGGCAACTCCGCCCTGGCCGCCGACGACAAGGACGCCGCGGTGGCCCGCCTCGCCGAGGTGCGGGCGATGCTCGGGGTGCTCGGCCTCGACCCGCTGGACGCCCAGTGGGCCGGCGGGAGCGAGCGGGGCGAAGACCTGCACGGCGTGGTGGACAGCCTCGTCCGCCTGGTGCTGGACCAGCGCGAGTCGGCCCGGGCCCGCAAGGACTGGGCGACCGCCGACGCCATCCGCGACCAGCTGGGGCAGTCCGGGCTGGTCATCGAGGACAGCCCGCAGGGACCGCGGTGGAGCCTCGGCTCCCGCTGAGGTCCGCTTGATCGACTGTGCCGCCCGGGACCTCGGGCGGCACACTGCAAGACGTACGCACGCAGTCCTGAGGACCTCAGCGACTGGAAGACACGAAGACAGGTAGGTCATGGCCGCGAACAACCGTCGCATGTCCGGCAAGAAGGGCGCGCAGGTCGGCAGTGGCGGCCAGCGGCGCCGGGGCCTGGAGGGCAAGGGGCCGACGCCCCCGGCCGAGATGCGCAAGGGGCACAAGAAGAACCGTCTCGCCACCGCCAAGGCGAAGCAGTCCGCCCGCCGGCCCGCGCCGCGCGGCCGGGGCGGCAAATCCGCCTCCGAGCTGGTCGTGGGGCGCAACCCGGTGTTCGAGGCGCTGCGCGAGGGCGTGCCCGCCACCACGCTCTACGTCCAGCAGTTCATCGACAACGACGAGCGGGTCCGCGAGGCGCTCCAGCTCGCCGCCGAGCGCGGCAACATCAACCTCATGGAGGCGCCGCGCCCCGAGCTGGACCGGATGACCAACGGGCTCAACCACCAGGGCCTGGTCCTCCAGGTGCCGCCGTACGAGTACGCGCACCCCGAGGACCTGCTCGACGCCGCCGCAGGGGAGGGCGAGGACGCGCTGATCGTCGCCCTGGACGGGGTGACCGACCCGCGCAACCTGGGTGCCGTGGTGCGGTCCGTCTCCGCGTTCGGCGGGCACGGCGTGGTGGTGCCCGAGCGGCGCGCGGCCGGCATGACCGCGGGCGCCTGGAAGACCTCCGCCGGTACGGCCGCCCGTACGCCGGTCGCCCGGGCCACCAACCTCACCCGCACGCTGGAGCAGTACAAGAAGGCCGGTGTCGTGGTCGTCGGGCTCGCCGCGGACGGCGAGGTCGAACTGGGTGAGCTGGAAGCCCTGGAGGGCCCGGTCGCGATCGTGGTCGGCAGCGAGGGCAAGGGCCTGTCCCGGCTGGTCGGCGAGACCTGTGACTTCCGGGTGCGGATCCCCATGCCGGGCGGCGCCGAGTCGCTGAACGCCGGTGTGGCGGCGGGCATCGTGCTGTACGAGACGGCGCGCCGGCGCGCCTGACCTACGCGAACGGGTGTGCGGCTCAGTCATCCGTACGGGGCGATCGGGGCTGTCCGGGCAAGCTTGACGCGGTCCGGACAGATCCGGCGGGTCAAAGCAGTGTCCTAACCACACGTCACTCGGTTAGATGAGTGTGGACACCAGAACACCCCGCACACCCACGGGGGACCGCTCGTCGGGCTTCGACGACGCTCCCGCGCTGAGCATGGTGAAGGTGCCGAGCGATCCGGCGCAGGTCATCGTCAATCACGCGAGTTTCCGCGTGCAGCTGGGCGCCTCCTCGCGACGTGCGCAATCGCCGCGGATCGCGCGGCACTTGAGCGCCGCCGAGGACACCGCCCGCAACCCCGTCGTGAGCAGGGCGGCGGGCAGAGCCGCCCCGGCCGGCGCCCGCCGTCGCCCGGTGGTCTGGAGCGGCAGGTCCGCCCCCGACGACACCGGCGCCCACCGCCTGCTCCAGGCCGTGCGCGGTGCGGGCGTCCGGCACGGCGAGGAGAACACGGCCGTCGACGCCGGAGCCACCCGGGTCATCCCCCGCGTCGGGCCCGGCGCGGGCGGGTACGACGGGAGCGGCTACCACAGGGAGGGCCACGACGCCTACGACCGCCTCGACCAGACCGTCGAGACCCCCGTCGTCGGCGCCCAGCGCACCCCCCGCGACGGCACCCGGCTGCTGCCGCGCATGCGGACCGTCGAAGGCGCGTACGACCGCCCCGCCCACGACGACGAGCGCTTCCACGCCGGCCCGGAGCCCGAGGAGACGGCCGACTACGAGACCCGCTCCCGGCGGCACGCCGACGACCCCGCGCGGCACGCCTACTACCCCGGCCGGCGGATGCACCTCGGGGTCGTGCTGCTCCCGCTGCGGATCTTCCTCGGCTTCATCTCCATCTACGCCGGCATGGGCAAGCTCTGCGACCCCGTCTACTTCGACGGCGGCAAGCGCGGCTCCATGGTCACGTGGCTCAACACCCTGCACCCCTGGGAAGTCGCCGAGCCGCTGCGCCAGTTCGCCCTGGAGCACCCCGTCGGCTCCGGGCTCGTCATCGCCTTCGCCCAGGTCCTCGTCGGCGTACTGACGGTCTTCGGCTGCTGGCAGCGGGTCGCCGCCGTCGGCGGTGCGCTGCTGTCGGCGGCGCTGCTCGTCATCGTCAGCTGGAAGAGCGTCCCCGCCTACGACGCGCCCGACATCATCTACCTCGCCGCCTGGTCACCGCTGATCATCGCCGGCGCGCCGGTGTACTCCGTCGACGGGCGGCTCGCGGGCCTCGCCTGGCGCCGCCTCGGCCCGCGCGCCGACATCTGGGACCTGCGGTGGTACGTGCTGCGCCGCGGCGCCCTCGTCACCGCCGTCGTCGTCGGCCTCACCCTGCTGATCGGCTCGCTCCTCGGCGGTGCCGTCCGGGACGCCGACCGGGTGGTCGTGCCCGGCCCCGGCGAGCCGCCGCGCAACGAGCTGCCCGGCTCCCCGCTGCCCCAGGAGCCCGGCGAGCGGCGGGCCGACACCAGCCCGTCCGCCACCGCCTCCACGCCCACCCAGGGCGCCACCTCGGCCGCGCCCACCGCGACCACGCCGGGCGCCGCCACCCAGGACGCCACCACCGGGGCGCCCAGCCAGACGCAGGGCACGGCGGGACAGGCGCCGCCGCAGCAACCGGCCCCGGAGCAGCAGGCACCGAGCGCCACGACCGGACCGACCTCCAGCGGCGGCACCGCCACCGGCGGCGGCACGGGCGCGCCGAGTGGCGGCACCGGCGGCGGGAGCGGCGGCGGGAGCGGCGACAGCTCGTCCGGAGGCCGGCCCGGTCTGGTGGGCGGCCTGCTCGGGTAACCGCCCGGACATCCCGTACAGCGGTCGTAACGGCGAACGGGGCCCCGCGCGATGGTGCGCGGGGCCCCGTTCGCCGTGCTCTTCCAGAGCCGACCGGGAGGGCGTCTCAGCGGCTCAGGGCCGCCAGTTCCTTCGCCGCCTCCGTCAGGTCCTTCGCCGTGTCGATGGCCCGCCAGTACGCGCCGTGCGGGATCGAGAAGCCGGCCAGACGACGCGCCCGGGCCAGATGCGGGAACGTGGTGCGCTCGTGGTCGCCGCGCGCGGGGAGCATGGCGGCGAACTCGGGGGAGAAGACGTACACGCCCGCGTTGATCTCGAACGTGGACGGCGGGGACTCGATGAAGTCCGTGATGTGGCCGAAGCCGTCGGTGCGGACGGCGCCCCAGGGGATGCGCGGGCGGGCCAGCGCGAGGGTCGCCACGGCGTCCCGCTCGGTGTGGAAGTCGGCCATCTCGCGCAGCGAGAAGCGGGTCCAGATGTCGCCGTTGGTGGCGTACCAGGCGCGGTCCGGGTGGGGGAGATGAGCGGCGGCGAACCGCAGGCCGCCACCGCGGCCGAGCGGCTCCTTCTCCACGACGGTGGTCACGGACACCGGGAGGTCGGCCGAGTCCAGCCACTCCTTGAGGACCTCGGCGAGGTGGCCGCAGCTGACCACGACGTCGGTCACGCCCTCCTCGGCGAGCCAGGCGAGCTGATGACCGATGATCGGCGTCCCCGTCCCGGGGATCTCGACCATCGGCTTGGGCCGGTCGTCGGTGTAGGGGCGCAGCCGGGATCCCTGGCCGCCGGCCAGGATGACGGCTTGGACGGGGCGGAGGTCGGCGGTCGGATCAGTCATGCGTCGCACTGTACGCGCGGCGCATGGGCCGGGCGCCCACTGACTCGGGGGTGCGGCCGTTCACGCCCACGCGGTGGAGCCGCACCTCGACGCGGCCCCTCGCCCCCGGGTCGGGTTCACCTCCCCGGGGGCGGTGGAAGGGTCACCCGTTCGCCGCCAGGACGCCCGAGGCGAAGGACGTGTCGCAGACCGGGCGGGCGTAGGACTGGGCGCGCGTCGGGCCGTACGCGGCGACTGCGGCGCGGCCGAGGGCGCGGGCGATGGAGACGCAGTGCCGGGCGAGCGAGGGGCGCTCGTCCACGGCCTGCTGGAGGTGGGTGAGGGCGACGCCCGGGTCCTCGCGCTGCAGCTCGGTCAGGAGCTGGTCGCGCAGCACCTCGTGGGCGGCCTTGCGGTCCGCGCGCGTGGAGGCGTCGGCGGCCGAGACGTCCGAGGCGGCGAGCACCGAGTTCTCGGAGTTCCCCGACCAGTTGACGTGCGTCACCGCGAGGGTCCCGGAGAGCACCAGGACGACGGGCAGGACGAGGGCGAGGGAGCGGCCGATCCGGCGGGCGGGGCCCCGGCCGCGTCGCGTGTGTGGGGTGGTGGAGTGCTTCACGCTCGTGAGGGTAGCGCCCGGTAATGATTTGGCGACATTTGGTCACCGGTTCGAGGGACGAGGAGCGGCGAATCGGTGGTGGCGTGTTGACGTACGCTGCTCGAAATGTGCCGGTGTGCCGGGGTATTTGTCGACAACGAGAAGGGCCCCGCAGCGGTCTGCGGGGCCCTCTTCGTCAATGTGGGTGAATCACCCGGGTTGTGCCGCTCAGTCGGACAGGCGCGCGCCGGTCGACGTGGAGAAGACGTGCGTCTCGCCGGCCCGCGGGACGACGTGCAGCGTGCTGCCCTTCTCCGGGACCTCACGGCCGCCGACGCGGACGACGAGGTCCTTGGACTCGCCGCCGAGGGTGGCGGTGCCGTAGACGAACGCGTCGGAGCCCAGCTCCTCCACGACGTTGACGGTGACCGCGACACCGAGGTCGGAGTCGGGGCCGGCCACCTCGAAGTGCTCGGGGCGGACGCCGACGGTGACCGTCTTGTCGCTGGTGGCGGAGAGCGCGTCGCGCTGCACCGGCACCACCGAGTTGCCGAACTTCACACCGCCGTCGGTGACCGGGACCTCGACCAGGTTCATGGCCGGGGAGCCGATGAAGCCGGCGACGAAGAGGTTGGCGGGCTTGTCGTACATCTTGCGCGGGCTGTCGACCTGCTGGAGCAGACCGTCCTTGAGGACCGCCACGCGGTCGCCCATCGTCAGGGCCTCGACCTGGTCGTGGGTGACGTAGACGGTGGTGATGCCGAGGCGGCGCTGGAGCGAGGCGATCTGCGTACGGGTCGACACGCGGAGCTTGGCGTCGAGGTTCGACAGCGGCTCGTCCATGAGGAAGACCTGCGGCTCACGCACGATGGCGCGGCCCATGGCGACACGCTGGCGCTGACCGCCGGAGAGCGCCTTCGGCTTGCGGTCCAGGTACGGGGTCAGGTCGAGGATCTTCGCGGCCTCCTCGACCTTCTGCCGGATCTCCGCCTTGTTGACGCCCGCGATCTTGAGCGCGAAGCCCATGTTGTCGGCGACCGTCATGTGCGGGTAGAGGGCGTAGTTCTGGAACACCATGGCGATGTCCCGGTCCTTGGGCGGCAGGTGGGTGACGTCGCGGTCGCCGATGCGGATGGCGCCGCCGTTGACGTCCTCGAGCCCCGCCAGCATGCGGAGCGAGGTGGACTTGCCGCAGCCGGACGGGCCGACCAGGACGAGGAACTCGCCGTCCGCGATCTCGATGTCGAGGGCGTCGACGGCGGGCTTGTCGGAACCCGGGTAGATCCGGGTCGCCTTGTCGAACGTGACAGTGGCCATGGTGATGGGCCCCCTTCTACCGGCAGGAACGTGCCGGACGATCCGTTGTAGGAAGGTGGTGGTCTGGTCCACACGGGTGACCGCGCGAACTGGGTCGAGACGGTACCTGCCGTTCACCTGTTCTGTCAGTAGTCGGACGGCTGTGAACTTCGCGGAAATTCTCGACGGGGCCGGGCGCCGGGCTGGGTACACTGCACGGGCGCGGTGTGCTCCACGCGCGCGTGCCTCCTTAGCTCAGCTGGTAGAGCACCGCTCTTGTAAAGCGAAGGTCGTCGGTTCGAATCCGACAGGGGGCTCGTGGTGGAAGCCCGGGCCGGGGATGTTCCGGTCCGGGCTTCTCTCATGCCTTCCCCAGGTCCGCCAGCGCCTGGTCCGTCAGCCGGTACACCGTCCACTCGTCCTGCGGTACGGCGCCCAGGGAGCGGTAGAAGCCGATCGCGGGCTCGTTCCAGTCCAGGACGGACCATTCCAGGCGCTGGTAGCCGCGCTCCACGCACAGGCGGGCCAGTTCGGCGAGGAGGGCCTTGCCGTGGCCGGCGCCGCGGGCGGAGGGGCGGACGAAGAGGTCCTCCAGGTAGACGCCGTGGGTGCCGCGCCAGGTGGAGAAGTTCAGGAACCACAGGGCGAAGCCGACCGGTTCGCCGCTCGTGTCGTCCTCGGCGATGTGGGCGTAGGCGGCGGGGCGCTCGCCGAACAGGGCCTCGTGGAGCTGGGCCTCGGTGGCCCGGGCCTCCTCGGGCGCCCTCTCGTACGCGGCGAGTTCGCGGATCAGGGTGTGGATGACGGGGATGTCGGCGGGGGTCGCGGTACGGATCATGGGCGGAGGGTAGCCCGGAGCGTCCGGGCGATCTCCAGCTGTTCCGCCTCCAGCGGGCGGCCCTCCTCGACCTCCCACAGGCAGTTCTGCAGGACGCGGCCGAGGGTCCAGGCGCGGGCGCGGGCGCGGTCCAGGGCGAGGATGTCGGTCATGGCGTCGAAACGCCAGTGGATCTCGGCCGGGTCGAAGCGGTTGTCGATCGCCGGGAGCAGGTCGAAGGCGGGGTCGCCGGCGAGCGGCTTGGGATCGATGGCCAGCCAGTCGGCGCGGTCGGCGGCGAGGACGTTGTCGTAGTGCAGGTCCCAGTGGAGGAGGCGGTCGCCGGGCTCGTCGGCGACCTCGCGGACGGCCGCCGCGCAGTCGCCGATCAGGCTCCGCGCCTCGGGGTCGGGGATCCGCTCCAGGGCCCGCGGGGTCCGGTCCAGCATGCCGTGGGCGATGTCGCCGAGGCGGCGCAGCTCCCCGGGGGCGGGCAGTGCGGTGAGGTGGGCGAGCAGGCGGGCGATGACCTGGACCGCCGCGCGGCTGTCGGGGACGTGGGAGAGCGTGCGGGCCGGGTCGAGGCGTTCCAGCAGCATGGTGCCGGTGTCCGGGTCGTGGTCGAGGAGCCGGACCGCTCTGTCGCCGTTCCAGGCGCGCAGGGCGACGGGTTCGCCCTCGCTCTCCTCGTCGAGGAGCTGGAGTTTGAGCACGGCGGGGGTGGCGTCCGTGCGGAGCACGGGCAGGACGAGGGCGCACCAGCCGTACATCGGCGGTCCGTCCAGCCGCAGTTGCCAGCGTTCCAGGAAGGCTTCGGCCAGGTTCGGCAGCCGGGCGATGAAGGCGCGGCCCTCGTCGCCGTTGAACTTCGCCTGGGAAGCCGCCAGTTCCTCCGGGACATGGATCACGGGGACCGACCCTACGCGCGTGCGTGCGGATCTTCACCCGGATTACGGCCCTGGAAGGAGCGCGGATTCCACGGAATCCGAAGAAGACACCGGCCCGCCGCGCGGGTTACCGTCCGGGGCCATGAGCAGCGGTGTCGTGAACGGCGGAGTCTCCTTCTGGTACGCGTCCGACGGCTTTCCGGAGGGCCGGAGGCCGTTGGACGGTGACGTGTCCGCCGATGTCGTGATCGTCGGGGGCGGATACACGGGGCTGTGGACCGCGTACTACCTGAAGAAGGCCGTCCCGTTCCTGCGGATCGTCGTGCTGGAGCAGAAGTTCTGCGGCTACGGGGCCTCCGGGCGCAACGGCGGATGGCTGTACAACGGCATCGCGGGGCGGGACCGGTACGCGAAGCTGCGCGGCCACGAGGCCGCCGTCCGCCTTCAGCGGGCCATGAACGACACCGTGGACGAGGTGATCCGGGTCGCGGCGGCGGAGGGCATCGACGCCGATCTGCACAAGGGCGGGGTGCTCGAGGTGGCGCGCACGCCCGCGCAGCTCGCCCGGCTGAGGGCCTTCCACGCGGCGGAGGCCGCCTTCGGCGAGACGGACCGGGAGCTGTACGGCGCCGAGGAGACCGCCCGGCGGATCCGGGTCGCGGACGCGGTCGGCTCGACGTGGACGCCGCACGGGGCCCGGGTGCACCCGGTGAAGCTCGTCAAGGGCCTCGCGGCGGCCGTGGAGGCGCTGGGGGTGGTGATCCACGAGTCGACGCCGGTGACGGAGATCCGGCCGAAGCACGCGGTGACGCCGTACGGCACGGTCCGCGCGCCCTACGTGCTGCGTTGCACGGAGGGTTTCACCGCCTCCCTCAAGGGCCAGCGGCGGACCTGGCTGCCGATGAACTCGTCGATGGTCGCGACCGAGCCGCTGACCGACGAGCAGTGGGCGTCGATCGGCTGGGACGGCCGGGAGACGCTGGGCGACATGGCGCACGCGTACATGTACGCCCAGCGCACCGCCGACGGCCGGATCGCGCTCGGCGGGCGCGGGGTGCCGTACCGCTTCGGGTCGCGGACGGACAACGACGGGCGGACGCAGGCGGAGACCGTGGAGGCGTTGCGCGAGATCCTGGTCGGTTTCTTCCCGCAGCTCGCCGGGGTGCGGATCGAGCACGCCTGGTCGGGGGTGCTGGGTGTGCCGCGCGACTGGTGCGCCACCGTCACCCTGGACCGGTCGACGGGTCTGGGCTGGGCGGGCGGCTACGTCGGCTCCGGTGTCGCCACCGCCAACCTGGCCGGCCGCACCCTGCGGGACCTGGTCCAGCAGGACTCCGGGCAGGGCGGCCGGACCGAGCTGACCGAGCTGCCGTGGGTCGGGCACAAGGTGCGTAGGTGGGAGCCGGAGCCGCTGCGCTGGCTGGGTGTGCACGGCATGTACGCCACGTACCGCACGGCGGACCGGCGGGAGACGGTGACGCACCGCGCGCAGTCGTCGCGGCTGGCGCGCTGGGCGGACCGGGTGGCGGGGCGGCACTGAGGCACCGCCCCCGGGTGCCGCCCGGTGCCGGTCAGGGCTCCAGTACGACCTTGCCGGTCGTTCCCCGGGTCTCCAGCGCGCGGTGGGCGGTGGCCGCCTCGGCGAGGGGGAAGCGGTGCACGACGGGGACGAGCCGGCCGGCGGCGGCCTCGGTGAGGGCGCGCAGCTCCAGGGTGCGGACCGGGTTCGGCCCGCCGGCCTTCTGCATCATCACGGGGCCGAGGACCTGCTCGGTGACTCCCTCGACGACGTAGGGGGTGCCGTCGTGCAGCCCTTCCCCGGACCAGCCGAAGACGAGGTGCCGGCCGCCGGGGCCGAGCAGGGCGACACTGGCCCGGGCGGCGTCCCCGCCGACGCCGTCGAAGACGATGGTGGCCGTCCGGCCGCCCAGCCAGGCGCGCACCTTCTCCGGCCAGCTCGGGTCCCGGTAGTCGACGGCGAGGTCGGCGCCGTTCGCCTGGACGCGGGCGGTCTTCCCGGGGCCGCCGGCCAGGCCGACGACGGTGGCCCCGGCGTTCCTGGCGTACTGCACGAGCAGGGTGCCGATACCGCCGGCGGCGGCCGGGATCACCACCACGTCGCCGGGGCCCGGCTCGGCGAACTGGACGATCCCCATCGCCGTACGGCCCGTCCCGATCATGGCGACGGCCTGGGCGAAGTCCAGGTTCTCCGGTATCTCGTGCAGGCGCTCGGCGTCGGTGACGGCCAGCTCGGCGTAGCCGCCGGGGGCGAAGCCGAGGTGGGCGACGACCCGCTTGCCGAGCCATGCCTCGTCGGCGCCCTCGCCGAGCGCGTCGACGACCCCGGCGACCTCGCGGCCCGGGATCGTGGGCAGGGCGGGCAGCTCGGGCAGCGGGCCCCGCATGCCCTCGCGGATCGCGGTGTCGAGGAGGTGCACGCCGGCGGCGGCGACCTCGATCCGGACCTGGCCCGGACCGGGTGCGGGGTCGGCGACCTCCTCGTAGGTGAGGTTCTCGGCGGGGCCGAAGGCGTGGAGTCGGACGGCGTGCATGGGAATCCCCCCGGGGTTGTGGCGGGCCGGTCGGTGACGGACCCCACGCTGCTGCCTCAAGCGTGCTTGAGGTCAAGCGGCCGTGATCCGTGCCGGCCGAGCGCCAGCGACACCGCCGTCAGCGCGCTGGTGAAGGACACCTCCGACAGCACCCCCGGCGCGGCCACCTGGTCGCCCGCCAGGTAGACCCCGTCGCCGCGGTCCACGGCCGGACGGTCCCGCCAGGTCGTGCCGGGCGGGTCGACGGCGCCGGTACGGCCGTTGGCGACCGCCTCGCGGCGCCAGGTGACCCGCTCCCGCCAGCCGTCGAAGGCCAGGTCGAGCAGTTGTTCTCCGCGTGCGACGCCGTTCGCGCGGGGCTCGTCCGGGCCGATCGGGAGCTGCCCCTGGATCAGCTGCTCGCCCGCCGGGGCGAGCGTGCGGTCCTGCGCGGTGAACCGTTCGATCCAGCCGGGCGCGTCCAGGTCGGAGACGGCGAACGCGTCGCCGCGGCGGGTGCGCACCGCCAGGTCGATCAGGACCGTACGGCCGCTCGGCCAGGTCAGCGAGTCGTCCCGGAGCAGCCGGCGGGCCGCGTCCAGGGAGGTCGCGACGATGACGGGCGTGTCCGTGGGGAGGCTGTCCACGCGGGACAGGGTCTCGATCCGCACGCCCAGGTTCCAGGCGCGCCCGGCCATCCGGTCGATGACGCTCGACCAGCCCCCGCGCGGGTAGTGCGCCTCCGGGGGCAGCTTGGTGGCCCGGCGCAGCCGCTCCTGCACGAACGCCGCGGAGAGCGAGCCGGGGTCGTGGTGGAACAGCGCGACGGCGGAGTAGTGCGCGGCCGCGCGGGCGCCCTCCTCGCCGGCCTGCTCGGTCGCCCAGGTCAGGAAGTCGGTGTCGACGGGGGCCTGGCGGGCGCTGCGGCGCAGCAGCTTCAGCATGGCGAACGGCGGGGTGCGGCGCAGTACGCCGCCGTGCCTCAGCCGCAGCCGGGCGGCCTCCAGGGGCGGGATCGGGGCCAGCGGGCCGATCAGGTCGCGCTGCCGGAGCCAGGTCCAGTGCGGGCCGCCGTTGTAGAGGGCGTGCGGGCCCTCGTTCGTCCGGTACGGGCCGTCCGCGGTGCGGGCCCGCCCGCCGAGGGTGTGGTGCGCCTCGTACACCGTGACCTTGGCGCCCGCTTCGGCGGCGGTGATCGCGGCGGTGAGTCCGGCGAAGCCGCCGCCGATGACGGTGATGCGGTGCATGGGTCTCCCTGGGGTCGCTGCTCGGTCTGTCTTCTCTCTCTAGGACCGATCAGCCGCCCCGAATGTGACATCGCCGGCGTCGGCGCTGGTCAGGGCGATTGTCAGTGGCGGGGTACAGCATGGGGCCATGGTGCGGAACGCGAGTGACCCGAAACCGGCGCGGCGGCCGGAGCTGCGGCTGCCGGCCCTGGAGCCGTACGGCGGCGCGGGCCTGGAACCCGACGGGGACTACGACGGCCTGGAGTTCCGCGGGACGGACCTCACCGGTCAGGACGGCGGCGGTGCCCGCTTCCTGGACTGCGCCCTCGCGTCCTGCACGCTGACCGAGACCCGGCTCAGACACGCCCGCTTCCTCGACTCGGTGCTCGGCTCGGTCCAGGGCGTCGGCACCGACCTGGCCGAGGCGACGCTGCGGGACGTGGAGGTGACGGAACCCCGCCTGGGCGGGGTGCAACTGCACGGGGCGGTGCTGGAACGGGTGGTGGTCCGCGGCGGGAAGCTGGACTTCCTCAATCTGCGCACGGCACGCCTGAGAGACGTCGTCTTCGAGAACTGCGTGCTGGTGGAGCCCGACTTCGGGGGTGCGCGGCTGGAGCGCGTGGAGTTCGTGGGCTGCGCCCTGAAGGGCGCGGACTTCACCGCGGCCACCCTGAAGGACGTGGACCTGCGCGGCGCGGAACCGCTGGAGATCGCCGGGGGACTGGACCGGCTGTCGGGCGCGGTGATCAGTCCTGGCCAGCTGATGGACCTCGCGGCGGTGTTCGCGGCGGCGCTGGGCGTGAAGGTGGTGTGAGGCGGCCCGCGCCTCAACCCACCCGCGGGAACTTCGCCTGCAACGTCCAGATCGCCGGGTTGTCCGCCAGATCCTCGTGCAGGTCGCACAGGTCGGCGATCAGGTCGTGCAGGAAGTCACGTGCCTCGCGGCGGAGTTCGGCGTGGGAGAAGCTGAGGGGCGGTTCCTCGGCCGGCATCCAGTCCGACTCGATGTCGACCCAGCCGAACCGGCGCTCGAAGAGCATCCGGTCGGTGGACTCGGTGAAGTCGAGTTCCGCGTGCTGCGGGCGGGAGGCGCGGGAGCCCGCCGGGTCGCGGTCCAGCAGCTCGACGATGTCGCACAGCGCCCACGCGAAGTCCAGCACCGGCACCCATCCCCAGGATGTGGACAGCTCCCGGTCGGCCTCGGTGTCGGCGAGATACACGTCACCGCAGAACAGGTCGTGCCGCAGGGCGCGGACGTCCGCGC
>NZ_MUND01000126.1 GCF_002154375.1 Streptomyces glaucescens | reverse complement strand
GGTGTATAAGAAACAGATCGGCGGGCGGTCGGCGGGGGCGGGGGTGCTGGACACGGTCATCCATGCTACGGGGTGTCCCGGGGCGCCCGCCGGGGCGGCGGGTGCCGGCGTCGTGCGGGTGCGGCTTCGTCGTGGTCGGTAGCGCGGTTCCTCGCGCCCCTTTTTCGGTGGGGGGTGCGGCCGTGGGGTTCGGTGGTGCGCCGGCCCGTGCCCCTTCGGTCGCGGGCCGCATCGCTCGAATACGTTCCGTATTGCTCTGGCGTGGAACACTGCACCGCATGCGACGCCTGTTCCCTGTGGCCGCCGAGGCCGATGACCGTGAGTGGAGCCTTGCCGAGCTGGCGGAGGCCTATGCCTATCCGGAGCCGGGGCCGGGGGAGCCGGTGGCCTGGCTGCGGGCCAACATGGTGTCCACCCTGGACGGGGCGGCGCAGCACGACGGCCGGTCCCAGCCCATCTCCAGCGCGGCCGACATGCGGATCTTCGGCACGCTGCGCGCGCTGGCCGATGTGGTGGTGGTCGGTGCTGAAACGGTCCGCCAGGAGGGCTACCGGCCGGCGAAGGTGCGCGCGGACTTCGCGGACCTGCGCGCGGCGGCCGGGCAGGGCCCCGCCCCCGCCATCGCGGTGGTCTCCGCCGGCCTGGAGCTGGACTTCTCCCTCCCGCTCTTCACCTCGCCGCTGGTGCCCACGCTGGTGCTGACCGGCGCCGCGGCGGCCCCGGACCGGATCGCAGCGGCCGAGAAGGCCGGCGCGCGGGTGGTGGTCGCCGGGGGCGGGACGGGTGTGGAGCCCGCCCGCGCGGTGCGGGCGCTCGCCGAGCTGGGGCACACCCGGCTGCTCACCGAGGGCGGCCCGCGCCTGCTGGGGCAGCTGGTGGCGGCCGGGGTGCTGGACGAGCTGTGTCTGACCGTCTCGCCGATGCTCACCGCGGGCGACGCCCAGCGGATCGCGGGCGGACCGGGTGTGACCGTGCCGCAGCAGTACGCCCTGGTGTCGCTGCTGGAGGAGGCCGGGTTCCTCTTCTCCCGCTACCGTCGGTCGTGAGTGCGATGGAATCCGCAATTCCGCCTAAGTGGAACATGTCGCTCCGCTTAGCTTCCGCTGGGCACACTAGGACTCGCAGTACCCGTGCGATCACGGGGCAGGATGGTTTCCGCAGGGCCTGGCACGGTCCACGGAGGACTGAGGGCGACGAGGGCCCTCGAAGCAGAAGGGGCGCCTGGTGTTCACAAGCGTTTTGATGATTGAGAAGGCCCTGACGTCCGCCGACGTGGAGTTCGTCACGACCTTGCACGGGGACGAGCCGGTCCGCTTCCACGTCCTGCTCCAGCCGCGCGGCGAGCAGGCGGACCGCCTGCTGCGCGCCATCGACGACCTCGCCATCGGCGCGGTGGAGGAGGCCGTGCGCGAGGGCGAGACCCCGGAGGGCGAGGAGGCCAGGAGCGAGGGCGAACGGGCCCTGGAGGTGTCCCTGGCGGCGTTGCGCGCGGCGGGCAGCACCGCCGACGGGCGGCTCATCGAGGACCACCCCCTGGACGCCCTGAAGTCGCTGGTCGCGGAGGTCGGGGCGGACGAGGTGATCGTCCTGACCGACCCGCACTACGTGGAGGAGTTCTTCCACCGGGACTGGGCGTCGAGGGCCCGGCACAAGGTCGGCGTGCCGGTGCTCAAACTGTTCTCCCACAGCAAGGCATAGGCTTGGGCGGCGCGCCCCCCGGCGGACCGCCACGGGGCGCGCCCACCGACGTACCGCATCCTGGGGAGAACAACGCATGGCACCCGGCCTTCCTACCGCCATGGACCGACCGCACTTCATCGGCATCGGCGGAGCCGGAATGTCGGGCATCGCCAAGATCCTCACACAGCGCGGCGCCAAGGTCGCGGGCAGTGACGCCAAGGAGTCCGCGACGGCCGACGCGCTGCGCGCGCTGGGCGCGACGGTGCACATCGGGCACGCCGCCGAGCACCTGGCCGACGACGCCAGCTGCGTGGTCGTGTCCTCGGCGATCCGCGCCGACAACCCGGAACTGGCCCGCGCGGCCGAGCTCGGCATCCCGGTGGTGCACCGCTCCGACGCCCTCGCCGCGCTGATGGACGGTCTGCGCCCGATCGCGGTCGCCGGCACGCACGGCAAGACCACCACCACGTCGATGCTCGCGGTCTCCCTCTCCGAGCTGGGCCTGGACCCGTCGTACGCCATCGGCGGCGACCTGGACGCGCCCGGCTCGAACGCGCTGCACGGCGACGGCGAGATCTTCGTCGCCGAGGCGGACGAGAGCGACCGCAGCTTCCACAAGTACGCACCCGAGGTCGCCATCGTCCTCAACGTGGAGCTGGACCACCACGCCAACTACGCCTCGATCGACGAGATCTACGAGTCCTTCGAGACCTTCGCGGGCAGGATCGTCCCCGGCGGCACCCTGGTGATCTCCGCGGACCACGAGGGCGCGCGCGAGCTGACCCGCCGCCTCGCGGGCGCGGTGCGGACGGTGACGTACGGCGAGTCGCAGGACGCCGACGTCCGGGTGCTCTCCGTCGTCCCGCAGGGCCTGAAGAGCGAGGTGACCGTCGAGCTGGACGGCACGCCGCTCACCTTCACGGTCTCCGTCCCCGGCCGCCACTACGCACACAACGCGGTCGCCGCCCTCGTGGCGGGCGCGGCGCTCGGCATTCCGGCGGCGGAGCTGGCACCGGCGCTGGCCGCGTACACCGGCGTCAAGCGGCGCCTGCAGCTGAAGGGCGAGGCCGCCGGGGTCCAGGTGATCGACTCCTACGCCCACCACCCGACCGAGATGACCGCCGACCTGGAGGCCATGCGGGCCGCGGCCGGCGACTCCCGCATCCTCGTCGTCTTCCAGCCGCACCTGTTCTCCCGCACCCAGGAGCTGGGCAAGGAGATGGGCCAGTCGCTGGCGCTCGCCGACGCCTCCGTGGTCCTCGACATCTACCCGGCCCGTGAGGACCCGATCCCCGGCATCACCAGCGAGCTGATCGTCGACGCGGCCCGTGCGGCGGGGGCCGAGGTGACGGCCGTGCCGGACAAGGCCGACGTGCCGGACGTGATCGCGGGAATGGCCCGCCCCGGCGATCTCGTTCTCACCATGGGCGCGGGCGACGTCACCGACCTCGGCCCGCGCATCCTGGACCGTCTGTCGAGCCAGTCGAAGTGAGGGGCTGAAGCACATGTCGTACGACGTCGAGAAGCCGGACGAGCAGTGGCGCGCGGAGCTGAGCCCGGCCGAGTACGCCGTGCTGCGCCAGGCCGGGACCGAGCCCGCGTTCACCGGTGAGTACACGGACACCAAGACCAAGGGCGTCTACTCCTGCCGGGCCTGCGGCGCGGAGCTGTTCACCTCCGACACCAAGTTCGACTCCCACTGCGGCTGGCCGTCCTTCTACGACCCCAAGGACACCGACGCGGTCGAACTCCTGCAGGACCACTCGCACGGCATGGTGCGCACGGAGGTGCGGTGCGCCCGGTGCGGGTCGCATCTCGGGCACGTCTTCGAGGGCGAGGGGTATCCGACGCCGACGGACCAGCGGTACTGCATCAACTCGATCGCACTGCGGCTGGCGCCCGACGAGGCGTGAGGTGGCGTGAAGGGGCGTGCGGCGGCGTGCGGCGACGTGAGGGGGCGCCGCCCGAAACGTCCCCATGACGCCGTCAACCCGCCCCGCGGACCGGGATACTGGTGACCTCTCACGTCGAGGCGACCCGGGGAGCGGATCGGTGGACTCTGCTGGAGACGAAGGCCGTCGGAGCGAGACCGGCGGCCGGGGCGGTCGGCACGCGGTCGTCGTGGGCGGCAGCCTCGCGGGGCTGCTCGCGGCGCATGTGCTCGCCGGCCACGCGGACCGGGTGACGATCGTCGAGCGCGACCGGTTCCCGGACGGGACGAAGCCGCGGCCCGGTGTGGCGCAGGGCCGGCATCCGCACGTGCTGCTGGAGGGCGGGCAGCTGGCGCTGGAGTCGCTGCTGCCTGGCTTCCTGGCGGAACTGCGGGCGGCGGGAGCGCCCTGCGTGGGGCTGCCGTCGGACCTGGTGCTGAGGCAGGACGAGCGCTGGTTCCGCCGCGTGCCCGCGACGACCCACATGTACACCGGATCCCGTGCCCAGCTGGAGGAGCTGCTGCGGCGGCGGGTACTGGCCAACCCGGTGATCGGCGTGGTGGAGGGGACCGAGGCCGTCGGGCTGGCCGGTGACGCCTCGCGCGTGCGCGGCGTGCTGCTGCGGGACCGCTCCGGCGGCGCCCGGAGGGAACAGCGGACCCTCGCGGCCGACCTCGTCGTCGACGCCTCCGGCAGCGGGACGAAAGCCCCGCAGTGGCTCACGGCGATCGGTGCGCAGGCCCCGCGCGAGGAGACCATCGACACGGGGCTGGCGTACGCCTCCCGCGTCTACCGCGGCAAGGACGGCGTCCTCGGCGGCGACACCGCCGGCTACTACGTCTATCCCACCCCCGCCCAGGTCCACGGCGGCGGTGCGCTGCCGCTGGAGGACGGCACCCACCTGGTCATCGTGTCGGGGCTGCGCGGCGACGAACCGCCCACGGACGACGACGCGTTCGTGACGTACGCCAAGCGGCTGCCGCATCCGCCGCTGCACCGCTGGCTGGACGAGGCCGAGCCGCTCTCCCCGGCGTTCGGCTGCCGGCGGACCGCCAACGTCCGCCGCCGCTACGACCTGCCCGGCCGCCGCCCGGCCGGATTCCTCGCCACCGGCGACGCCCTGTGCACCTTCAACCCGATCTACGGGCAGGGCATGGCCGTCGCCGCGATGAGCGCGGTCGCCCTGCGCGACGCGCTGGCCGATCCCCGCCGCACCCCCACCGCGGCGCGCGTGCAGCGGGCCCTCCTCACGGCCTCCCGGCAGGCCTGGGACATCTCCGCCGGAGCGGACCGCAAGATGCCCGGCGCGACCGGCACCGCGGTGGCGAGCCGGCCCGCGGACCGCGCCGCCGAGTGGTACCTGCGGCGCGTCCAGGAGCGCTACCCGAGCGACCCCGTCGTGGGCCGCGCCTTCCGCGCCGTGCTGACCCTCTCCGCGCCCGTCACCACCCTGTTCGCGCCACCCGTGGCCCGGGCGGTCCTCTTCGGCGCGCCCCCGCCCGCGCCGGCGGAGCCGCCCACGGCACCGGAGGAACGGGAGACGATCACCCGTCCATGACGCGGACGTGCTCCGCCTGAAGTCCCTTCGGGCCGCGCACGAGCCGGACGAACCGCATGCGGCCCCCGCCCCCGTAGGCGGGGCGGGCCTCAGACGGCGGGGTCCGTCGTGCGTTTCGCCGCCGGGGTGGCCCGGGCGCCGGGGCGGCCATGGCTGCCGGGACCGTCGGGAGTGTCGGGGCGGCCCAGGATCCAGTTCAGCAGCGGACCCGCCATCGCCGTCGTCACCACCGCCATGACGACCATGAGCGAATAGAGGTCCTGGCCGAGGATGCCCAGCTGCAGGCCGACGTTCAGGACGATGAGTTCGGTCAGGCCCCGGGTGTTCATCAGCGTGGCCAGCGCGGTGGACTCCCGCACCGGCATCCTGTTCAGGCGGGCGGCGGCGAACGCGCCCGCGAACTTGCCGCCGATGGCCACCGCGAGGATCAGCCCCAGGTCGCCGAGCCCGCTCGCGTCGAGCCCGGACAGGTCCACCTTCAGACCCGCGACCAGGAAGAACACCGGCAGCAGCAGGGTGCCGCTCATCTGGCCGAGGCGGTCGTGGACGTCCTCGCGCAGCTGCGCGGTGCCGGTGCGCGGCAGGATCACCCCGAACAGGAACGCCCCGAAGATGTAGTGCAGACCCAGCCACTCGGTGGCGGCGGCCGACAGCAGCAGTCCGGCGAGGACTCCGGCGAGCACGGTGGGGGTGAGCCGGAGGCCGGTCCGGCGGTCCGCGAACCGGCGGAGCAGCGGGCGTACCACGAAGAACATGCCCAGCAGGTAGGGCACGGCGAGCAGGATGCGCCACTCCTCGGAGCCGGCCGAGCCGCTGATGGCGACCACCGCGGCGAGCAGGGACCAGGCGAGCACGTCGTCGATCGAGGCGCAGGCCAGCGCCACCACGCCGAGCGGGCTGCGGGACATGCCCCGGTCGGTGAGGATCCGGGCCAGCACCGGGAACGCGGTGATCGACATGGCGATGCCCATGAAGAGCATGAACGCCGTCCGGTCGTCGGCGGCGTGGTCGTCGAGGAGGTACAGGGCCAGGGCCGCGCCGAGGCCGAAGGGCAGGAGGATCGAGCTGAAGGAGACGGTGGCGGCGAGGCTTCCGATGCCCCGGATCAGCGTGGCGTCCCACTCCAGGCCGATGATGAACATGAAGACGGCGATGCCGACCGCGGCGAGGGCGCTCAGCAGGGGCCGTATGTCGTCGGGGAAGAGGGCGTCGGAGATCGCCCCGTGGAACAGGGTCGGCCCGAGCGCGATGCCGGCCAGCACCTCTCCGATCACCGCGGGCTGGCCGAGGCGGCGCGCCAGCGCGCCGAGCAGCCGGGCCAGGATCACGAGCACGGCGAGGCCCGCGAGCAGTGCCGTGGTCTGTTGAGCGGTCATGTGGTCCGTCTCCGTCCGTCGCGGTCGGCAGAACTGCCTGGGCGAATCGTCGCCGCTGCGTCCGCACGGTGAGCCGGTCGCGAAAAAGGGCCGAAAGCAATGAGCCAGGGCGGCCCGCCCGGAGGATGGCCGCAGCCGGCATGACCCCGGGTCACCGGCCGGGGGCGGGCCGGCCCCGTCTCAGGCCTCTGCGAGCCTGCGCCGCGCGTCGGCGAGGAAGCCGTCGAGGGCGATGTCGAAGGCCAGGTCCGCGCGGTGTCCGCCGACGGCGTGCAGGGCCTGGGCCAGCCGTGGGGTGGCGGTGCCGTCGGCGATCTCCCACATGGTGTCGGGGGCGGCCAGGTCCAGGGCCGAGCCGAGGACCAGGTTCTCCAGCGCGGTGAGGACCGGCATGACGTCGGGCAGTGGGAAGCCCGCGTCGAGGAGGAGGGCGACCGCCCGCTCGTACTGGGCGAGGACGCGGGGCGCGCGGACCGGGGAGGTCGTCAGCATCGGGATGGCGCGCGGATGGGCGGCGAAGGCGGCCCGGTAGGAGCGTGCCCAGGCGGCCAGCGCCCGGTCCCAGGGGCGCAGTTCCAGGGTCCCGGCGTCGATGCGCTCCGCCACCCGTTCGCGCAGCAGCTCGACGATGCCGTCCCGGCCGTCCACGTGGTGGTACAGCGAACCGGTCTGCACACCGAGCCGGCCCAGACCGTCCTCGGCGCGATCGTCGTCCTCGCCTTCGCCGCCGCCGGGGCCGACCCGTACGGGCAGCTGCTGCTGTGTATCAACACCCCGGGCATGCTGGGCCTGATGGCGCTGCAACCGCTGGCCGCGGTGGCCGTGCCGCTGTACGTCCGGCGCATCCGCCACCTGGAGGGCGTGCTGCGCACCCTCGTGGCGCCGCTCGTCGCCGCGGTGCTGCTCACCGCGGCCCTCGGCCTGGTCGTCACCCACCTCGCCGAGTTCACCGGCGCCTCCACGACCGTGAACACCGTGCTCGCGGCGCTCGTCCCGGCCGTCTTCCTCGCCGGGCTGCTGCTCGCCCGCGGGCTGCGCCGCCGGCGCCCCGACGTCTACCAGCGGTTCGCCGCGGGGCCCGCCGCCGACGCGGACGCCGGCTGACCCGCCGCCCGGATCCACCCCGCCCCGCACCCGTGAAGGAGCCCGTATGCCCGCCGCCGACCTCGTCCTCACCGGCGCCCGTGTCCGCACCCTCGATCCCGACCGGCCCTACGCCTTTGCGGTCGCCGTGCGCGACGGGCGGATCGCCGCCGTCGGGGAGCCGGACGACGTACGCGACTGGCGCGGCCCCGGCACCGAGGTCGTCGACCTGGGCGGCGGCCGGCTCGTGCCGGGGCTGGTGGACGCCCACAGCCACCCGGTGTGGGGGGCGGCTGCGGCACCTGCGCGACGCGGGCGCGGTCGTCGCGCTCGGCTCGGACTGGCCGATCGCCCACCACGACGCCCGCGCCGTGCTCGCCACCGCGCGCGCCCCGCGGGGCGCGGCGTCCGCGCGGGCCGGGCTCACCGGCCTGCAGGCCGTGGAGGGCTGCACCACCCACGCGGCGCTCGCCGTCGGCGAGGCGGCCGTCGCCGGACGCGTCGCCGAGGGCTTCCGCGCCGATCTGACCGTCTTCGGTCTCGATCCGGTCGAGGCTCCGGCGGACGAGGTCGCGCAGGCACCGGTGCGGCTGACCGTCACCGGGGGGCACGTCGTGCACCGGGAGGGCTGACTCCTCAGGGCGTGAGCCGCCCGCTCAGCCAGTCGAGTTGGCGCCGGGTGTGCGCCGCCTCCCCGCCCTCGTGTCCGTTGAACGGGTACGCGTGCAGCTCACGGTGCGGATCGCCGCCCGTCAGTTCGCCGTAGCGGTGGCAGGCGGCGTAGGCGCCGCTGGGCGGGCAGACCGTGTCGCGCAGGCCGACGCCGAAGTGCGCGGGCGCGGTGGCGCGGCGGGCGAAGGAGATGCCCTCGACGTAGCCGAGGGTGCGCTGGGCGGCGGTCTCGGCGCCGCGGTGGACGGCGAGGTAGGCGGCGATCTCGCCGTAGGGGCCCGCGTCGGTGAGGTCGAGGGCGCGCCGGATGCCGCACAGCAGCGGGGCGGTGACCAGCACCGCCGCCAGGTCCGGGACCAGTCCGGCGACGGCCAGCGCGAGCCCGCCGCCCTGGCTGTTGCCGGCCGCCGCCACCCGGGCCGGGTCCACCCCGGGCAGCGCCCGCAGCGCGGCGACCGCGCGGACCGCGTCGGTGATCAGCCGCCGGTAGTGGTAGTCGTACGGGTCCAGCAGCCCGCGTACGGCGGGGCCGGGGCCGCCCGGTGCGGCGGCGTGCGGGTCGGGGGTGGCGCCGCCGTTGCCGTACTGATCGCCCTGGCCCCGGTTGTCCATGAGCAGATGGGCGTACCCGGCGGCGGCCCAGGTGAGCCGTTCGTGCGGCAGCCCGCGCCCGCGGCCGTATCCCGCGTACTCGACGACGGCGGGCAGCGGGCCGGCGGCCCGGGCCGGGCGGGTGTACCAGGCGCGCACCGGGTCGCCCGCGAAGCCGGGGAAGGTCACGTCCCAGGTGTCGACCAGCCGCAGACCGGTGGCGACCGGGCGGGCGGACAGGACGGGTGACGCCGGTTCGGCGTCCTTCAGCGTGGCCTGCCAGAAGGCGTCGAAGTCGGCGGGCTCGTCGGGGACGGGGCGGTGGTTCTCCAGTTGGTCCAGCGGCATGTCGAACGCGGGCACGGCACCTCCCAGGAGTCAGGACAGGATTACCCGTCCGATCGTTACGGTCATGCCTCTGAAAGTTTCGAATTCCCAGTGCTCCCAAAACCAGCTGCTCAGAGCGGAGTTGGCGGAGCGCGTCGGCGATCCACAGTCAACGGCACCCGCTGTGACACCCATTGACACCCGTCACACGCGCACTTAAGTTGCGGCAGCAATCCCGGAACATTCGTGGCACTTGTCGGTCCGGCGCCAGGCGTGCGCGGTGATGAGCGGAGGCACGAACATGACCACCCCCACCGTCGGGGCGCGCCGCACCTGGCGGCAGGCGCTGCGCCGCGACTGGCAGTTGTACTCGCTGGCGGTGCTGCCGCTGCTGTTCTTCCTGGTGTTCCGCTATCTCCCGATGATCGGCAACGTCATCGCCTTCCGCCGCTTCGAGCCCGGAGGGTCGATCTTCGGCGAGGAGTGGGTGGGGCTGCGCTACGTGGAGATGTTCCTCGGCGACCCCACCTTCTGGCAGGTGTTCCGCAACACCCTGTGGATCGGCGCGCTCACCCTCGTCTTCTGCTTCCCGATCCCGATCGTGCTGGCGCTGCTCCTCAACGAGGTCCGCACCCGCGCGCTGAAACGGTTCGTGCAGTCGGTGTCCTACCTGCCGCACTTCCTGTCGATCGTGATCGTCGCCGGCATCACGCTCCAGATGCTGTCGACGGACGGCCCGGTCAACCATCTCCTCGGCTGGTTCGGCCACGAGCCGATCCGGTTCATCCAGGAACCCGAGTGGTTCCGCACCATCTACGTCGGCTCGGAGATCTGGCAGACCGCGGGCTGGGGCACGATCCTCTACCTGGCCGCGCTCACCACCATCGACGACGACCTGTACGAGGCGGCCCGGATCGACGGGGCCAACCGCTGGCAGCAGATCTGGCACGTCACCCTGCCCGGCATCCGGCCCACCATGATCACGCTGCTGATCCTCAACATCGGCACCTTCCTGGCGGTCGGCTTCGAGAAGATCCTGCTGCTGTACAACCCGCTGACCTACCCGACCGCCGACGTCATCTCGACGTACCTGTACCGCACGGGTGTGGAGTCCAACAGCTTCAGCTACGCCGCCGCGATCGGCCTGTTCGAGGCGGTCATCGGCCTGGTCCTGATCATCACCGCCAACCAGCTCTCGCGCCGCACGGTGGGGACGAGCCTGTGGTGAGGCCGAGCCGTTCCTACCGCGTCTTCCAGGGGATCAACGGGGCCGTCCTCACCCTGGTCGTGATCGTCACCCTGTACCCCTTCGTCAACATCATCGCCCGCTCCTTCAGCGGCGAACGGCACATCCGGGCCGGTGAGGTGACCCTGTGGCCCAAGGGCTTCGACCTCACCACCTACGACATCGTCCTGCGCGACGCGATGTTCTGGCGGAACTACGGCAACACCGTGCTCTACACGGTCGTCTCCACCGTCATCGCCATGACGCTGACCACCTGTTACGCCTATGTGCTGTCGAAGCGGCACCTCAGGGGGCGGGGCGTCCTGGTCGGGATCGCCGTGTTCACCATGTTCTTCACCGGCGGGCTCATCCCCAACTACGTGCTCATCACCAGTCTCGGCCTGAAGAACACCGTCTGGGCGCTGGCCCTGCCCAACGCGATCAGTGTCTTCAACCTGCTGGTGATGAAGGCCTTCTTCGAGAACCTGCCGAGCGAGCTGGAGGAGGCCGCGCAGATCGACGGGCTGAGCACCTACGGCATCCTGGCGCGGATCGTGCTGCCGCTGTCCAAGGCGGTCATCGCCACGATGGTGCTGTTCTACTCGGTGTCCTTCTGGAACTCCTGGTTCGGGGCGTTCCTCTACCTGGACCGCACCGAGCTGATGCCGGTCACCGTCTACCTGCGCAACCTCATCGCGGGCGCCACCGGCGGCGGCAACGCGGGCGCGGGCACCGAACAGCTCACTCAGGTCGCGGCGAACATCCAGGCCGTCACCATCGTGCTCACCTCGCTGCCCATTCTCTGCGTGTACCCGTTCGTCCAGCGCTACTTCGTCTCGGGCGTGATGCTCGGCGCGGTCAAGGGCTGACGCACACCCCCGCACATCCCTACGGAACAAGGGAGTCCCCGTGCACCATCCAGGCCAGCTGTCACGGCGCCAGATCCTCGCCGCCGCCGGATTCGTCTCCCTCGCCGGCCTCACCGGCTGCGGCGGCGGCGAGGACGGCGCCGACGCCAAGGACCTGTCGAAGAAGCGGGACGGCGCGATGAGGAACCACCGTGCCGGCGAGCCGTTCAAGGCCACCCAGCCGATCAGCTTCGAGCTGCTGCACAACAACAACCCGAACTATCCCCTCAAGGACGACTGGCTGTTCTGGAAGGAGCTGACCGAGCGCACCGGCGTCACCCTGAAGCCGATCGCCGTGCCGCTGGCCGACTACGAGAAGAAGCGCAGCGTCCTCATCGGCTCCGGAGACGCCCCGTTCCTCATCCCCAAGACGTACCACCCGTCCGAGGTCGCGTTCGTCTCCTCCGGGGCGGTCCTCCCGGTCAGCGACTACGTCCATCTCATGCCCAACTTCCAGGCCGCCGTGCGCAAGTGGAGGCTGGAGCCGGAACTGGACTCGATCCGGCAGTCCGACGGCCGGTTCTATCTGCTGCCCGGCCTGCACGAGCGGGTCAGGTCCGGCTACTCGCTGTCCCTGCGCACCGACGTCCTGGACCGGCTCGGGCTGAAGCCGCCCACCACCTGGGACGAGGTCCACGAGGTCTTCAAGGCCATCAAGGCCGAGTACCCCGACCGCTACCCGCTCTCCGACCGCTGGAGCACCAACACCCCCTACCCGGCCGCCGCCCTGTTCAGCTACCTCGGCCAGGCGTACGGGGTGCGCGCCGGATGGACGTACGACAACATCAGCTGGGACGCCGACGCGCGGGCGTACGTCTTCACCGGGGCCACGGACGGGTTCCGCCGGATGATCGAGTACGTGCGCACCCTGGTCGCCGAGCAGCTGATCGACCCGGAGAGCTTCACCCAGACCGACGACGAGGCCGTGCAGAAGCTGCTCGGCGAGAAGTCCTTCGCGATCAGCGCCAACCCGCAGGAGCTGGTCCAGAACTACCGCTACAACCTGGAGAAGCAGGTCGAGGGCGCGAGGATCGAGATGGTGCCCGTGCCGATCGGCCCGGCCGGACCCGTGGTGCTGGGCGGCGCCCGGCTGGAGAACGGCGTCATGATCTCCCGGAAGGCGCTCGACAGCGACCACTTCGTCGCGCTGCTGCAGTTCGTGGACTGGCTCTGGTACTCGGACGAGGGCCAGCGGTTCGCCCGCTGGGGCGTCGAGGGCGTCACCTACACCCGCTCCGGCCGCCGGTACGCGCCGAAGCCCGGCATCAGCCTCATGGGCTCCGACCCGGACGCCCCCGAGGACCTGCAGAAGGACTACGGCTTCTACAACGGCGTCTTCGCCTACGGCGGCAGCTGGGAACTGGTCTCCTCGATGTTCTCCCCGGACGAGCAGCGGTTCCAGGACGCCATGGCCCGGCGGCGGCAGCTGCCCATCGGCCCCGCCCACCCGCTGCAGTCCGTGGAACAGGAGCAGGCGGCCCTGTGGGAGACCCCGCTCAGGGACCACGTCACCCAGAACACCCTGAAGTTCGCCCTCGGCAAGCGACCGCTGTCCGAGTGGGACGCCTACGTCTCCGAGCTGAAGGCGAAGAACATGGACCGGTTCGTCGAGCTGCACAACACGGCACGCGAACGCTACGAGAAGGAGAACGGGTGATCCGCGTCCCCGACGGACCGGGCCGCCCGCCCCGGGCGGACGAGCGGCGGCGGCCGGGCAGGGAACCGCGATGAGCGGCGCCCCGTCCGCCGCCTTCGGCGAGGGCCCGCTCTCCCGGGCCGCCGCCCTCATCCACACCCTGGTCACCGTCGAGGCGCTGCTGCTGCTCACCGCCGCCCCCGGCCTCGCCGGCCTGCTGCTGCTCGGCCCCGACCCGTCGAACCTGCCGCTGGCCGCCCTCTGCCTGCTGCCGCTCGGCCCCGCGGCCTCCGCCGCCGTCTACGCCCTGCACCACCGCAGCGGCGATCTCACCGAGCTGCACCCGGCCCGCACCTTCCGGCGCGGCTGGCGGCTGAACGCCGTGCCCGCGCTGAAACTGTGGACGCCGCTGCTCGGCTGGCTCACCGTCATCGCCTTCACCCTCACCCACTTCTCCGCGACCGGCCTGCCCGGCTGGTGGGCGGCGCTGCTCGCCCTCACCGGCGCCGGGTCGCTGCTGTGGGGCGCGCACGCCCTGCTGCTGACCTCGCTGTTCACCTTCCGCGCCCGGGACACCGCCCGGCTCGCCGCCTGGTTCCTGCTGCGCCACGGCCGCACCACCCTCGCGGCCCTCTCCCTGCTGGCCCTGGCCGCCGCCCTCACCGCTCTGCTCACCGAGGCCCTGCCCGCCCTGCTGGCCGCCCCGCTGCTGCTGTCCCTGCTGCACGCGGGCCGCCCGGTGCTCGCCGAGACGGAGAAGGAGTTCACGGCATGAGCGCGCCCCGCACCGGCCGCATCCCGTACGGCGGCGACTACAACCCCGAGCAGTGGCCCGAGCCGGTGTGGGACGAGGACCACCGGCTGTTCACCCGGGCCGGTATCGACACCCTGACCGTCGGCGTCTTCGCCTGGTCGCTCACCCAGCCCGCCGAGCACACCTACGACTTCACCGTCCTCGACCGGATCCTCGACCGGGCCGCCGCCGAGGGCCGCCGGGTCTGCCTGGCCACCGGCACCGCCGCCGTGCCGCCCTGGCTGGCCACCGCGTACCCCGAGGTCAACCACACCGACTTCGAGGGCCGCCGGCACCGCTACGGCCAGCGCCACAACTTCTGCCCCAGCTCACCGGCGTACCGCAGGTTCGCCACCGCCCTCGCGGGCCGCCTCGCCGAACGCTACGCCCGCCACCCGGCGCTGCTCGCCTGGCACGTCAACAACGAGTACGGCGGCCCCTGCCACTGCGAGCGGTGCGCCGGCGCCTTCCGCGGCTGGCTCCGTGAGCGCCACGGCGGCCTCGACGCCCTCAACGACGCCTGGTGCACCACCTTCTGGTCGCATCGCTACACCGCCTGGGAGCAGATCGAGCCACCGCACGCCCTCACCGAGCACTGGCGCGGCCCCGACCACACCGCCTTCCAGGGCATCACCCTCGACTGGTTCCGCTTCACCACCGACGCCCGGCTCGGCTGCTTCACCGCCGAGAAGGAGGCGATCCGCGCCCACGACCCGGCGACCCCCGTCACCACCAACCTCATGGGCATGTTCCGCCCGCTCGACTACCACCGCTGGGCCCCGCACCTCGACTTCGTCTCCTGGGACAGCTACCCGCCCCTGGACGCCCCGCCGACCTGGCCCGCCCTCGTCCACGACCTGATGCGCGGCCTGAAGGACGGCGCCCCCTTCTGGCTGATGGAGCAGACCCCGTCCACCACGGCCTGCCGGGACGTGAACCCGGTGCGCCGCCCCGGCGAGCTGCGCCTGGCGAGCTGGCAGGCGGTCGCGCACGGCGCGGACGCCGTCCTGTACTTCCAGCTGCGGGCCTCGCGCGGCGCCTGCGAGAAGTACCACGGCGCGGTGATCGGCCACGCGGGCCGGGACGACACCCGCGTCTTCCGCGAAGTCGCCTCCCTCGGCGAGGAGCTGGAGTCCCTCGGGCGCCTCACGCTCGGCGCCCGCACCCCCGCCCGGACCGCCCTGCTCTTCGACTGGGACAGCTGGTGGGCGCTGGAGATCTCCGACGGCCCCTCGCGGCTCGTCCGCTACCAGGACGTCGTGCACGCCTACTACCGGGCGGCCCGGGAGGCGGGCGCCGACGTCGACGTGATCCCGGTGGCCGCGGACCTCACGCCGTACGACGTCGTCCTCGCGCCCGTGCTGCACCTGGTGAAGGACGATCTCGCGGCCCGCCTGGAGGCCGTCGCCGCGCGGGGCGGCACGGTCGTCACCACCTTCCTCTCCGGCCGCGCCGACCTCCACGACCGGGCCTTCCTCACCGACGTGCCGGGACCGCTCGCACCGCTCACGGGTGTGCGGGTCGACGAGTGGGACGCCCGCCCGGCGGACGTCGTCAACCCGGTGCTGCTCGACGGGGTGCGGGTGGAGGCCCGGCTGGTCTTCGAGATCGTCCAGCCGCGCGGCGCCGAACCCGTGGGGCTCTACCAGGAGGACTTCTACGCGGGCACCCCCGCCGTCACCCGCAACCGGTTCGGGGAAGGGGAGGGCTGGTACGTCGCCACCGCGCTGGACCGGACCGGCGTCGACCGGGTCGTCCGCCGGGTCCTCGACCGCCACGGGCTGACCGGCCCGTACGCCGGGCACCGCGACGTCGAGACCGCGCACCGGGTCACCCCGGACGGCACCACGCTGCTCTTCCTCCTCAACCACGGCGCCCGGGCGGCCCACCTGACCGCGCACGCCCCAGCCGCCGACCTGCTGACCGGCAAGCGGGTCGAGCGGGGCGACGCGCTCCCGCTCGGCCCACGGAGCGTGGCGGTGCTGCGGCTTCAGTAGATCCGGCGGCCGTGCGCGTCCGGCACACCGGACTTGCGGAAGAAGTAGCTGTTGATGTGGTCCCGCCACTCGCGGGCGCTGCGCAGCTGCTCCTCGTACCGCTCCGCCACGCGCGCGTGCCGCCCCGGTTCCACCAGGTCCGCCAGCGAGGCCCACACCCGGCGGGCCTCCTCGACCTCCTCGACGCCCTCGAAGTGGGTGTCGTAGATGTGCTGGATCACCGTCTTCCCGCTGTGCAGGACATGGCCGTAGGGCACGTGGTGGAAGAACAGCAGCAGCTCGTCGGGGCAGGTCCGCAGGGACTCGTACAGCTTTGCCCACGGCTTCGCGTACTGTGCCGCGTACCCGGTGCCCGTGGCGCGGCTGCGGTCGACGCCGACGCCGTCACGGTCGGCGAAGTGGTAGGTGCCCCACGGGCTGTACTCGTAGCCGTCCACGCTCGGCCCGTAGTGGTGCCCCGGCTGCACCATGAATCCGACGCCCAGCGGGGCGGTGTACTTCTCGTACGTCCGCCACGAGCCGTACAGCACCGCGCGCAGCCCGGCCCGCAGCCGCTCGGGGTCGCCGGTGCGCTCGGGCGTGAAGGTCAGCTCGATCCACTCGTCGAGGATCCGGTGCGGGTCCGCGTCGGGGCGCCAGCCGAGCCGGCCGACGGTGTAGAGGTTGGCCTGGGCGAGCGGATGCCCCGTCCAGTAGGGGTCGTCCCCGGCGTTGGAGACGGCGACCAGGGCGTCGGCCAGGCCCCCCACACCGGCCGCTCCGTCCGGCCGGAACCGCAGCACCTCGCTCCACATCGGCCCCAGCCAGCACACATGCCGCTGTTGCCCGGTGTACTCCTGCGTGGCCTGCACCTCCACCGCGAGCCGGGTCCCCGGCATCGCCCCGATCAGCGGCGACACGGGCTCCCGCACCTGGAAGTCCACCGGGCCGTGCTTCACCTGGAGCACCGCGTTGCCGGCGAAATCCCCGTCCAGCGGCGTGAAGTGGTCGTACGCGGCCCGTGCCCGGTCCGTCGTGCGGTCCCGCCAGTCCTGGCGGTGGTCGTAGACGAAGGCCCGCCAGTGCACGGTGCCGCCGTGCGGGGCGAGCGCGTCGGCGAGCAGGTTCGCGCCGTCGGCGTGGCTGCGGCCGTAGGCGAACGGGCCCGGTTGGCCCTCCGAGTCGGCCTTCACGACGTATCCGCCGAAGTCGGGTATCGCCGCGTACACCCGCGCGGTGGTCTCCGCCCACCAGGCGCGCACCGCATCGTCCAGCGGATCGGCGGTCGGCAGGCCGCCGAGGACCACGGGCGCGGCGAACGTCACCGACAGGTGGGTGCGGATGCCGTACGGGCGCAGCGCGTCCGCGAGACCGGCCACCTCGCCGAGCCGGCCGGTGAGCAGCCGGGCCTCCTCCTCGTGCACGTTCACGTTGTTCACGGCCAGCGCGTTGATCCCGCTCGCCGCGAGCAGCCGCCCGTACGCCCGGACGCGGTCCAGGTCGCCGCGGGCCGTGCCGTCCCGCCAGAACAGCGAGCCGCCCGCGTAGCCGCGCTCCACCTGGCCCATCACCGGGTGCACGCGGACGTTGTCCCAGTGGTTCAGCATGCGCACGGCGAGCGCCGGGCGGTGCCTCTCGCGCGGGCGCTCCCCGGCGAACGCGGCCTCACCCAGGCGTACGACGTGGAAGAGGCCGTGGAGCAGGCCGTGCGGGGCGGCGGCGGTCACCGTGGTGCGGGCGTCGCCCCGCTGGAGGAAGAACCCTTCCGCGCCCAGCTCGCCCAGCTGCCCGGGGCGGACGTGGAGCAGCAGATCGCAGGCCTGGGCGAGGCCGTCCGGCTCCGCGGCCCGGACTGCTTCGCCGCCGAACGCCGCGCACGCCGCGGCCACTTCGCCGTGGACCGTGTCGGTCAGGGAGCCCGTCCCCGCGACCAGGACACGTCGCGAGCCGAGGGCACGGAAGGCCTCCGCGGGCAGCCAGGCGGGATCCGGAGCGGCGGCGGACGCGGTCAACGGGACCCCCTCGGTGCGCGGTCGGCGGGGAAAGTATCGCCCGCCGGCGGTGCGCGCGGGAGGGGGCGATCACCGGGCTCCGCCCGGTCCGAGGCGGTTTGCGGACCTTCGGCCCCCGTCGGAAACTTTCGGTACGGGACAGGGCGGCGGGCGCCCGGCACGGCCCCGGGGCCTCAAGGGCGCACCGGCAGCCGCACGGTGAACTCCGTCCGGCCCGGCACACTCGCCACCTCGATGGTGCCGCCGTGCGCCCGCACCAGGGACGCGGCCACGGACAGGCCCAGGCCGCTGCCGCCCCGGTCGCGACTGCGGGCCTTGTCCACCCGGTAGAAACGGTCGAAGACCCGCTCCCGGTCCGCGGCCGAGATCCCGGGCCCCGCGTCGGTGACCCGGACCAGCGCCGCCCCGGCCGAGACCGAGGCCGCCACGCACACCTCGGTCCCGGCCGGGGTGTGCACGGCCGCGTTGGTGAGCAGGTTGTCCAGCACCTGCCGGATCCGCTGCGGATCGAGCCGCAGCCGCACCGGCCCGCCCCCGGTCCGCACGGTCAGCGGACGGTCCGGGTGGCCGGCCCGGAACGCGTCGGCGGCCTGCTCCACCAGCTCGGCCAGATCCGCCTGCGTCATCCGCAGCGGAGTGTCCGCCTCGGCCGCGTCCAGCCGGGCGAGCAGCAGCAGGTCGTCCAGCAGGACCCCCATCCGGGCGGCCTCCGCGCGCAGCCGCGCCAGATGCCGTTCGCGTTCCTCCGGCTCGTTGGCGGCGGCGTACTGGAACAGGTCCGCGTAGCCGCGCACGGACATCAGCGGGGTGCGCAGCTCGTGCGAGGCGTCCGCGACGAACCGGCGCAGCCGCTGCTCGGCCCGCGCGCGCACCGCGAGGGAGTCGTCGATGTGCTCCAGCATCGTGTTGAACGCGGTGCGCAGCTCCTCCACCTCCGGACCGCCGCCCGCCCGCGGAGCGCGCAGCGGCAGCCGGGCCGCGGACTCGGACAGGTCGTGCGAGGCGATGCCGTGCGCGGTGTGCGCCATGTCGCTGAGCGGCTTCAGCCCGCGCCGCAGCATCCGCCGCCCGAACACCACCAGCGCCAGCAGGGCCAGCGCGAAGGCGACCACCTGGACGGTGACCAGCTGCCGCACGGTGTCGTCGATGTCCTGCCGCGGGGCCGCGCTGACCAGCACCACCCCGGGCTCCACCTCGCAGCCGCGCAGCTGGAAGGTGCCCACCCCGTCGATCCGCGCGGTGCGGGTGAGGGGGTCGGTGCCGTCGCGGACCATGGTCTCGGCGAGCGCGGCGAAGGCGCGGGTGTCGCCGGGGACGTCGGAGGGCCTGCGCAGCCTGGCCTCGCCGCCGGTCACGTCGTACACCGCCGTGTACCAGCCGTAGTACGGCTTGCGCCGCACGGTGCCGTGTTCGGCGGCGTCCTTGGACTGCACGACCTGCACCAGCCGCAGCTGGTCGACGAGCTGCCGCTCCAGATAGTCCCGCATGTACGCGGTCAGGGCCGTGCCGACCACGGCGAACACCAGCAGCGACAGCACACCCAGGCCCAGCGCCAGCCGGGTGCCGAGCCGCATGCCACGGCGGGCCCGCCGCAGCCGGGCGGCCAGGCGCCGGGCCCGCGTCACTCGTCCGCCTGCCGGATCACGTACCCGAAGCCCCGCACGGTGTGGATCAGCTGCCCGCGGCCGGCCTCGTCCAGCTTGCGGCGCAGCCGGCTGACCACCAGCTCCACCACGTTGGACCGGCCGCCGAAGCCGTACTCCCACACGTGGTCGAGGATCTGCGCCTTGGTGAGCACGGTCGGCGACCTGCGCATCAGATAGCGCAGCACCTCGTACTCCGTCGGGGTCAGCGTCAGCAGCATCCCGTCGCGCCGCACCTGCCGGGTGTCCTCGTCCATCGTCAGGTCACCCACCCGCAGCACCGGCCGCTGGGCGTGCGGCCCGGCGCTGCGCCGCAGCACCGTCCGCAGCCGGGCCATCAGCTCCTCCACCGCGAACGGCTTGACCAGGTAGTCGTCGCCTCCGCGGGTCAGTCCGGCCACCCGGTCGGCGACGCCGTCGCGCGCGGTGAGGAACACCACCGGCACCATGGTGCCCGAGCCGCGCAGCCGGTCCAGGACGCCGAAACCGTCCAGGTCGGGCAGCATCAGATCGAGCACCACGATGTCCGGGCGGAACTCCGCCGCCCGGCGCAGCGCCTGCTCACCGGTGTTCGCGGTGGCCGCCTCCCAGCCCTCGTAACGGGCGACCGTGGCGACGAGGTCGGCGATGGGCGGATCGTCGTCCACGACGAGGAGGCGCACTTTTTCCACCCGTTCATAGTGCGCGATCCACCCGGACGGACCAGCCCGGGGCGGCGCGCGGACACCGATCGATACGCACTTGAAAGTTGTACGACAGGAAATCGACAGCTCCGGGCGGCCAAGCTCGGTGTCGAGACACCCCCAAGGCCCGATCCACCGGGTGCCCGCGGCCCCCGACCAAGGAGTTGCGTCCGTGACGACCGTCCAATCGCCTCCCAGGCCCCCCACGGCGATACGTCCCAAGGTGGTGGCGCGCACCGGACTGTACGCCCTGCTCGCCGCCAACGCGGCCGTGGTGACCCTCTTCTTCGCCCAGGCCGGTTTCGCCTCCAACGCCCTGATCGTGCTCGGCCGGCTGGCCGGCCTCTACGGCGCCCTGCTCATGGCCTTCCAGCTGCTGCTGGTGGCCCGGCTGCCCTGGCTCGACCGCCGGATCGGCATGGACCGGCTCACCCTGTGGCACCGCTGGACCGGCTTCACGCTGCTGTGGACCCTGCTCGCGCACGCCGTGTTCATCACCCTCGGCTACGCGGACTCCTCCGGGCTGGACCCGGTCGACCAGCTGGTCGACCT
>NZ_MUND01000125.1 GCF_002154375.1 Streptomyces glaucescens | reverse complement strand
AACGGCCGCTGCTGCCCGGCAGGGTGCTCGCGGTGGAGATCCCCTCGTACTCCTCGGACACCGGGGCCATCATGATCGAGGACCTGCTGCCGGTGACCGATGACGGCCACGAGGTGCTCCACCGGCTGCCGCACGAGCTGACAGTGGTGGGCTGACGACGTCCGTCGTACTCGGGCAGATCGGACACGGCAACCACTGCCGCTCGGCGACTGCTTTCCCCCAGCACAGCGTCACTGGGCCGGGATCGGCTGCGTGAGGTTCACCGGGTTGCCATCGGGATCTCGGATGTGGGCGACGCGCTGTCCCCACGGCATGTCGTTGGGGCCGCCGCGGACCGAGCCGCCCAGCGCCTTCACCCGGCCGAGCGTCTCGTCGACATCGCCGACCCCGATGCTGAGCAGGATCCGCGACGCCGCCCCGGTCCCCGCGTCCGCCTTGGCCACCAGCCCGAGGTCGGTGTCGCCGATACGCAGGCCCAGATAGAAGACGGGGCCTTCCGCTGGTACCCGGAAGATCTCCTCAGCGCCGAACAGTTCCGTATAGAAGCCGAGCAGAGCCTCCAGGTCGGCAGTCACGATGACGGGCTGGATGGTGGACATGGCACTCCTGTCGAGAACGGTCGGTTCGCTGGGTAGACCGTTCCTCGGCGGTGAACTCATCGCCGGGACGCGCGGCTCCAGGCCTGTAGTTCCCGGCTGCGGGGGTCGTCGACCCGGGTCCACTCGGCGTCGATGCGCATCGTGGCCCTGCGCTCGGTGTCGTACCGGTCCCAGCCGGGGTCGCCGGTGGTGGCGAACCGGATCCAGGTCTCGTGCACGCGGACCGCGAGATCCGCGGGAGGCCTGTCGGGGCCGAGCAGGGCGGTGGGACCGAGGAGCTGCGGCAGGTGCGTGAGACCGAAGACGAAGGGCAACTCCATCGCGTGCGTGGCACCGAGTTCTCCGTCCAGGGCGCGCGAGCGCCAGGCGAACTCGTAGGCGAAGGTCGCGGATGCGGGGCGGGCGGCGTAGGCGTCAGCCAGGGCCCGGGTGCCCGCGCCGAACAGCGCGTCGCCCATGATGGCGGAGCGCAGATCGCCGTAGGACGCCTCAGGTCGTGTCGCGCGGTAGGTCTCGACGAGCTGCGCGGGATTCGGGTGCGAGCGCGCCGCCGTGTCGAACACGTCCTTGGCGGTCGAGGTGGCGTACTCGCCCGTGGGAACCAGGTAGAGCAGGCCCTCTTCGGTGTTGGTACCGATGAGCAGGTCCTCGCCGAAGCCGTGTCCGGTGGCGACGGCCTCGGCGGGCTGGATGTCCAGGACCAGGCTGAAGGGGCTGAGGCCGCTCAGCGGGTCGTGGTGGGTGGCGGTGCGCAGGTCGATGCCCGCGAGCCTGGAGGCGGCGTCCACCAGACGGTCGTCGGAGATGCCCGCGAAGGCGTCCACGTGCGGCTCGACGCCCAGGGCCTCGGCGGCCGCGGAGGCGACGCGGGCGGCCTGCTCGGTGGTGAACGCGCCCAGGCCGCTGCCGCTCTGCACGATCGCCCTGCGGAACAGTCCGGCCGCCCCGGGGGTGGCGAGGACGCCTCCGACGATGGTGGCACCGGCCGACTGGCCGAAGAGCGTGACGTTGTCCGGGTCACCGCCGAAGCCGGTGATGTTCTCACGGACCCAGCGCAGCGCGCCGATGACGTCGAGCAGCCCGCGGTTGGCGGGGGCACCGGGCAGATCGAGGAAGCCGGCTATGCCGAGCCGGTAGTTGAGCGTGACGAGGACGACGCCGTCACGGGCGAAGGCGGATCCGTCGTACATCGCGGCCCGCGTCGAACCGGCGACGAATCCGCCGCCGTGCACGAACACCATCACTGGCAGGTGGTTCCGCGCGGCGGCGGGCGTCCAGACGCTGACGGTGAGGTAGTCCTCGCCACGGCTCCAGCCGGTGCCGAAGTACGGGGCCATGTCGATGCCGCCGAGGACGCGCGCGGACTGCGGCGCGTTGGGTCCGGGGGCCGTGGCGTCCCGTACGCCGTCCCAGGGCGCGTGCGGCCGGGGCGGGGCGAACCGGCCGGCTCCGCGGGGCGGAGCGGCGTAGGGGATGTTCAGGAAGACGGCGGTGCCGTCGTCCTGGCGCAGGCCGCGGACGGCTCCCTGCGCGGTGGTCACGACGGGTTCGGGACGGTGGTTCATCTCTCGTGCCTTTCCGCGGGCTTCAGCGCTGCTCGGTGTACGGGGTGAAGGGCGCCCAGCCCTTGATGGCGAAGGCGCTCCCGTCGCGTACGACCTCGGTGGCGCCATGGCCGCCCAGGTGAGCCGGGATCACGAGGGCGTTGTTGTCGGCGGCCCAGCCCAGCACCTTGCGGCGGGTGGCGCGGGATTCGGCGGGGTTCTCGCAGAAGCAGCTGTTGGCGTCCGGCTCCAGGATCTGTACCGGGCTGTGCAGCATGTCACCGACGAACACCGCGCGGTCCGTGCCGGAGGTGAGGGTCAGCACGGAGGAGCCGGGGGTGTGCCCGGGAGCCGTGTCCAGGCGCAGGTTCGCGTCGATCCGGTGGCTGCTCTCCCACAGATGGGTCAGGCCGGCCTGGTGGACGGGGGCGACGCTGTCCTCGAAGACGTTCTGGTTGCCACGGCCGAGGAGCGCCTGGTGGCCGTTCTCGGGGTTCCAGAAGTCGAAGTCGTCCTTGGGCATCAGGTAGGTGGCGTTGGGGAAGGTGGGGACCCACTGCCGACCGTCCAGGCGGGTGTTCCAGCCGACGTGGTCGATGTGGAGATGTGTGTTGATCACGATGTCCACGTCCTCGGGCTGAACGCCGGCCCGGGCGAGGTTGGCCAGGAAGTCCGTTTCGAGGTGGCTCCAGACCGGGGCGTAGGGACGCTCTTTGTGGTTGCCCACGCCGGTGTCGACGAGGATCGTCCTGCCCTCGCTGCGCAGCAGCCAGGTCTGGAGCGCGCATTTCACGATGTTGGTATCGGGGTCCAGGAAATGCGGGGACAGCCATGCGTCACCGGCTTCCCAGACGTCCTTCGAGCTTTCCGGGAAGAAGGTTCTGGGCGTCATCCCGACGGGGCCGAAGTACTCCCGTACCCGAGTGAGGGAAACACTGCCGAGGGTGATCTGTTCCATGGGTGTTGCGCCTCCTGAGTGAGTGAGCCGGGGGGAACCGGATTTCCGGTGCCTCCGACTTCACCGAGGAGGCGAGCGCGGAACCAGACCCGCCCTTTCCTATCCACGACCGGGTCAGGCTCGGTGCCGCGAGGCGGCCCATACTCGGAGCCATGGACGGAAAGACGCGGCTCGGAGACTTCCTGCAGACGCGGCGCTCCCAACTGCGCCCGGAGGACATCGGGGTCCCCACCTACGGGGAACGCCGGCGTGTCCCGGGGCTTCGGCGCGAGGAGCTGGCACTGCTGGCGGGGGTGAGCACCTCCTACTACACGCGGCTGGAGCAGGGACACTCGCTGAGCGCGTCGCCCGAGGTCCTGGACGCGATCGCGAGGGCTCTACGGCTGGACGAGTCCGAGCGGCGGTACCTGCACGACCTGGCACGGGTGGACAGGCGGCGCCCCCGGAGCCGGCGTCCGGCGCCGGAACGGGTGCCGGAGGCGACACGTCAGTTCCTGGACGTGCTCGGCGACATCCCCGCGATCGTGCTCGGCCGGCGCAGCGACGTGCTGGCGTGGAACCGGCTGGGCCATGCGCTGTTCGCCGGGCATCTGGACTTCGGCGCCCCTGACCGGCCGGCGCAGCGTCCCAACATGGCCCGGCTGGTGTTTCTCGACGGTCATGTCCGTGACCTCTACGCGGACTGGCCGAGCAAGGCCAGGGCCGTGGTCGGCAATCTGCGCCTGGTGGCGGCCCAGCACCCGGAGGACGCGGCGCTTCACACGCTCCTGGGTGAACTGTCCGCGGCCAGCGCGGAGTTCGCCTCGATGTGGGCCGACCACCGGGTCAGGGCCTGCACCGTCACCGACTACGAGATGCGCCATCCGCTGGTCGGGCCGATGACCGTCAACCAGCAGGCCATGAGCAGCGGACGAGGTCCCGTCGTCGTGGTCGCCACCACCGAGGCGGGCTCGGCGTCGCGAGCCGCTCTCGCCCTGCTCGCCCAGGCCACTGGCGAGAGTGTCGCGCGGGCCGATCCGCCTTCCGAGGCGGCTCGGTCGAGGTCCCGCGCCGGCAAGGACTGATACCCACTCCGTCACGGGGCCCTGCCTCAGCGAGCCGACGTCCTTCCGCTGCCCGTACCCGGCCCCTGGTCCCGCCCTGTCCATGGCTTGCGCGGAACACCACACGGTGTGGAGGGGACTGACGTATCCACGGTCCGAGGCGCCGTCCCCGAACGCACGATCACCGGACCCCGGCGACCGGGCTTCCCGCCGAGGGCTGAGGCGCGGCGGCTGCGGGTCGGTGCAGACAGAACGCCGCCACGGCTGCGATGCCGGCGGCTGCCGCGGCCGCTGTCCAGCCGTGACGGAACCCGACGAGCGCGGCGTGCGCGGTGCGGGGTTCGCCGAGGAGGGTGACCATGACGGCAACGCCCAGTACGGAACCTGTCTGGCGGGCCATCGTGGTGACGGCCGACCCGGTGGCGAAGCGGTGCGGCGGGAGGGCCGCGGCGGCCGCGCCGACCAGGGTCGGCAGGGCGAAGCCCACTCCGATGCCGGTGATCAGCATGCCGGGGAGGAAGGTGGTCGCGTACTGCGGGTCCGGATCGAGCGCGAGAGCCCACCAGAGGAGACCTCCGGCGAACAGCAGGCAGCCGAGCGCCGCCGTCCGCCCCGCGCCGAAGCGCTGTACGACCGGCCCCAGGGTCATGGCGAGCACGGGTACGACCAGTGGCCCGGGTGCGATCGCCAGGCCGGTGCGGATCGCCGAGTAGCCCCAGACCTGCTGGCACCACAGCACTGAGGTGAGCAGCATCGCGGCGAAGGCGACGGTGAAGAGCAATGCCGCGACCGTGGCGACGGTGAAGGCGGGGACGCGCAACAGGGGCAGTTCGACGACCGGCGCGGCATGCCGGGCCGACCGCATCCAGAAGGCCGCGCCGAGTACGACCGCGGCGGCGAGGGTGCCGACGACACCGGGGGAACTCCAGCCCCAGGCATCGGCCTTGACCAGGCCGAGAGCCAGTGCGCCGATCCCGAGGGTGAGCAGGGCGGCGCCCGCGAGGTCCGGCAGTGGGCCTTCCCGGTCCGGGCGGGCATCGGGCAGCACGCGCGCTCCGGCTGCCAGACCGGCCACGCCGACCGGCACATTGACGAGGAAGATCCAGCGCCAGTCGGCCTGCACGAGCAGTCCACCGGCCACGGGTCCCAGACCGGCCGCGATACCCCCGATGGCCGCCCACCCCCGGATGGCCCGGGGGCGGCGTTCGGCCGGGGTGTTGACGAGCAGCAGCGCGAGCGATGTCGGCATGAGGGTGGCAGCTCCGGCGGCCTGCAGCACCCGGGCGGCGATCAGCCAGCCGGCGCCGGGTGCGAGGGCGCAGAGCGCGGAGGCCACGGTGAAGACGGCGAGCCCGAGCAGGAAGCCGTTGCGGTGGCCGTACCGGTCGGCGAGCCGGCCGGCCACGACGAGCAGTGCGGCGAAGACGATCGCGTAGGCGTTGAGCACCCAGGACAGCGAGGCGAGCGAGGCACCGTCGAAGGAGCTGCTGAGAGAGGGGACCGCCACATTGACGATGAACAGGTCCAGGTTCACGACGAAGACGCCGGCCGAGACGATCCAGGCGGCAAGGCGCCCAGAAGTGGGTGAGTTTGTTTTTCCAACTGTCATGGGCGGCAAGGTAGCGCGGGCGAGTTTGAAAAGACAACCTAGTTCTGCGTGAACAGTCCCGACGCGGTCGGAAAAGCCGATCGCACCTGGTGCGCCGCGACTGCGCGGTGCGGCTGGTCAGCGGCTGTTGTCCGGTCGGTAGACGCTGAGGTCGCCGTAGTCCGACAGAACGCCGGCCAGGTCACCGGGTTTGTGCCGCAGGGTGGTGTCGAGGAAGGCGAGAGTGGTCGCGGCGACGACGTGCCGGCTCCTTGCGCGCCCCAGCGAGCCGACCATCGAGGGCACAGGCGGCAGGTACAGGGGGCCGTCCATGAAGGCGAGGTGTGCGGTGCCGGGGATGGTGAGCCGGTAGCTCGTCGCGGTGCTGCGCTTGAGGGCCTCGGTGAGGCGGGGTACGTAACGCGGGTCGGTCTCGGGGGTGATGGCCTGGGTGAGCGCGAGCGTCGGCTGGTGGAGGGAGGGGGACGTGGGGCCGTGAGGATAGCCGTCCAGATCGATGACGGCGTCGAACCGGTGGTCCTGCCGAGCTGCCTGCAGGGCGGCGGCGCCCCCCATGGAGTGGCCGGTGACCGCGACCCGGCTGGTGTCCAGGCGTCCGGACAGCGGGCCGGCGATCTCACCTCGGCCCAGACGGTCCAGCTGGGTGAGGACGAAGCCGAGGTCGGCGGCCCGAACAGCCGTCCAGCCGGCCGACAGCACGGTGTCCTTGTCCCGGTCTCCGGTGGAGGCGATCTCGGCGTGAACCGTCCGGCCGTCGGCGAGGACGACGGCGGCGGAGTCGTACGGGTGGTCAAGGGCGGCGACCACATAGCCGTGGCTGGCCAGTTCCTCCGCCCAGGCGGTGTTCTGGGTACGCACTCCACCCGACCCGGGAGAGAACAGCACGACCGGGAACCGCCCACCCCCGCCGGCCACCGGGGCACTGAAGACCGACTGGGTGCGGGCACGGGGCACGCCGTCGACCAGGAAGCCAGGCAAGCCCGCCTGACGGGCGAGGGCATCGGAGACGATGCTCGCCTCGTGCTCGGTGCGTCCGAGGTACTGGGCCCGCTGCGTGACTGCGGGGCTCTTCCGCGCGGGGTACCAGAGTTGGACCACGACCGTGCGCCGGTCGTGCGGATCGGCGGTGAAGGTCTCGGGGCGGCGTGGGTCGGTCCACTGCACCACGCGGGTGCCGACCGCGAAGTGGCCCGACGGCTCGGGGAACTCGGGTACGGGAAAGGCCCAGGCAGCCACCGGACCGGTGGCGATGAGGCCGGCACACGTCACCGACCCGGGCAATGCCAGCCACCATCGGGCCCGCCGCGCCGGCCGGCCGGTACGGCGCCGCAGCAAGGGAGAGAAGGCGAACGGCGACGCGACGGCACCGCCCGCCAGTACCGGCAGCATCTGCCAGCGGATCCCCAGCACACCCAGCACGAGCCCGGACAGCACGAGAACCGCCCCCGCCGCGATCGTGACGTGTGGGCGGCCGGCCGGCGGAAGCCAGCGTGCCACCACCAGGACGACGGCGCCCAGCAGGGCGAGCAATTCCACAGGGGACATGTACAGCCCCGCGATGATCTCGGTCACCCGGCCATCCTCAGGGCGGAGCACGCGATGCCACATCGATCCCGGGTCGCCATCGCGTGCGACCGCGGTCGCATTCCGAGGCAGGTCCCTGTGCGACCAGAGTCGCATCCCGCCCGTGCGACCGGAGTCGCATCCACGCGTCTCGCCTGTGTCACCGAAGTCGCCTGGGCCCACGTCAGACCGGTGCGTCGCGCGGTGGGTTCTGCGCCCCCCGCATGTGGTCGCGCCGCCGATCCGACATGTGATGTTGTCGGCTGGAGCCGCTTCACTCGACCGCGGTGTGCGCGTTCGCATGCCGTACCGGGCGACGAAGGAGCGGATCGCGAAGCGACGATGGCTGCTGGGCAGCGCGGCGGCCGCGGCCGGTGTGGCGCTGATACCGGGCAGGGCGACCGCGACCGGGAACCGTCTGCCGGCGCAGGCGCGCACCCACCTCGACCGGGCGATGGCCGCCGGCCGGTGAGTGCCGGTCCGCGCCAAGAAGTGTCGCGGCTCGGCCGCAGCGTCCAGACCGCTTCAGGCCCGCCGCGCACCGGGCCACCTACTGAGGGGTTCGGCCTCGGTGCGTTTGGATCCGGCGCGAGTTTCCGAGGGAGTGCTGACAGACGGCCCACCTGGAACACACCGCAAGCTGCCCGGGCGGGCCGCCTGGTTCAGCCCTGGATGGTGGCGAGCCAGCCGGTCAGCAGGCTGTTGACCTCGTCGGGGCGCTCCTGCTGGATCCAGTGGCCGCAGCCGTCCAGGAGGTGGGAGGCGGACAGGCCGGGGAGGGTGGTGGGGTAGGCGTCGACGGCGTCGGCCATCCAGGTGGTGGAGGCGTCCAGTGCGCCGCCGATGAACAAGGCGGGCTGGGTGATCGGGGCGCCGCGGTGGGGAGCGAGGTCTTCCCAGTCGCGGTCCATGTTGCGGTAGCGGTTGAGGGCGCCCGTCAGGCCGGTGCGTTCGAACTCTCCGGCGTAGACGTCGAGGTCGTCCTCGGTCAGCCAGGCCGGGAGCGGGCCGGCGGGGAAACGGTCGCGCAGCCGGCCGCCGGCGCGGGCAACGAAGTGCGGGTCGGGCTCGCCCTCGGCCGGCATGGTGTCGGCGGACAGCGCCGCGTAGAAGCCCGCGAGCCAGCCCCGTACGTCGGGCTCGATCTCCGCCTCGGCGCGGCCGGGCTCCTGGAAGTAGGAGACGTAGAACTCCTGCTCGGGGCCGCCGATCCGGCCGAAGATGTCGGTGGGGCGGGGGCCGCCGGGCGGCGCGTACGGGACGCTCAGCAAGCCCACCGCGCGGAAGACCTCCGGGTGGAGCAGGGCCGAGGCGGCGGCGATGTTGGAGCCCCAGTCGTGGCCGACGACCACCGCGCTCTCCTCACCGAGGGCGCGCACGACGGCGACGTTGTCCTCCACCAGGTCGAGCATTCGGTAGGCGTCCGTCGCGGCGGGCTTGGAGGAGCGGCCGTAGCCGCGTACGTCTATCGCCACTGCCCGGTACCCGGCCGCGGCGAGGGCCGGGAGCTGGCGACGCCAGGAGTACCAGGACTCGGGGAAGCCGTGCACGAGCAGGATCAGCGGGCCGGTGCCCTGCTCGGCCAAGTGCAGGCGCCCGGCAGGGGCCTCCACGGTGCGGTGGCGGAGTGCGGCGATCGGCTCGGATGGCATGGGGCTTCTCCTCGGTTCGCGGGCGGCCGGCAGGTACCGATCGATCATCCGGCGCAACGGTCACTTGGCGCTATCGGCGTTGCCATTCCGGCAAGCTTGCAGGACAGGGAGGTTGGAGCGGCACGGCGGGAAGGAACAGGGACAGTGGCAGGGGACGACGCGGCAAAGACACTGGCGGCGATGGGGCCCCGGCTGCGGGCCCTGCGCGAGCGCCGTGGCGTCACACTCGCCGATGTCAGCGGCGCGACCGGTATCTCGCCCAGTACGCTGTCGCGGATCGAGACCGGCCGGCGCAAGCCCACCCTGGAGGTGGTGCTGCAGCTGGCGAAGGAATACGGAGTCTCCCTGGACGAGCTGGCCGGCACCGCCCCCGCCCCAGCGGCAGAGCCCCGCAGCACGGTGCAGCACACCTTCGGCGACGACAAGGCGGTGTTGCCGCTGACCCGGTACGTCGGCGGCCTGCACGCCCACAAGCATGTCCTGCCTGCTGTCGAGGAGCCGCCGGGGCGGCCCCGGCAGGTGTCCCACGAGGGCTACGAGTGGCTGTGCGTCCTGTACGGGCGGCTGTGGCTCGCACTCGGTGATCAGGACCTCGTCCTGGCTGCCGGGGAAGTCGCCGAGTTCGACACCCGCGTCCCCCACGGAGTCGCGAACGCTGGTTCCGGCGGACCGGTCGAGTATCTGATCATGTTCGGGCCTCAGGGAGAACGTCTACGGCCGCGCATCCCTCCAGCCACTGGTCGCGGGCCTGGTGACAGAAAGGCTGCCGAATGAGCATGCGTGACAAGCCGCGTGCCTCGTTGTTGACAACCACGCTGCTTCGTCCGGTCCCGCTCGCCACGTCATCCGGCGCTGCCGGTGCCCACTAGCGCGCTGGGAACGCTTCCTGGCCGACACCTTCGGCGACGACGCCGAAGGACAGGAGATGATCTCCTACCTGCAACTGCTGCTCGGCTACTCGGTCACCGGGGACGTCGGCGGCCAGGTCCTGCCCTTCCTCTTCGGCGCCGGAAAGAACGGCAAGAGCGTCCTGCTGGACGTGCTGATGAAACTGCTCGGAGACTACGCGGACGCCGCCCCACCCGGATTCCTCATGGCCCGCCCCTACGAAGGCCACCCCACCGACCTCGCCGAACTCCACGGCAGGCGCGTCATCGTCTGCTCCGAGGTCAAGCCCGGCGACAAATTCGACGAAGCCCGGGTCAAGCTCCTCACCGGCGGCGACCGGATCAAAGCCCGCCGCATGAGGCAGGACTTCTTCAGTTTCGTTCAACCGTGCCAAGGCCCGCTGGAGCAGCATTGAGGGGTACGGTGCCCTCCGGGCCGGCGAACACCAGTTGGGCGAGAGAGCCGAAACGGACGGCTACCGCACTCGGCTCGTCGTGCGCGAGGACGGGCGGGTGCTGCCGCGCTCCTGGCGCGGGAAGGCGACAAACAGCACCGGCGAGGTGGCCGACGGCTTGGCCGGTCAGCGGGACAGGCGCTCGACCGGCTCCTTCGACCGGCTCGCCGGACACATCCCAACCCCCGGCGTGCTGTCACCGCACGTAGCGGGCCAGCTCCCATGGGTCGTGTGCGGAGAAGAGCTCGACCCGGTCACCGTGGTCGCGCACCAGCTCGCGCAACCGTGCTTGGGTCCCGAGCCGCAGATCACGGTGGACCTGCGAGCGTGTTTGGACGATGTCCAGCAGCGGGTGGGTCTCACTCGGGTTCTCGATCTCGCGATGGTAGTAGTAGGCGTCGCCGCAGTGGAGGAGCCATTGGTCACCGTTTTGTACGGCGACCCCGGTGTGGCCGGCGGTGTGCCCGCCGAGGGGGATGAGCTGGATCTCCGGCGGCAGTCCCTTCGGCTGTACCGCGGTGAAACCGAACCACTGCTCGCCCGGTTCCAAGCCGTAGGTGACCCAGCGGGGTCCGTGTTCCCAATGAGCGGATCGGTATCGGAAGTTGGGCGCTTCGGCGCGTGCCGCGTCGAGTTCGGCGGCGAGCACATGGACCTGGGCGCCGGGGAAGTCAGGAAGGCCGCCGCTGTGATCGACGTCCAGGTGGGTCACGATGATGTGGCGCACGTCGGACGGCGCGTGCCCCAGCCGGGCGACCTGCCGGACGGCCGTCTCCTCCTCGTCGAGCACGGGTTGTGTCAGCTCCACCCAGTCGGTGCCGAGGGTGCCGTTTGGGTCCCGGACGTCGCCGAGGCCCAGGCCGGTCTCGATCAGGACCAGACCGTCGTCGTCGGTTTCCACCAGCAGACAGTGGTTCACTGCGGGGGCGGGTTGCGGACCGTCGTAGGTGGCCTCGATCGTCCGAACCGTTCCGCAGTTCAAGTGATGGATCTTCATGACGACTAGGCTGCGACTTGAACCTCGGATCAAGTCAAGGAGACGTTGGTGGACGCTGCGTTGCTGGACATCGCCGAAGTCGCACGGCGTTCCGGTCTGGCGCCTTCGGCCCTGCGGTTCTACGAGAAGAAGGGCCTGGTTGCCCCCGCGGGCCGCAACGGGCTGCGCCGCGCTTACCACCCGGACGTACTGGAACGCCTGACGTTGATCACGTGCGCACGCAGCGCCGGATTCTCGATCGCCGAGATCAGCCGGTTCATCGTGGCCCATCCGTCCGACGCGGACCTGCGCGTCCGCATGGCTGCCAAGGCCGGCGACCTCGACGAGCAGATCGGCCGACTCACGCGGCTCCGTGACAGCCTCCGGCACGCGGCCGTCTGCGACTACGAGCCGATCGTCGACTGTCCCGACTTCAAGCGGGCTGTCGGCAATGTGCCGGAACCGGCGATCGCCCCAAGCGAATGAGTGTGTTCACTGCCGTGGAGCAGACGGGCGCAGTGGCCAACGGGAGACGCCAACAAGAATCCGGGCCAGTGGTGGAAGACGGCGTCGACGTCGCCCGCGACGTCCCCGGCCGCCGGCGCCACCCAGCACGACCGCACCGCACCGCCCCGGCCTCCAGTCCTCCGGCGGTCCCCCGTCTGTAATGGATCACTCACGCGCCTCCGTGCTGGAGGCGCTGCAAGAGTTCCGGCGCCGTGGTGACGTGGTGTACGGGCCTCCGGGGCACAAGCAGGGGCTGGGAGCCGATCCCCGCGTGGTGGACAGCGTTGGCGAAAGGGGGTTTCGCCTCGGACGTGCTCTTCCTTGACGGGCTCGACGACCGCCGACTGCGACGCGTCCGCCGTTCTCATCCCGGCGCTCGGACTCGGTCAGGCGCACGGATAGCGGCATGGGCCGGCGCGCACGACGGCGCTGGTGCCGGACGCCGACCGAGCAGACGCCGGAACCACCCGGTGGCTCCCGCCTGGTAGCGGACAACGGTGTCCGGGCGCGGTCCGCCCGCCGGACTTGAGGCAGGCGGACCTGAGGTCTCACGCCGGGATCAGGTCGGGTCGCCCTCGTAGTCGGGGCGGATGGCGAGCTCTCCCGCTTCCCACATCTCGAAGACGCGGGTCTTGCATTCCTTGTCGGTTTTCACTTCGTCCGCGAGGCGAAGGCCGATCTCATTGTTCTTCTCGTCCGCCTTGTTGTCCGCGTCGGATCCGGGTCGGCCGCGCTCGTGCGCCTCGCCCATGGCCTTGGCGAATTCCTCACCCAGCCTCTTCTTGAGCAGGCACTGCCAGTACACGTGGCGAATGGAGTTCTGCTGCTCCGGGTCCGTCATGTGCTCGACCAGCTGGAGAACCTCGACGTGCACCCCGGCCCACCTGATGATTTTCGTGGGGTGCTGGAGAGCCACGTAGACCTCCGGGCCGGAGACGTTCTTCCCGATCAGCCAGACGTAACGGTCCAAGGCGGCAGGGCCTTCTTCTTTCAGGCTCTTCTCCAACTGCGACAGAACCCGCGAGTACGCCGCCATGTTCTCCGACGTGTCCGCCAGGTTGTCGGCGATCAGCTTGGACGCGGAAAGCCCGACGCCGAAGATGAACGTGCCCAAGGCGAGGAGCGGGAGCATCTCAGGAGCCAGGAACGCGATCACGGCCACGCCACCGAGCGCCGCGGCGCCGGTAATGCCGAGATCCCGAGTGACGAGGCCCTGCACTTCGTCGAGTTTCCGGCGGGTCTCCACCATGGTGTTGTAGACGTCCGCGCTCGGCACGGTGTTGCATTCGCACCGGAACCTGGCATCACGGGACACGCTCATCGACATGGTCCAGTCGCCGGCTTGCGGATCCGTGACGATCAGGTACCGGATCGACTCGCCGGACATCTTGACGAGTTTGCCGTCCTCTTCGACGTCCTCGTCATAGGTGTTCCCCTCGGGATCCTTGAGGGACATGACGACGCCCTCGGGGAAATCGACCGAGCCGTCGTCCTTCGTGATCACCGAGTACAGGAAGGGCGCGCCCTCCCCGATGGCCATCGTGTTCGTCAGGTTGAACCGCTTCACGTTGTCCAGGCCGTCCAGGGACGGAAGGGTGTCGACCTGGCAGTACATACAGTCGTGCTCGCCCTTGACCGCCGCGGTGAACGCGGGGATGGGACTCGGTTCGTTGCTGACGTCGAAAATGCCCCAGAGACCGCCGACTCCCTTGTCCTCGATCTCCGTCGGCTCGTCGAAGTACTGACCCGCGATGAGCGCCGGGGTCTGCTTCGCCGCCTCTTGCCAGTCGTCGCTGAGGGAAAGGCCCCACAGGCGCGACGCGTACCGTGTGTACCCGTCGGGCGCCCCGCCCTTCTCCTCCACATGCCCCCAGAACCAGTCCGGGACGTCGTCATTGTCGAGGACGTCGAACTCCCCCCAGAGTCCCAGGGCTCCCTTGTCCACGATGCGGGTCGGCCGGTTGAAGTACTGCCTTTTGATCACGGCGGGGCAGTTCTGGGCAACAGCTTTCCAGTCCTCGTCGTCGGGGATGTTCCACAGCCGCGCCGAGAACTGCCGCATGCCGTTGTCCTTGGTGCCGTCGTCCTGGAACTGCAGCGGGCCGCTCGCGTGCCCCAGGAAGCCCATGGAGTCCCACAGGTACGAATGGGCCACAGGAACCGGCGGATCCGTGATCGGCGAGGCCTCAGGAACCGGGTTGCCGGAGGCCAGGTAAAGGGCCTTGCTGATGCTCTTGCCGTCTTCCCATACATCATTGGAGAGTTCCCAGATGATAACGCCCTTGGCGCCGACCCCCTTGAGGAACTCCAACTTGAGGACGGCGGTGTCCGGGGTCTCGAAATAGATGTTGTGGGCGTACGGATACTCACCCGGAGGCAGGGGCTCGGCGAGCTTGGGGCGGGACGTGCTCCCGTCCACCTTGATGTTCGCGTTCTCGGCCTGAAGGGCGTCCGGGAACTGGTCCAGGATTTCCTTGTACCGAAGCACCTTGTACCCCGGGGGCACTTCACCGGTCAGGTCGTCCGGGTCCTTGGCCGCGGCGAAGTCGTAGCCGTAGATGGGCACTCCGGCCGCGATCTTGCCGCGGTCCACTCCTTGCCCCTTGCCCTGCCAGTTCATGAAAAGCGGATTCGTCCAGTACCAGAGGCAGTCCTCGACCGACAGGATCGGATTGTTCTCCAGGGCGTCGCCACCCGGGGTGCCCGCCCGGGGCCCCGGCCAGCCGCCCTGCTGCTCAGGAAGGTACGACTCCAGATACACGTCCGCCTCACGGATCTTCGCCGTGTCCTTCCCGCGGATCTTGTGCAGGGCGGAATGCGGGCCGACCGGGGACTTGTCCCACGACCCGGTGAGGTCGTAGGTCATCACGCCGATCCAGTCGAGATGTTCGGCCATCGCCGGGTCGTAGTTGTTCCCGTACCACGAGGTGCCGAAGACGGCAGCCGACACGATCTTGTCGGGAATGGCCTCCTTCAGTTTCTTGGCGAACAGGGCCAGGCCCCGCCCCGCGGGATGCGGGCCGTCGCTCTTCAGCCGGCCGCCCTGGTCCTGCTCTCCGGGTCGGCCCCACCAGCACTCCAGGTCGAGATCGACGCCGTCCAGGCCGTTGTGGGTGACGTAGTCCACGACGTTGCGGACGGCCCGGTCGAGCTTCGGGGAGGCCGGGTCGTTTCCGATCGCCGTCATCAGGTCCAGGAACGCGTAGTCGTTCGCGCCGCCCAGCGCGATCATGGTCTTGGTCCCGTACGTGGTCGCGGCCATGAGCACGTCCGGGAGAATGGTACCGATCTCCCTGACCGACGCGGGGTCGAACGCGCCGGAATCCTTCTCGCTGAACGTCAAGAACGCGATGATGCCGTGCGTGATGTACTGATACATCTCGCGCTTGCCGTAGTCGAATCCCTCCCCCTTCCTCCAGGTAGGGATGTAGGCGATGACGTTCGCCCGCTCGGTCGGCTTGTGCGGGGTCTGGTCGTACAGCTCGTCGAAGAACCGCCAGCCGTTCTCATTGGGGTCCCCCACCCCCGGCTCCGAGGCCCAGAAAGCGGCACGAAAAATGTTGCCCTTGTATTTTGCGACGGCCCCTGCCTGGTAACCGCTGGGATTCTCCTCCCACGTGGGGACGTCAGGGTAATCCGATGAAAGGCTCACTGCAGGTCACTCCCCCTATTGCGGATCACTACGCCCCACTTAATCATGGACGACCTTGTCGACCACAGACCGGAATAAGCCTTCCGACCACGCCCGATCACGCCTAGACGGGCCCAGACGGATGGCCTGAAATCGATGACTCGACCCGTCGTAAACGCCAGCGAATTGCCGTAGCCAAGCGTCCGAAGACCGACGCCGCCGCACGGTCTGTGGACCGCGCGGGGGCGTCATCTGCGTTACGGGGGACGGTGAGTTCACGGGATTCACCCACACCGTCTTCCACCTCACCCACTGGGGCGAAAAACCCGAAGGACTGCCCCCCCGGCCTGTGCGACTACCTCGCCACCTGGCTGCCGGCCTGGCTGGACGACGCGCTCGACCTGGCCCGCTGGGACCTGCTGGGCGAACTCCTCGTCGTCGACGCCTGCCTGCCCCACCCCACCTTCGACGAACCGGCGTGGGAAGGATTCGCCGCCGCCCAGCAGCCCGACGGCGCGATGCCCGCCATCGGCCCGATGCCCGAAGGGCGACTCCGACGACGTCTTCGACATCGTCTACCACTCCACCCTGGTCGCCGCGTTCGCCTCCGTCCTGGCCACCTCCCGCGCCTTGACCGCACTGGCTCCCGCATGACCACCACCGCCCCACAGCCGGTACGCGAGGACGACCCGGCCCTGACCTCACGGCTGGAGAACGCTGTCCGTGCCGTCGACGCCCCCGACGTCGTCTTCGCCTACTCCCACCACGGCCGGTGCACCCTCCTCACCGGCGGCACCGCCCCGCCCTCACCCGTGCCCCGCCAGCAGCTGCGCTACGAAATCGGATCAGTCTCCAAGACCTGCACCGGCCTGCTCCTTGCCCACCTGATCAGCTCCGGCACCCTGAGCGGCAACGAACCGGCCGCCGCCTGCCTCGACCCCGGCGCACCGCGCAGCCCGCGCCCGGCGATGACACTGACGCACCTGATCACCCACACCTCCGGCCTGCCGCCACTGCCCGCCGACTTCTCCCCCCAGGCCCTGCCGCACTGGCAGACCAACCCCTACGCCCACTACCCACCCCACCGGGTCATCCGGGCCTTCCTGCGCCACCGCCCACGCCACCGGCCCGGCACCCGCTGGCGCTACTCCGACTTCGCCGTCGCCGCCCTCGGCCACACCCTCACCGCAGCCACCACCACCCCCTGGGACAACCTGCTCACCCGCCAGGTCCTGACCCCCCTGGGCCTGACCGGCACCGCGCTGCACCCCGGCCCTGCGGGCACGGACGCCACCGGGCACCGCGCCGACGGCACCACCCGCGTCCCCGCCCTGCACATCGAAGGGTTCGCCCCCGCCGACGCCGTCCGGGCCACCCCGGACGACCTGCTCACCTACCTCGAAGCCCACCTGCACCCCGACCGTCACGGCCCCCTGCAAGGCGCCCTGCACCACGTACGCCACCCCGTCCTGCGCCGCGGACGAGGACACGCGCACGCCCACACACTCACCTGGTTCCAGCACCCCACCGACCACGGACCGCTCTACTTCCACGCCGGAGCGACCACCGGACAACAAGCCTTCCTCGGCTTCCGCCCCGACACCGACACCGCGGTAGCCGCCCTGTCCACCCGCCATCATCGCCGCAGCGCCACCCTGGTGGCCTCCGCCTACGACCTCCTGTTCCAACCACCCCCACCCTGACCGGACTGGCGATCTCGGGCACCGGCACCGGAAGGCGCCTCCGTAGCGAGCCTCCCGGGTGCACACGAGCGCCTGGTCGGGTTCCGTCACAATCGGCGAGGAACTCGTAGCGCGTGGTGACGCACAGTTCCCCGTATCACCTCGACCGGATCTTCCGCGGCGGCGGCGCTCATGAGGGCGCCGCGTCGACGCAAAAGACTCCAGCATGATTACTTGCTCTCGAGCGGCCTTATCTGCATCTGTCAAGTGCAACTGCTGGGCACAGGCCCATAGCTTGTGCAGGCACATCAGGCACGTTCCTCGCCGCCGGACGCGGGAGGATCGGCACGATAGGGGCTACGGACGAGGCACTCGAGCGGAGCGAGGACGAGGTGAACGACCTCCTCAGCGACGACTGATGGCGATCCCTGAAAGCGGCCGCGCTGTCGGTGCGGCCCCCTACAGTTCCGTCATGTCCAACTATCATCGGCCGCAGCCGAATCGAAAGTTCATGCTGGTCGAGTTCCCCGCCGGCACCCACCTCGACCGTTCCCGTGCCTCCTCCGGCGGTATGCGGGGTACCGCCCGCGATGACCGGGACAACTCGCTCGTTGCCCAGGCCGAACTCTTCGACGCCGACGACCGGTACGACGAGGGCTACAGGGACGGCCCAAAGCAGTGCGAACCCTTCACCGCCGGTGAGGTGTGGTGGCGGCTGCCTGACTCGAAGACCCTGCTCAGCTTCGAGGACGACGGGTTCCTGGCCGCGGCCCACCGTTCGGAGCCCGCGCTCCTTAACGACTGAGCCGCCGCCATGAGCGAAGTCATGAGGCGGGGTCCTGGTCGGTCTTTGAGGGGTTGCTGTGGGCGCTGACCGCGATCAAGGAGCGGTTGTCGCCGTGATCTATCCAGACGGCCCGGTGAGGTGATGCAGAGGTTGCCGTAGGCGGAGCAGCCCTCGCAGTCGGCGAATAAGGCCTCGTGCAGGAGGAAGTCGTTGCGGGGGAGTTGCCGTCCTTGACGGCTTCCACCCATCAGGCCAGGACACCTCGCCCGGCGCACATCGCATAGGCATCGTGCGCATTGCGTACGCGAAACGTACGCCTCTTGTACGCCACCTGAGATAGGGTGCCGGTCAGGAGGTGATCCATGCCCGAGTCCGAGTTGTTCGACGCGGTCGACGCGCTGCTCGCATCCCGTGCCCCGCTGCCGCCACCTGAGGAGCGCAGGCGCCTGCGCAAGGCCCACGGCCTGACGATCGAAGAGGTCGCCGCCGCGCTGAGGGTGCGCCGGGCCACGGTCAGCGGCTGGGAGTCCGGCAAGACCGAGCCCCGCCCGCCGGAGCGCGATGCGTACGCGCGTCTGCTGGAAGGGCTCGCCAAGCTCTACCCCGCCCCGGTGAACGCCTCTGTCCAGGACGAGGACACTGCGGTGCCCGAGACGTTCACCCGCCCGGCGGCCCCGGCGCCGGAAGAGTGGTCTCTGCCGACAGGGGAGACGTCCGAGGCTGCGGCCCTGAGCGCTGAAGACACCCAGTCCCGCCCCATCCCGGTC
>NZ_MUND01000124.1 GCF_002154375.1 Streptomyces glaucescens | reverse complement strand
CGGACAGCGGCTTCCCGGGAGTGATCACCAGGTCCTCACCGGCCGCGGCGTACGCGGCGGGCTCGCCGTCGATCTCCACCGTCTCGACCTTGCCACGCGCGAAGTCGAGGTTCACGCGGTCGAGGTCCTCGGTCATCCAGGCGTCGATCGTCGTCACGGCGGCCAGCGGCTTGTCGTTCGCGCCGGAGTAGGCGAGGGCGAGATCGTACGACGCCACGTCGTAGCCGGGGTTTCCCAGGTGCGGGAAGAGGCGGTCGCCGACGCCCAGCGGAGCCGGCGGGGCGCTCGCGGCGACGAGGCAGACGGTGACGGCCGAGGCGAGCAGCGCCGCCTTCAGCCGTCGGGGGGCGTGGGTGCGGGGGGTGAACGGCATGCCCCACCGCTACCAGCGCACGCCCGGCGCACGGCGCAGACGCGCGCCGGGCCCACTCGAACGGGCTCGTCCGGCGGGGCCTCGTGGGCGCCCTCAGTGCGCCGCTGCGGGGTGCTGCGCGCGGCGGACGTCGTACACGCCGGGGACGTTGCGCATGGCGCGCATCAGCGCCGGCAATCGGGCGGCCTCGGGGAGCTGGAGGGTGTATGTGTGGCGTACCCGCTGCTGGCTGGGGGGTTCCACGGTGGCCGAGACGATCTCGGCGCCTTCCAGCGCGATGGCCTCGGTCAGGTCCGCGAGGAGATGCGGGCGGCCGAACGATTCAGCGACCAGCGTGACGCGGCATCCCGAGGTCGCGCTCCCGGTGGCGTCGCCCCAGCGCACTCCCACCTCGGCCCGGCGCGCGCCCTTCATCCGCGCCACGGCCGCGCACTCGACCCGGTGCACGGTGACCGTTCCCCCGCGGACCAGGAATCCGGTGACCGCGTCGGGCGGTACGGGCGTACAGCAGCCCGCGAGGCGTACGGAGGCGCCGGGACGGTCGGCGACGGCGGTGGCGGTGACGGAGCCCGCCGGGACCGACCGGGCCACCGCGGCTCCGGCCCCGGTGCCGGCCTCGGTGTCGGTGCTCCTCGCCTGCCCTGCCTCCCTCGTCTCCACGCTCACGGCGACCTCGGCGACCTCGGCGGCCTCCTCGTCCGTCGTCCCCTCCGGCACCGGGTGCGTCGCCAGCCACCGCTGGATGGCGATCCGCGCGGCCGGCGTGTGAGCGTGCTCCAGCCATTCCCGTGAGGGCTCCGACGCCGGGTCCTGCCCCATGAGCAACTGGACGGTGTCACCGTCGCGCAGCACTGTGCTCAGCGTCGCGAGCCGGCCGTTGACGCGCGCGCCGATGCACGCGTGCGCGTCCTCCCCGTACTGCGCGTACGCGGCGTCCACGCAGGTCGCGCCCTCGGGCAGGCCGAGGGCTCCGCCGTCGGGCCGGAACACGGTGATCTCACGGTCCTGGGCCAGGTCCTCGCGCAGGGTCGACCAGAAGGTGTCGGAGTCGGGTGCGGCCCGCTGCCAGTCGAGGAGGCGGGAGAGCCAGCCGGGCCGGGTGGGGTCGACGCGCTCGCCGTCCGCCGCCGACTGCTCCTCCGGGGGTGCCGCGTAGGGGTTGCCGAGCGCGACCACGCCCGCCTCGGCGACCTTGTGCATCCGATGGGTGCGGATGAGGACCTCGACGACCTGCCCGTCGGGACGGGCGACGGCGGTGTGCAGGGACTGGTACAGGTTGAACTTCGGTACGGCGATGAAGTCCTTGAACTCCGAGACCACGGGCGTCATACAGGTGTGCAGCTCGCCCAGGACGCCGTAGCAGTCCGCGTCCTCGTTCACCAGCACGAGGATCCGTCCGAAGTCGGCGCCGCGCAGCCGGCCGCGTTTGCGGGAGACGCGGTGCACGGAGACGAAGTGGCGGGGCCGGATGTGGACTTCGGCCGGGATGCCGGCCTCGCGCAGCACGGCCCGCATCTCGTCGGCGATCTCGGCGAGCGGGTCGTCGGTCCGGGTCGCGTTCTCGACGATCAGCTCCCGGGTGCGCTCGTACTCCTCGGGGTGGAGGATCGCGAAGACCAGGTCCTCCAGCTCGGACTTGAGCGCCTGGACGCCGAGCCGTTCGGCGAGCGGGATGAGGACGTCCCGGGTGACCTTGGCGATCCGGGCCTGTTTCTCGGGGCGCATCACGCCGAGGGTGCGCATGTTGTGCAGCCGGTCGGCGAGCTTGATCGACATCACCCGGACGTCGTTGCCCGTGGCGACGAGCATCTTGCGGAACGTCTCGGGCTCGGCGGCGGCGCCGTAGTCGACCTTCTCCAACTTGGTGACGCCGTCGACGAGATAGCGCACCTCCTCGCCGAACTGCTCGCCCACCTGGTCGAGCGTCACATCGGTGTCCTCGACGGTGTCGTGGAGCAGGGAGGCGGTCAACGTCGTGGTCTCGGCGCCGAGTTCGGCGAGGATCAGGGTCACCGCGAGGGGGTGGGTGATGTACGGCTCGCCGCTCTTGCGCATCTGGCCGCGGTGCGAGGACTCGGCCAGTACGTAGGCGCGGCGCAGGGGTTCGAGGTCGGCGTCGGGGTGGTGGGCGCGATGGGCGTCGGCGACGTGGCTGATGGCGTCGGGCAGCCGGTCCCGGGCGGCGGGGCCGAGCAGCGCGGCCCGGCCGAGGCGGCGCAGATCGATCCGGGGCCGGCTCCTTCGGCGCGGAGCGGCGGCCGCCGTGGGCGCGACGGCGCTGGTCACAGCGTCCGTCACAGCGCCTGGACTCGCGGGATTCGTGGCCTCCGCACTCATGGGCACCTCCGGCTGCGTGGACCGGCGGACGGGGTGCCCCAAGGCGGACACGGCTCAGGGGCGGCGACATCTCCCCCGTCCGGGCCGGTGCTTGATGCTACCGAGCCCATCACGTGCGGCCGACCGCCTCTCGCCGAGCGTGAAACGGATCACCCATTCGAGCGAAGCCGAGGACGTTTACGGTTGGGCGTGCTCGGCCAAGGGGTGACGGCGCTCTCCGCACGGCGTACGCAGGTGTGCCGCGTACGACGGCCCGTGGCCACGCGGCCACGCCTCAGCCTCTGCGCCGCTCCGCCGCTCCGGCCAGCCACTCCCCGTCGATCTCGCCCTCGGCGACGATCACCGCGGGGCCGGTCATCTCGATCTCTCCGTCGGGCCGCTCGGTGATCAGCAGGCGACCGCCGGGGACGTCCACGGTGTAGGTGACGGGGGTGCCGGTGGCGATCGGGACCGCGCCGTCGCGGCGGGCGGTGGCCACGGCGACGGCGCACGCGCCGGTGCCGCACGACCGGGTCTCGCCGGAGCCGCGCTCGTGCACCCGCATGGCGACGTGCCGGGGGCCGCGGTCGGCGACGAACTCCACGTTCACCCCGTCCGGGTAGGCTGCGGCCGGGCTGAACGGGGGCGGGGAGAGCAGGTCCCCGGCATCCGCGAGGTCGTCGACGAAGGCGACCGCGTGGGGGTTGCCCATGTTCACGTTCCGCGCGGGCCAGCTGCGCTCGCCGACACTCACGGTGACATCGCCTTCGGGCAGCCGTGCCCTGCCCATGCCGACGGTGACGTCCCCGTCCTTGGCGAGGTGCACGGTCTTCACGCCGCCGCGCGTGGCGACGGCGAGGTCACCCTCGGTGACATGCCCGGCGTGCTGCAGGTAGCGCGCGAACACGCGTACGCCGTTGCCGCACATCTCGGCGATGGAGCCGTCACCGTTGCGGTAGTCCATGAACCACTCCGCCTCGGCCGCCATCTCCTCGGCCTCGGGATGTGCGGCGGACCGCACCACGTGCAGCAGTCCGTCACCCCCGATGCCCGCGCGGCGGTCGCACAGCGCGGCGACGGCGGCCGGAGGCAGGTCGATGGCGTTCTCGGGGTCCGGGACGATCACGAAGTCGTTCTCGGTGCCGTGCCCCTTGAGGAAGGCGATCCGCGTGCTCATTCCTCGATCGTACGGGGTGGGTGCGACAGCGGGCCGCCGACCGGGTCCGCAGCGCGCCCGCGCGGGAGGCCGGCACGGTTCACGCGGGACTGCGCCGGCTCAGCGCAGCCGCGCCACGCGCCACACGGCCAGCACCACGACCGCGGCCACCACGACCACGTACGCGAGCACGACCCGCCAGTCCGGGCGCCGCCCGGCGCCGCGCGACGGAAGCCCGGGCCAGGTGTAGCCGACCCTGCGGGCGGCCATCATGCCCCAGCCGGCCGCGCAGGAGCAGATCAGCAGCCCCAGCATGGCGATCATGGCCCCGCTGTCGCCGAAGTCGAAGGCCAGCGGGAAGGCGAACATCAGCGAGCCGATCGCACCCAGGCCCACGATGGGCGCCAACTGCCACACGCGCAGCCGCCGCTGGGGACGCAGCTCGACCTCGACCTCGGGCCCGCCCACGAACATCTCGTCGGGTTCGGGGCCGTCGGCGGTCACTCCGCCCTGGGTCTCGTCCGGCCCGTCGGGGCTCAGGCGGTCGTCGTTCCGCTCGGCAGCGCCACTCTCGGTGGTGGCGTGCTCGGCGCCTTGTGCGGTGTCGCGAGGGCCGGCCTCCATCGCCACGCGCCCTCCCAACTAGGACTTCACTGGTCGATCGAAGCTCGATGATGGCACGGCGCCGGAGGCCCCGATGACGGCCGGAGCGTCCCGATGCCATGACGTGATCAGGCTGTAACCGGTCGTTCGACCAACGTCAGGGCGAGCCGCGGAAGTTCCGCGAGATCCGCCGCGGCCCCACTGAGCCAATGCACCCGGGGGTCGCGCCTGAACCATGAATCCTGACGGCGCGCGAAGCGCTTGGTCGCGCGGACGGTCTCGATCCGTGCCTCGTCGAGCGTGCACTCGCCGGCGAGCGCGGCGAGCACCTGCTGGTAGCCGAGCGCGCGCGACGCCGTACGCCCCTCGCGCAACCCCTGTGCCTCCAGTGCGCTCACTTCCTCGACGAGCCCGGCCTCCCACATCCGGTCGACCCGGCGCGCGATGCGCTCGTCCAGCTCCGGCCGGGCCACGTCGACGCCGATCTGCACGGTGTCGTAGACCGAGTCGTGGCCGGGGAGGTTGGCGGTGAACGGCCGGCCGGTGATCTCGATCACTTCCAGGGCCCGGACGATACGGCGGCCGTTGCTCGGGAGGATCGCCCGCGCGGCCTCGGGGTCGGCGGCGGCGAGCCGGGCGTGCAGCGCACCGGAGCCGCGCAGTGCCAGTTCGTCCTCCAGGCGGGCCCGCACCTCGGGATCGGTGCCGGGGAACTCCAGGTTGTCGACGGCACCGCGGACGTACAGGCCGGAGCCGCCGACCAGGATCGGCCAGCGCCCTTCGGCGAGCAGCGCGTCGATCCGCTCCCGCGCGAGCCGCTGGTACTCGGCGACGGAGGCCGTGACAGTCACGTCCCAGATGTCCAGGAGGTGGTGGGGGACGCCGCCGCGCTCCTCGGGCGTCAGCTTGGCGGTGCCGATGTCCATCCCTCGGTAGAGCTGCATGGAGTCCGCGTTGACGACCTCCCCGCCGAGTCGCTGGGCGAGATAGACGCCCAAATCGGACTTTCCGGCCGCGGTGGGACCGACGACGGCGATGACGCGGGGGGCGGGGGCTGCGCTGCTCACCGCACCAGTCTCGCAAACCTCGCACCGTGGCCTCGAACGAGTTACGTGACGGCCCGCAACCGGGGGTCGTTGCCCGTTGCGAGGTTCTTGCCGCCGATCGGCAGGGGCGGTGACCCGGGCGACGCGAACGGACGCACGGGGCGACGCGGGATTACACCCCCGCACGAATACGTATGGAGTGACTATGGGCGTTCTTGCGCGACTTCTGCGGAGGTCGAAGGCTACCGAGGAGGCGTCGAGCGCCGGGGCACAGGCCGACACGCCATCGGCCGGTTCCGGGGCGAACGAGGCTGCGGACGCGAAGGGACCGGACGGCGCCGCAACCGACTCCGCGACGGAGACGACGACGGGCACGGGTACAGGCACGGAGGCGCCCACGACGGAGGCCGGCGAGACCGGTTCGTCCGACGCCGTCGGGATCCCCAAGCAGCAGTCCGCCGTGGAAGCGGCCGACAGCGAGGCCGACAAGGGCGCCCGCGCGTAAAGGGCGCCGCGCGTAGACTGCCCGCGAGGGAAGGTGAACCCATGGGTCTCTTCGACAATGTGAAGGCCAAGCTCGCCCCGGCCAGGAACAAGGTCTCCGGCCTCGCGCAGCAGCACGGGGACAAGATCCAGCACGGCATCGACCGCGCCGCCAAGGTCGTCGACGAGCGCACCAAGGGCAAGTACAGCGACAAGATCCAGTCGGGCTCTGGCAAGGCGAAGGGCGCGATGGAACGGCTCGCCCACCAGGACGACACCGGCCCCAAAGGCGCCACCGGCACCCCGCCGAGCGCGCCGCCGAGCACCCCGCCCGGCACGCCCCCACCGACTTCCTGAACGGCAGTCGACACCGCAGGACAACGCATACGGCGGACGGCCGCGGAGCAACAGGCTCCCGGCCGTCCGCCGTTCTCGGACAGCCCGCGCGCCCTCGCTCCAGGTGCGGCTCAGGCGGCGCTACGACCAGGCCGCCACCACATACCCCACCCCGTACGGCGCGTCCTCGTACAGCAGCGCGCCGCTGAGCCCCGCGTCCTGGGCGGCGCCGGCGAGCACCTGCCACGGCGCGCGCCCCGACACCTTCAGCTCCCGCGCCAGCCCCGTGTCGAGTGCCCGGAGCGCCGCGACGTCCGCCGCCCCCAGCGCACGCGCGACCTGCGCGTCGAAGGGCTCCGCCCGCGCGTCCAGATAGCCCGGGGCCTTCACCGTCCGGCACGCGCTGGCGTCGCCCATCACCAGCAGCGCCACCCGTCCCGCGCGTCCGGCGATGTCCCGTCCGACTTCGATACACCGCTCGACGCCGAGCGGTTCCGCCACGCCCATTCCCTCGATCGGGGCATCCGACCAGCCGGTGCGCTCCAGCAGCCACGCGGCGACCGCCAGCGACGGCGGCAGTTCGCGCGTTTCCTCGGCGGCCCGCTCGCGGCCCAGGCATACGCCCAGATCGACGCCGAAGCCACGGAAGGAGCCCGGTGCGCCCTCCGGGTACGGGCCGGCTCCGCCCTCGTCGGCGGGTCCGACGACCACCAGCCGGTCCGGCCGGGCGGCGGCGAGCACCCCGAGCGCGTCCGTGCAGGCGGCACGCGCGGCGTCCAGCTCGGGCGCTGCGCCCGCGGCGATCACGGGCACCAGGAGGGGCGGACAGGGGCAGACAGCGGCGGCGACAAGCATGATCGGCAGGGTAACCCCCGCCGGGCCGCACGGCTCACCATGCCCCGGCGAGAGCCCGTCGCGCCTGCGGCACGGCGAGCCCTCCCGCTTCCCACCTGTCTCGGCGAGCCCTCACGCTCCCGTGAAGGAGCCCCGGCGCTTCGTCAGTCGCAGCCGCAGCCGCTGCCCGTGGCGACCGGCAGGGGCTGCGGGGCCCCGATCTTCGGCAGGCCCAGCATCACACCGGCCGGCTTGGCGGCCTCGGCGGCGTTGCGCTTCTCCCAGGCGTCGCCCGCGCGCGTGCGGCGCACACCGAGGACGGCGCCCTCGGCGAGGAGGTGGTGCGGAGCGGCGTAGGTGACCTCGACGGTGACCACGTCGCCGGGACGCACCTCCTGCTCCGGCTTGGTGAAGTGGACCAGGCGGTTGTCGGGGGCGCGGCCGGACAGACGGTGGGTGGCGCCGTCCTTGCGGCCCTCACCCTCGGCGACCATCAGCTCCAGGGTGCGACCGACCTGCTTCTTGTTCTCCTCCCAGGAGATCTCCTCCTGAAGGGCGACCAGCCGCTCGTAACGCGCCTGGACGACCTCCTTGGGGATCTGGTCGTCCATCTCGGCGGCCGGGGTGCCCGGGCGCTTGGAGTACTGGAAGGTGAACGCCTGGGCGAAGCGGGCCTCGCGCACCACGTGCAGGGTCTGCTCGAAGTCCTCCTCGGTCTCGCCGGGGAAGCCCACGATGATGTCGGTGGTGATCGCCGCGTGCGGGATGGCCGCGCGGACCTTCTCGATGATGCCGAGGTAGCGCTCCTGGCGGTAGGAGCGGCGCATCGCCTTCAGGACGGTGTCCGAACCGGACTGGAGCGGCATGTGGAGCTGCGGCATCACGTTCGGCGTCTCGGCCATGGCGGCGATGACGTCGTCGGTGAAGTCGCGCGGGTGCGGGGAGGTGAAGCGCACCCGCTCCAGGCCCTCGATCTTCCCGCAGGCCCGCAGCAGCTTGCTGAACGCCTCTCGGTCGCCGATGTCGGAGCCGTAGGCGTTGACGTTCTGGCCGAGCAGCGTGATCTCGGAGACGCCCTCGGCGACCAGGGCCTCGACCTCGGCGAGGATGTCACCGGGGCGGCGGTCCTTCTCCTTGCCGCGCAGCGCGGGGACGATGCAGAAGGTGCAGGTGTTGTTGCAGCCCACGGAGATGGAGACCCACGCGGCGTAGGCGCTCTCGCGCCGGGTCGGCAGCGTGGAGGGGAACGCCTCCAGCGACTCGGCGATCTCGACCTGGGCCTCCTCCTGCACGCGCGCGCGTTCCAGCAGGACCGGCAGCTTGCCGATGTTGTGCGTGCCGAAGACGACGTCCACCCAGGGCGCCTTCTTCACGATGGTGTCGCGGTCCTTCTGGGCGAGACAGCCGCCGACCGCGATCTGCATGCCGGGCCGCCGGGCCTTCTTCGGGGCGAGGTGGCCGAGGTTGCCGTACAGCCGGTTGTCGGCGTTCTCCCGGACCGCGCAGGTGTTGAAGACGACGACGTCGGCGTCGCCGTCGGAGCCCTCGGGGGCGCGCACGTAGCCCGCGTCCTCCAGCAGACCGGCCAGTCGCTCGGAATCATGGACGTTCATCTGGCACCCGTAGGTGCGTACCTCGTATGTGCGGACGCCCACGGCCCGGCTCTGGTCGATGCTGCTCATGGGACAAGGGTAGGCGGTCGGCGGAAGTGGCTCGGGCCGCCTGTGGACAACCGGTCGGCGCGATCCGGGTCACCCGGTCGGCTCACGGTTCGATCAGGCCGGCGCGTATCGCGTACCGGGTCAGTTCCAGGCGGTCGCGCAGGCCGAGCTTCTGCAGCAGGTTGGCGCGGTGGCGTTCGACCGTCTTGACGCTGATGAACAGCAGCTCGGCGATCTCCTTGGAGGTGTGGCCCTCGGCGACCAGCTTCAGGATCTCCTCCTCGCGCTCGGTGACGGCCCGTTCCGGCAGGCGGCCGTCACCGCGGTGGAGGCGGTCCAAATAGGCCCGGACCAGGGCTCGCTCGGCGCCGGGGTAGACGAACGGCTCGTCGCGCATGGCCGCGCGGCATGCCTCGACCAGATCGCGGTCGGCCACGGACTTGAGGACATAGCCGCAGGCCCCGGCCTTCAGCGCCTCGAAGAAGTACTGCTCGTTGTCGTACATCGTGAGAATGAGGATGCGCAGCCCGGGCAGCCGCCGGGACAGCTCGCGGGCCGCTTGCAGACCCGTCATGCGGGGCATGGCGACGTCCAGGACCGCCAGATCGACGTCGCCCGCACGCGCGCGTGCGACCGCCTCCGCGCCGTCGCCGGCCTCGGCCACGACCGTCAGGTCCGGCTCGCCGTCCAGGATGAGGCGCACTCCTCGGCGGACGAGCGTGTGGTCGTCGGCGAGCAGGACGCGGACCGGGGCGGTCATCGGGCCTCCCGCCGTCCGCACGGGATCCGCATCCGTACGTCCGTGCCCCCGTCGGGACCCGGTCCGAGGCTCAGCTCCGCCCCGATCAGCAGCGCACGCTCCCGCATCCCGCTGATGCCGGCTCCTTCCGGCGAGCCCGCGCCCAGGCCGGTGCCGTTGTCCCGGACGAGCAGTTCGACACCGCCGGGGACGGGGCCCAGGCGAAGCTCCGCACGGCCGGCGCCGGAGTGCCGCGCGGTATTGGTGAGCCCTTCCTGCGCCACTCGGTAGATCACGAGTTCGGTCTCCCCGGTGAGCGGGGGCAGTTCACCGCGCACGTCGTGCCGCACGGTCAGCCCGTGGGCGGTGAACTCACCGGCGAGCGAGCGCAACGCGCTGGCCAGGCCCAGTTCCTCCAGCACGCCGGGGCGCAGCCGGCGCGCTATGCGGCGGATCTCGTCCAGACCCGCGCGGGTGGCCTCCTGCGCCTGGCCGAGCTCGTCGCGCAGTCCCTCGGGCGCCCGGTCGGCGACCCGTTTGAGCTGGAGCAGCACGGCGGTGAGGGTCTGGCCGACCTCGTCGTGCAGTTCCCGTGCGACCCGGTGCCGTTCGCGCTCCTGCGCGAGCAGCGCGCGGCCGGCACTGGCGGCGCGTTCGGTCTCCAGGCGGTCGAGCATGGCGTTGTAGGTCGTGATCAGCTCGGCGGTCTCCGCGGGCCCGGCGACGACCGCGCGGGTCCCCGGCCGCAGCAGGTCCACGGCCGCCATGGCCCGGCCGAGCCGCTGCAGGGGCGTGAGTCCGATGCGCAGCACGGCCGCGTTGCCGGCCAGCAGCGCGGCGAGTCCGGCGAGGACGACCAGCGCCTCGCCGGGCAGCACGGGGGTCGACACGGTGACCGGGCCCAGCAGCAGGGCGGCTGCCGCGACCAGGCCGACGGAGTTGAGCGAGAAGATCCGCCAGAACAGCGACACGCTTCCGACTCCGCTCTCTCCGGGTCCTCCGGCTTCTCGGGCTCCTGCCGTCTCTCCGGCCTCTCCGGCTCCTCCAGCCCGCGGGCAAGGCCGCGCCCCGTCCAGCTTCGCCGCCGCCCGGCGCCCGCGTATATCCGTGACAACACCCATGTCGTCACCGTACGGGCGGCTGACAGCATGGTGACGCCGGAGTCTGCCGTACCGATCAGGGGGTCCGGCCCATGGGAAGAAGCAAGGCGAACAAGGGGAAGAGACGTGTCCGCACCGCGCCTGAAGGCGACGCCGCTGCCGGGTATCGGGGTCCAGTACGACCTCGTCACGCGCGAGCAGCGCCACCTGTCCGTCGTGGCACACCGCGACGGCACCCGCACGGTCGGGGTGTACCGCGCGGACGACCCCGACTCGTGCGCCCAGTCCCTGCGGCTGACCGGCGCGGAGGCGGGCGCGCTGATCGACGCCCTGATGCCGTCGCACCACAGCACGAGCCTGCTGTACACCACCGACCTGGGTCTGGTGGCCGAGCGGATCGAGGTGGGAGCGACCTCGCGCTGGAACGGGCGGCTGCTCGGCGAGACCCGGATGCGGACCGAGACCGGTGCCTCCGTGGTGGCGGTGCTGCGGCGGGCCGAGGCGATCCCGTCGCCCGCGCCGGACTTCCGGCTCGCGGGCGGGGACATCCTGATCGTGATCGGCACCCGGGAGGGCGTCGACGCCGCTGCCGCGATCCTCGGGCGGGAGTGAACGGGTGCACTCCGCGGTCCTCCTGATCGAGTTCGGTTCCATCATCCTCGGCCTCGGCCTGCTCGGCCGGATCGCCGGGCGGTTCGGCATCTCCGCCATCCCGCTGTATCTGCTGGCCGGTCTGGCCTTCGGCACGGGCGGTCTGCTGCCGCTCGGCGCGAGCGAGGAGTTCATCGCCACGGGCGCCGAGATCGGCGTGATCCTGCTGCTGCTGATGCTCGGCCTGGAATACACGGCGAGCGATCTCGTCTCCAACCTCAAGGCTCACTACCCGGCCGGCCTGGTCGACTGCGCGCTCAACGCCCTGCCCGGCGCCGCCGCCGCGCTGCTGCTCGGCTGGGGTCCGGTCGCCGCCGTCGTCCTGGCCGGCGTCACTTGGATCTCCTCCTCCGGAGTCATCGCCAAGGTCCTCGGCGAACTGGGCCGGATCGGCAACCGGGAGACCCCGGTCATCCTCAGCGTCCTGGTCCTGGAGGACCTGGCGATGGCCGTGTACCTGCCGATCGTCACCGCGCTGGTCGCCGGGGTGGGCCTGGCGGCCGGGAGCGTGACGCTGGCGATCGCCCTGGGCGTCGCCGGGCTGGTGCTGTTCGCGGCCGTGCGCTACGGCCGGGTCATCTCGCGGTTCGTCTCCAGCGACGATCCGGAGAAGCTGCTGCTCGTCGTGCTCGGCCTGACGATCCTGGTCGCCGGTGTCGCGCAGCAGCTCCAGGTGTCCGCGGCGGTGGGCGCCTTCCTGGTCGGCATCGCGCTGTCCGGGGAGGTCGCGGAAGGCGCGCACACCCTGCTCAGCCCGCTCAGGGACCTGTTCGCCGCGGTGTTCTTCGTCTTCTTCGGACTGCACACCGACCCGGCGAGCATTCCTCCGGTGCTGCTGCCCGCCCTCGTGCTGGCCGTCGTCACCGCCGTGACGAAGATCGCCACCGGGTACTGGGCGGCGCGCCGGGCCGGCATCTCCGTCAAGGGCCGCTGGCGGACGGGCGGGGCGCTGGTGGCCCGCGGCGAGTTCTCCATCGTCATCGCCGGCCTGGCTGTCACCGCGGGCATCGAACCGGCCCTGGGCCCGCTGGCCACCGCCTACGTCCTCCTCCTGGTCGTCCTCGGCCCGCTCACCGCGCGGTACACCGAACCGCTGGCGATGTGGTGGACCCGCCGGTCCGCCGCCCGCGCGCAGGCCGCCGGCCCCGTACGCCCCGAGGAGGAGCAGCGGGCGCAGACGCCCGTGGGCGACTGAGGGACGGGACAGCGTGGGGGCGGCCGCGCGGGCGGGACACTCATCGCCGTACGAACGGCCGGCGCTCGGGAGTCCTCCCGAGCGCCGGCCTCAGGAGGACTCCGCCCGCCACCCCTGCCGCCGGAGCACCGCCGGCACGTCCGGCGCCTCGTAGTGCTCGCCCTTGAGGACCTTGCCGTCGGCTCGGCGCGAGACCGTGCCGTCGGGGCCCAGCTTGGTCATGTTGGAGCGGTGGATCTCGGCGATCACCTGGTCCAGGTCGATGCCGTGGACGAGGGCGGTGCCGTACGCCACGTAGACCACGTCGGCCAGTTCGTGCGCGAGCCGGTCCAGTGGGCCGGTTGCCGAGACCTCGGCGACCTCCGCGGCCTCCTCGGCCAGCAGTTCGCCTCTGTGCGCGGCCAGCTCCGGGGAGACCTCGGTCGGCGTGCTGCGGACGTCGAGACCGAGAGCGAGGTGGAACGCGCGGACCAGATCGGCGGGCGATGAGCTCATGCGTCCACCGTATCGGCCGCCTTTGGCAGGCCCCGCTGTGATTCCGGCCCTGGTCAGGTGGGCCCGCGGGCTGGCAGGATCTCGCGCATGCCCAAGCTTCTCCCCCGCGTCGGCCGCCGCCGGGCCCTGCAGAGCGCGACCGTCGGTGTCGTGGCTCTCGGCCTGCTGCTGTGGTGGCTGCTGCCCTTGGAGGAGGAGCCCCCGGGCGGGACGATCACGTTCAGCACGGGCACCCGCGCGGGGGTCTATTACGAGTACGGGGACCGGCTGCGCAAAGAGCTGGCCAAGGACATGCCGGACCTCGAGGTGGAACTGCTCACCAGCGCGGGTTCGCAGGAGAACGTCGCGCGTGTGGCCACCGGGAAGGCCGACTTCACCATCGCCGCCGCCGACGCGGTGGAGACCTACAAGCTCGGCGGGGAGGGTGCCGACCGGCTGCGCGGGGTCGCCCGCCTGTACGACGACTATGTGCAGCTCGTCGTCGCGCCGAACTCGGAGATCCGGTCCGTCGCCGACCTGCGGGGCAAGCGGGTGGCCATAGGGCTGCCCGACTCGGGGGTGCGGCTGATCGCCAACCGGGTGCTCAGGGCGGCCGGTCTCGACCCGGAGCACGACATCACGCCGTACTCGGACGGCATCGACACCGGGCCCAAGCAGCTGGGGAAGAAGCTCGACGCGTTCTTCTGGTCGGGCGGGCTGCCGACGGACGGTCTGCGCAAGCTCGCCAAGACCGAGTTGTTCCGGTTCATCCCGATCGACGCCGGTCTGGTCGCCGAGCTGCACCAGGAACGCGCCGCCACCCGGTACTACCGCGCCACCAGCATCCCCGAGTCGGCCTACCCGACGATCCAGAAGGGCGAGGCCGTGCCGACCATCGCCGTGTCCAACCTGCTGATCACCCGCAAGGACATGGATCCCGAGCTGACCGAGTGGCTGACCCGGGCCGTGATCAGGAGCCGCGACCGCATCGGGGCCCACGTCCACTCCGCCCAGCTGGTCGACCTGCGCACCGCGATCTACACCGATCCGCTGAGCCTGCACGAGGGCGCGCGGCGCTACTACCGCTCGGTGAAGCCGTAACGGGCCTGCGCGCGGTGAAAGCCGTGGACGCGGCTCCCGTGCGGTGGCTCATCCCGCCCGGCCAGGTTCTTCCCGGTCACGCCGCGGGCCCGCTCCGCGGCACCCGCAGCGTCACCCTGAGCCCGTGCGGCTCGTGATGGTCGTAGGTGATCGAGCCGCCCGCCGAGGCGAGCAGCGCCCGCGTGATGGACAGACCGAGGCCGGAGCCCTTGACGTTCTGGTGGCGGCCGCTGCGCCAGAAACGGTCGCCCACGCGGGTCAGCTCCTCATCGGTGAGACCCGGCCCGTGGTCCGCGACCACGACGGTCGAGGTGTCACCGTTGGACGCCACGCTCACCTCCACGCGCTCGCCCGCCGGAGTGAACTTCAGCGCGTTGTCGATCACCGCGTCCAGCGCGCTGGACAGGGTGACCGCGTCGGCCCAGGCAGTGGTGGGCGGGCAGTCGGCCGCCAGCCGTACGCCCTTGGCCTCGGCGGTGGGCGCCCAGGCCGCCACCCGTTCGGCGGTGAGCGCGCCGATGTCGGTGAGTTCCAGGTCGGCCTCGGCGTGCTCGGCGAGCGCCAGGCCGAGCAGGCCGTCGAGCACCTGGGCGAGGCGCTTGCCCTCGGCCTGCACGGAGGCGATCTCCTCGTTGCCCTCCGGCAGCTCCAGCGCCAGCAGCTCGATGCGCAGCAGCAGCGCCGCGAGCGGGTTGCGCAACTGGTGGGAGGCGTCGGCGACGAAGGCGCGCTGCTGTTCCAGGACATCCTCGACGTTGTCCACCATCTCGTTGAAGGACCGGGCCAGCCGGCGCAGCTCCGGCGGCCCGCTCGCCACCGCCACCCGGGACTTCAGCCGCCCCGTGGCGATGTCGTGGGTGGTGGCGTCCAGTACGCGTACGGGCTTGAGCACCCAGCCGGTCAGCCGCAGCGCGGCGCCCACGGCCAGCAGCATCGCGGCGGTCTCCCCCGCAGCGATGACCAGCCAGCCGCGCAGGATCCGTGACCGCATCTGGCCGGTGGGCGAGTCGGTGACCACCACCGCGATGACATCGCCGTCCCGGATCACCGGCGAGGCGACGACCAGGCGGTGCCGCTCCCAGGGCCACACCTGTCGCGGATCGTGGCTGCGGCGGCTGAGGAACGCCTCGTCGAACGCCGCCCGCACCTCACCCGATCGGGGGAGCAACCAGTCGTCCGGCGCATGGGCCATGGGGGTGCTGTCGCGGTAGAAGACACCGGCACGAATGCCGTAGACCTTGTAGTAACTCATCAGCTCGCGCTTCAGCGTCTCGCGACGCTCGTCCTCGACGGCGGGCGGAGCGGTGACGAACTGCGCGAGGGCCGCGAACCGCGCGGTGTCGTCGATCCGGTCGACGACCACCTTCTGCTGCTGGGCCGCGGCCAGGCTGACGGCGAGCGGAAGACCGAGCGCCAGCAGTACGGCCGCCATCAGGACGATGAGCAGCGGCAGGAGACGTGTGCGCACCCTGCCCCGCTACGCGCCCGGGGCGACGAGCCGGTAGCCGACGCCGCGCACGGTCTCGATGAGCGCCGGCATGCGCAGCTTGGCCCGCAGGGACGCGACATGCACCTCCAGGGTGCGGCCGGTCCCCTCCCAGCTGGTGCGCCAGACCTCGCTGATGATCTGCTCCCGCCGGAAGACCACGCCCGGGCGCTGCGCCAGCAGGGCGAGGAGGTCGAACTCCTTGCGGGTCAGCTGGACGACCGACCCGTCGACGCTGACCTGGCGCGTGGGCAGCTCGATCCGGACGGGCCCCAGGTGGAGGGCGGTCTCGATGGGGCCGGTGGCGTCCTCGTGGACCGAGCGCCGGCTGACCGCGTGGATCCGGGCGAGCAGCTCCCCGGTGTCGTACGGCTTGACCACGTAGTCGTCGGCCCCGAGGTTGAGGCCGTGGATGCGGGAGCGCACGTCGGACCGCGCGGTGACCATGATCACCGGGGTGGCGGTGCGCTTGCGGATCTTGCTGCACACCTCGTACCCGTCCTGGTCGGGCAGGCCGAGGTCGAGCAGGACGACGCCGAAACCCGCGCCCTCGGGCACCAGGGCCTGCAGGGCCTCCTCGCCGCTGCGGGCGTGGGTGACGTCGAAGCCGTGCCGCGCAAGGACCGCGGACAGAGCAGTGGCGACATGGTTGTCGTCCTCGACGAGGAGCAGTCTCATCCCGGCCCCCTTCGGTTCATCGGCTGGTTGGATCCGCTGGCTGTAATCGCGTGCACGCGCGCGCGGCATGCACCATGGCAGTCACGCTGATGGATGACGACGGCGTCAAGAGGGTTCCGGTTGCCGGGCCACCGAAGTTATCCGGCCGATACGCTCGCAGGTCACAAGTGCTACGACAGGTGTCCGATTGCTATCGGATCGTGATGCTCAGATTCCCCTCAGATGTAATGACGCAGGTCGCGTAGGGTTACTAGTGTCCTCCGAAACCCGAGGAGGACGGAGCCAGCAAGCGATGACCGAAGTATCGGTGGCCAAGGAAGATGTGGCCGCGCCCGGCGAACTGGTCGTCCTGAAGAGCGTCAACAAGCACTTCGGCGCGTTGCACGTACTCCAGGACATCGATCTGACGATCGCCCGCGGCGAAGTCGTCGTGGTCATCGGGCCCTCCGGGTCCGGGAAGTCCACCCTGTGCCGCACCATCAACCGCCTGGAGACGATCGACTCCGGCACGATCTCGATCGACGGCAAGCCCCTGCCCCAGGAGGGCAAGGAGCTCGCCCGGCTGCGGGCCGACGTCGGGATGGTGTTCCAGTCCTTCAATCTCTTCGCGCACAAGACCGTGCTCGAGAACGTGATGCTCGGCCAGATCAAGGTCCGCAAGGCGGACAAGAAGAAGGCCGAGGAGAAGGCGCGCGCCCTGCTGGACCGGGTCGGCGTGGCCAGCCAGGCGGACAAGTACCCCGCGCAGCTCTCCGGCGGCCAGCAGCAGCGTGTCGCCATCGCGCGTGCCCTCGCCATGGACCCCAAGGTCATGCTCTTCGACGAGCCGACGTCGGCGCTCGACCCGGAGATGATCAACGAGGTCCTCGAGGTCATGCAGCAGCTCGCCCGTGAGGGCATGACCATGATCGTGGTGACCCACGAGATGGGCTTCGCACGATCGGCCGCGAACCGCGTGGTCTTCATGGCGGACGGCCGCATCGTCGAGGAGGCCGCGCCCGACCAGTTCTTCAGCAACCCGCGCAGCGATCGTGCCAAGGACTTCCTGTCGAAGATCCTGCACCACTGACCCGGCCTCGTCGCCCGCGCGACGAGCAGCGTCACCCCCGCACCGGACGGCCCGCACCACCGGTACCACCGCACCGGACGGCCCGCGTCCCCTTCACCACGCAAAGGATGTTCACCATGAAGCTCCGCAAGGTCACCGCCGCGGCCGCGGCCGCGCTCGTCCTGTCGATCACCGCGACCGCCTGCGGCGGCGACGGCGACAAGGACAACAACGGCGGCTCGGGTTCCGGCGGCGGCGACAAGATCAAGATCGGCATCAAGTACGACCAGCCCGGTCTCGGTCTGAAGGAGCCCGACGGTTCCTTCTCCGGCTTCGACGTCGACGTGGCGACGTACGTGGCCAAGGAGCTCGGCTACGAGCCCGACCAGATCGAGTGGGTCGAGACCAAGAGCGCCGACCGTGAGAACGCGCTGTCCCGCGGCGACGTCAAGTTCATCGCCGCGACCTACTCCATCACCGACGAGCGCAAGGAGAAGGTCGACTTCGCGGGTCCGTACCTGCTGGCTCACCAGGACCTGCTGGTGAAGAAGGACTCGGACATCAAGGAGGGCACCGACCTCAACGGCAAGAAGCTCTGCTCGGTGACCGGTTCCACCTCGGCGCAGAACGTCAAGGACACGATCGCTCCGAAGGCGCAGCTGAAGCAGGTCGGCACCTACTCCGAGTGCCTCGCCGCCCTGCAGAGCGGTGCGGTGGACGCGCTGACGACCGACGACTCCATCCTCGCCGGCTTCGCCGCCCAGAAGCAGTACCAGGGCCAGTTCAAGCTCGCCGGCCTGAAGCTGAGCAACGAGAACTACGGCATCGGCGTCAAGAAGGGCGACACCGAGACCGTGAACAAGATCAACGACGCGCTGGAGAAGATGGTCAGCGACAAGGCCTGGGACAAGGCGGTCCAGGAGAACTTCGGCCCGGCCGACTACAAGAACGAGCCGGCCCCGAAGATCGGCAACATCGTCAAGTAAGCCAGGCCCGTCCAGTAACGCGGGGTTTCTGAGGCGTGCCGCCGTCCGCTGCGATCAGGGCGGCGGCGCGCCGCGTCCGCCACGTACGCCACACACCCGGAAGCGCGGGAGATCGTGTTCGACTTTATTTCTGACTATGACGATCCAACCTTGTTGGGTGCCTTCTGGGTGACGGTGCAGCTCACCGTGTTCTCGGCCATCGGCTCCCTGATCTGGGGCACCCTGCTGGCGGCGATGCGGGTCAGCCCGGTGCCGCTGATGCGCGGGTTCGGCACCGCCTACGTGAACATCGTCCGGAACATCCCGCTCACCGTCATCGTCGTCTTCTCCTCGCTCGGCCTCGCCGACATCTTCGGCGTGACCATGGGCGCACCGGACGACTTCGAGCTCCAGGGCTTCCGCCTCGCGGTGATCAGTCTCGTCGCCTACACCGCGGCCTTCGTGTGCGAGGCGCTGCGCTCCGGCATCAACACGGTGCCGGTCGGGCAGGCCGAGGCGGCCCGCGCCATCGGCCTGAGCTTCAGTCAGGTGCTGCGACTGATCGTGCTGCCGCAGGCATTCCGTTCGGTCATCGGCCCGCTCGCCAACGTGCTGATCGCGCTGACGAAGAACACGACGGTGGCGGCGACCATCGGTGTGGCGGAGGCCGCGCTGCTGATGAAGGAAATGATCGAGAACGAGGCTCAGACGGTGCTCATCGGCGCGGTCTTCGCCTTCGGTTTTGTGGTACTGACCCTGCCCACCGGCCTGATCCTCGGCTGGCTGAGCAAGCGACTGGCGGTGAAGCGGTGACCTCGGTTCTCTACGACGCCCCCGGCCCCCGGGCCAAGCGGCGCAACATCATCTTCTCGGTCGTCTTCTTCACCCTGCTGGCCCTCCTGCTGTGGTGGGTCTACACGGTGATGGACGACAAGGGGCAGCTGGAGTGGGCCCTGTGGAAGCCGTTCACGCAGTCCGAGGCCTGGACGACGTATCTGCTCCCCGGTCTCGCCGACACCCTCAAGGCGGCGGGGCTGGCCATGGTCATCGCCCTCCCGCTGGGTGCCTTCTTCGGTATCTCCCGCCTCTCCGACCACGTCTGGGTACGCATCCCGGCCGGCGCGGTGATCGAGTTCTTCCGGGCCATCCCGGTCCTGCTGCTGATGCTGTTCGCCAACGAGTTCTACTCCCGCTACACGGACGTCAGCAGCGAGGACCGGCCGCTGTACGCGGTGGTCACCGGTCTCGTGCTCTACAACGCCTCGGTCCTCGCCGAGATCGTCCGCGCGGGCATCCTCTCGCTGCCCAAGGGACAGACGGAGGCGGCCCACGCGATCGGTCTGCGCAAGGGCCAGACGATGACCAACATCCTGCTGCCGCAGGCGGTCACGGCCATGCTTCCGGCGATCGTCACCCAGCTCGTCGTCATCGTGAAGGACACCGCGCTGGGCGGCGTGATGATCGGCTTCACCGAGCTGCTGAACACGCGCGGCACGCTGGCGGCCAACTACGCGAACGTCATCCCCAGCTTCATCGTCGTGGCGATCATCTACATCATCGTCAACTTCATCCTCACCAGCTTCGCGGGCTGGCTGGAGCAGAGGCTGCGGCGCAGCAAGCGGTCGACGGGTGCGGTGCTGGGCAAGGACGACGTCGAGGAGATGAACGCCGCGGAGGTCGGCGGGTCGTACGGCACCGGGGCGGGCGGCAGTATCTGACTGTCGGTCAATAGCCTCCTGTGACACGAGGGGCAGTGGCATGATCGCCACTGCCCCTCGTCACTTGACGCAAGCACCCGCAATAGGTTGCATACGTTCTGTGATCGTGCACCCTGCTCCACCTTCCTGTTCACATACGTCCCTCAGGACACCGCCACGGGCAGGGGGCGCCGCGCCGTGGACCCGGTGATCATCGTCGGAGCGGGGCCCGTCGGGCTCACGCTCGCCCTGGCGCTGGCGCGTCAGGAGGTGCCGTCCGTCGTCCTCGACGAGGGGCCGGGCAAGGACGAGCCACGGCTCGCGCGCACCGTCGTGCTGCGTGAGGACACCGCCGCGCTGATCGAACGGCTGACCGGTGTGCCGCTCGACGACGCCGGCGCCCGCTGGGCCGGATGGCGGTCGATGCGGCGCAAGCAGGTGATGCGGGAGATCACTTTCGACGAGGCCCCCGAGGACGCGGAGGTGGCCGGGGACCCGCAGGCGCCCGCGCCCCTCACTCCCCCGCTGCACGTCGCCCAGCACGTGCTCACGGGCGCCCTGCATGCCGCCCTCGCCAGGGAACGGCTGGTCAAGATCGCTGTGGACAGCCGGCTGGACGCCGTCGAGCAGGAGACCTCGGGCGTCACCGCGCACACCCGGGGCCCCAGCGGCACCTGGTGGCGCGGCAGTCACCTGGTCGGCTGCGACGGCCCGCGCTCGACGGTGCGCAAGCTGCTGGACATCCGCTTCCCCGGCCGTACGGCGGTGGAACGTCACGCCGTCGCCGCGCTGCGGACGGAACTACCGTGGCCGGGTCAGGCGTTGCTCCACCGGATGCCGCCGTGGCGGTCGTCGGGCTCCTCGGCCGGGGAGGTGACCGGGCGCCCGCTCCCGGACGGCGTCTGGCGACTGGACTGGTTGCTGCCACCCGGCAAGGACCTGGTCACGCCCGAGCTTCTGCTGGCCCGCGTCCGGGAAACCCTGACCGGCTGGACGGGAGAAACGTCACCCTCGTACGAACTGCTGGACACCGGCGTCCATGTCGTCCACCACCGTCTGGCCCGCCGCTGGCGGGTGGGCCGGGTCTTCCTCGCCGGGGACGCGGCGCACCTGCTCGGCGCGCTCGGCACCCACGGTCTGGACGAGGGACTGCGGGACGCCGACAACCTCGCCTGGAAGCTGGCGCTGGCCTGGCACCACGGGCCGCACGAGGCACTGCTGGACAGCTACCAGGCGGAGCGGCGCGCGGTCGTCGCCGCCCGGTTGCGCGCCGCCGACCAGGCGCTGCCGCTGGTGCGCGGCGGCAAGGGGCTGCGCTCGTACGTGCCCGGGGCCGCCCGCGGTCATGACGCGCTGCTGACGGACGGGCACCTGGGCAGCGGGCCGCTCGGTGCTCCGGCCGGTTACGCCGACTCCCCGCTCGCGCCCCGGCACATCGAGGCCGAGGTCCCCGTCGGCACTCCGCCGGGTGCGCCGGTCACCGATGTGGTGGTCACGGCGGAGGACGGCTCGTTCGTGCGACTCCGGGACCGGCTGGGCCGAGGCGCGTTGCTCGTCGTGCTCGTCGCGCCGGGCACGGGCGTGTGGGAGCGCAGGCACTGGGTGACGGCCGGGATCATGCCCCGGCTCGCGGCGGCGGTGACGGCCCTGCCGCACCGGGCCGAGCTGCTGGTCGCCGAGAGCTACCCCGGTGCGGCCGCCCACACCGTGCTGCTCGTGCGGCCCGACGGTCATCTGGTCACGGCACTGAACGGGGTGCGTCCCGCCGACCTCTACGCGGCGGCCGAGGCGACGCTCGGCGGCCCGGTGCGGGCGAAGGAGGAGGCGGAGGCCGGGGCGGGCTCGCGCTGAGCCCGCCCCGGCCGACCGTCACCGTGTGTCCGCATGGTGACAGCGAGTTGACCCGCTCGGACCGGCGTGGTGTACTCCCGATCGTGACCGACACGTACGTGCGCCTGTGGCGGAGGGTCCATGTGGACCTCGTCCGTTATGCGGGCTGCGTGTGTCGGCCGTCCTGCTGAACTCGCCTTCCTCTCCCCGCCGCGCGCCGCCTAGGCGTTACCGAGGCGTTGCCGCGCGCGCTCACGCGAACTCACCAGGACGGTCCACGTGTCTGCCCTTTCCTCCTCCCGTTCCCTTTCCGCGCCCGTCCGCGGGCGCGTCCCCGCCCCCTCCCAGGCCGATCTGCTGGACTTCGCCCGGCGCACGGCCGCCGACACCGAGCTGATCGACTCACTTCCACTCGACCCGGAAGGCCGCACCTGGGTGCGGCTTCAGGGACCAGGCGGCAGTGAGGCCTGGCTGATCGGCTGGCCGCCCGGCACGGGCACCGGCTGGCACGACCACGCCGACTCCGTGGGCGCCTTCCTCACCGCGCGCGGTGAGCTGAAGGAGAACGCGCTCGCCGCCCGGCTGCCCACCGACGGCTGGAAGACCCTCGAACTCTCCGAGGACGTGGACCGGGAGCGCCGGCTGCCGGCCGGTCAGGGCCGTGCCTTCGGCCGCCACCACGTCCACGAGGTACTGAACGAGTCCACCGAGGAGCATGCGATCTCCGTGCACGCCTACTATCCGCCGCTGCCGCGGATCCGCCGTTACAGCCGCACCGGCCAGGTGCTGCGCCTGGAGCACGTGGAGCGTCCCGAGGACTGGCAGTGAGCGGGGCGCGCGAGGAGCCGGTCGGCATCGACACGTTGCTGGAGCGGGTACGGGCGCGCTACCGGCGGATCGAGCCGAAGGACGCGTACGACGCCCAGCAGACCGGTGAGGCGCTGCTGGTCGACATCCGGTACGCCGCCCTGCGGGAGCGGGACGGTCTGATCCCTGGTGCCCTCGTCGTGGAGCGCAACGAGCTGGAGTGGCGCCTGGACCCCTGGGGCAGTCACCGGCTGCCCGAGGCCACCGGCCATGACCTGCGGGTCGTGGTGCTGTGCAACGAGGGTTACGCGTCGAGCCTCGCCGCCGAGTCGCTGCACCGGCTGGGACTGCACCGGGCCACGGACCTGGTGGGCGGGTTCCAGGCGTGGCGGGCGGCGGGGCTGCCGGTGGTCGTCTAGGACGGGTTTCAGGAGCGGCCGGCGGGACGGGTGGGTGTCGTCCCGCCGCCCTCGACGCGATGGTCGGCCCACGAACGGGATCGTCGCCCTCAACGTGACGGTCGGTCCGAACACGATCGGCGCCGCCTCGCGTCCACCGTGCCCGGCGCCCCCTCGCGTCCACCGTGCCCGGCGCCGGCGCGTCCGTCCACCGTTCCGGGGCGGCCAGGTGTCCACCCCGCCTTGTCGCCTACTCACCGGGCCCGCCGATCGGGCCGTCGCGTCGTGCCGCCGTGCCGAAGCCCACTCCCACGCGTCGGCGTCAGAACCCCTCGTCCTCCAGGAACTCCGTGGCCTCCCCCTCCTCCTCCAGCGCCTGCCGGACGACCCTCAGGGCCAGGCCCTCGGCGTAGCCCTTGCGGGCGAGCATCCCCGCGAGGCGGCGGAGGCGCTTGTCGCGGTCCAGGCCGCGAGTGGCACGCAGCTTGCGGGCGACCAGCTCCCGCGCGGTCGCCTCCTCCTGCTCCGCGTCGAGCTGACCGACCGCCGCGTCGATCAGCGTGGAGTCGACGCCCTTGGTCCGCAGCTCCCGCGCGAGCGCCCGTCTGGCCAGCCCGCGGCCGTGATGCCGGGACTCCACCCAGGCGTCCGCGAAGGCGCTGTCGTCGATCAGGCCGACCTCTTCGAACCGCGACAGCACCTCCTCGGCGACGTCGTCCGGGATCTCCCGCTTGCGCAGCGCGTCCGCGAGTTGCTTGCGGGTGCGCGGGGTCCCGGTGAGCAGGCGCAGGCAGATCGCCCGTGCCCGCTCGACCGGGTCCCCTGAGGACTCCTCCTTCTCGGCCCTCGACGAGGAAGAGGAGCCCCCGTCCTCGGCGGACGGTTCTCCGAAGCCGCGCCGTCGGCGCCCTCTTCGTGAGCCGCCCGCGCCGCGCCGGGCACCCGCGTTCGTCCCCGCACCGGGGTACGGGGCCGCGTCCGGCCGGCCGTCGCCGTGTCCGGCAGTGTGCCTTTCGCCCTCGATCCCCGGCTCCGGCTCCCGCGGGACGCCGGGGTGGGCGTACTCGGTCCAGTCGGTTCGCCGTGTCACGGGCTCAGCTCTTGGCGGCCGCGGCAGCCTTGGTCTTGGCCGTCTTCGCCGCCGCCGGGACGGGGACCGACTTCGCGGCGTCGTCCGTGGCGGTGGCGACCGCGGCGTCCGCACCCGGCTCGCTCGCCGGCTCCTCGGGCCGCACGCCGACGCCCAGCTTCTCCTTGATCTTCCTTTCGATCTCGTTCGCCAGGTCGGGGTTGTCCTTGAGGAAGTTGCGCGCGTTCTCCTTGCCCTGGCCGAGCTGGTCGCCCTCGTACGTGTACCAGGCGCCGGCCTTGCGGACGAAGCCGTGCTCCACGCCCATGTCGATCAGACCGCCCTCGCGGCTGATGCCCTGGCCGTAGAGGATGTCGAACTCGGCCTGCTTGAAGGGCGGCGCGACCTTGTTCTTGACGACCTTGCAGCGGGTGCGGTTGCCGACCGCCTCCGTGCCGTCCTTCAGGGTCTCGATGCGGCGGATGTCGATACGCACCGAGGCGTAGAACTTCAGCGCACGGCCACCGGTCGTGGTCTCCGGGGAGCCGAACATCACGCCGATCTTCTCGCGGAGCTGGTTGATGAAGATGGCGGTGGTCTTGGACTGGTTGAGCGCGCTGGTGATCTTCCGCAGGGCCTGGCTCATCAGGCGGGCCTGCAGACCCACGTGGCTGTCGCCCATCTCGCCCTCGATCTCCGCGCGCGGGACGAGCGCGGCGACGGAGTCGATGACGATCAGGTCGAGGGCACCGGAGCGGACCAGCATGTCCACGATCTCCAGGGCCTGCTCGCCGTTGTCGGGCTGGGAGAGGATGAGGTTGTCGATGTCGACGCCGAGCTTTCGCGCGTACTCGGGGTCGAGGGCGTGCTCCGCGTCCACGAAGGCGACCTGGCCGCCGGCCTTCTGGGCGTTGGCCACGGCGTGCAGGGTCAGCGTGGTCTTACCGGAGGACTCCGGCCCGTAGATCTCCACCACACGGCCGCGGGGCAGACCGCCCACGCCGAGGGCCACGTCGAGCGCGGTCGACCCGGTCGGGATGACCTCGATGGGCTCCCTGGACCGCTCGCCCATGCGCATGACCGCGCCCTTGCCGAATTGCCGTTCAATCTGCGCGAGGGCGGCGTCCAGGGCCTTCTCGCGGTCGGTTCCTGCCATGGGTTCCACCCGATTTGCTTGAGTCGATCGCTTCACGTCAAAGACGCTAACGCCTGCCACTGACAATGCGCCCCGACGCGGGTCCGGCCTGTGGATAACTCAGGCACTTCTCTATCCAAAGTAGGTTGAAACGCCCATCCAGAGCCTCGCCGGAGCCTCTATATGAATGGATGTTCGATTTTCGTGTCAAGCGAGGCACGCGGCCCGTCAGGCGTTGCGGACGCGCACCCGCCCACCCCGACAGAGGCGGCCGTCCGGCGCCTGAGCCGGCCCCTCAGCCCCTGCGCCCGGCCCGCCGGCCGGGCCACCGGCACCCGCGGACGGGGGCTGTCCGCCGCTCGACGAACACCGGCTCCGCCCAGCCCTCAGGAAGGCGGGCGCTCCGCCGGCCGCAGCCTCCGCCACACCCTCCGCAGGCGCACGATCGGACCGGGCCCGTTGCCCCGCCCGCGGTGGCCGTGGACCCGCGGGTCGTCCGTCACGGCGTACCGCTTCACATACGCCCCGAGGAACGCCTGGAGCGTGGCGATCGCCGGGATGGCGATCAGTGCGCCGACGGCGCCGAGCAGCGCGGTGCCGGCGACGACCGAGCCGAAGGCGACCGCAGGGTGGATGTCGACGGTCTTCGAGGTGACCTTGGGCTGCAGGACGTAGTTCTCGAACTGCTGGTAGATCACGACGAAGATCAGCACCCACAGCGCGTACCAGGGATCCACGGTGAACGCGATCAGCATGGGCAGGGCGCCCGCGAGATAGGTGCCGATGGTGGGGATGAACTGCGACACCAGGCCCACCCAGACGGCCAGCACGGGCGCGTAGGGCACGCCCAGGGCCTCCAGCAGCACATAGTGCGCGACGCCGGAGACGAGCGCCATCAGGCCGCGCGAGTACAGATAGCCGCCGGTCTTGTCCACGGCGATCTCCCACGCGCGCAGCACCTCGGCCTGCCGGGCCGGCGGCAGCACCGAGCAGATCGTCCGGCGCAGCCTCGGCCCGTCGGCGGCGAAGTAGAACGAGAACAGGCCGATCGTCAGCAGCTGGAACAGTCCTCCGAGGACCTGCGCCGACACGTCGAGCACACCGGTGGCGCTGTTCTGCACGTAGTTGCGCAGCCAGTCGGAGCGGAGCAGGCCTTCCTGGATGTCCACCCGCTTCAGATCGGTGCGGAAGTGGGTGTTGATCCAGTTGATCACCGAGTCGAGGTAGTCCGGGAAGCTCTCGACCATGGTGACGATCTGGCCCGCCAGCATGGACCCGAGCAGGGTGACGAAGCCGGCGGCCACCACGGTCACGGCGAGGAAGACCAGGAAGGTCCCGAACCCCCGGCGCATCCCGCGTGCGGCCATCCAGCTCACCGCCGGTTCGACGGCGAGGGCCAGGAAGAACGCGATCAGGATGTTGATCAGCAGGCCGGTGAGCTGGTGGAAGGCCCAGCTGCCGAGCTGGAACACGGCGATGAGCGCGAGCGCCAGCACCATGGCCCGCGGCAGCCACCGGGGCATGCGCGCGCCCGGCGCGGCGGCGCCGTCGGCCGGGGGCCGGCCGGGCGGCGTCGTACCGTTCGAGGATGCGTGCTGGGCTGCCTGCCCGATCTCGTCTGTGGATGCCACGGTGCAAGTCTCGCCCACGCCACCGACAGCCGGACGCCGTCCCGCGATCTTCGTGACCCGTCAGCGCTTCTCTTGTGGCACGTTCATGACGTCGCAGACCACACGCCACACGTCCTTGGCCTCCCAGCCGGAGGCCAGCGCCTCGTCGACGGTGCGTCCGCCCAGCTCCGACATCACGTGATCGCGCGCGAAGGTTTCGGCGTACCCCGTCCCGAAGTGCTCCGCCATCCGCTCCCAGAAGACCGTCAACCGCATGACACCAGTATCCCGCCCCTGAGAGTGGGCCCTGGCCGGGACCGCCTGCCGAGCCCTCTTTTCCCCCTACGGTCTGAGCCATGGCCGAAACAGGAGCATCCCCAGCCCCCTCGACGTCCCCGGCGCGGTCCCCGCTCTTCCGCGCCGAGCACTTCGTGTGGCTCACCGCGCGGGTGCTGGAACAGCGCCTCTTCGCATACCACTTCCTCAACGGTGGCGCCGACCCCGTGGAGACCGCACTGGACGCCTACCGCAATCAGGACGGCGGCTACGGACACGCCCTGGAACCCGATCTGCGAGGCCCGGTCAGCCAGCCGCTGCACACCGCGCGGGCGCTGCGCGTACTCGACTCGATCGGGCGCTGCGGCGGACAGCGCGTGGAGCGGGTCTGCCGCTACCTGACCTCGGTGTCCACGGCCGACGGAGCGCTGCCGGCCGTCCATCCCGGCCAACGCGGCTACCCGGCGGCCCCCTTCGTGCCGATCGTGGACGATCCGCCCAGCGAACTCCTCGCCACCGGTCCCGTCGTCGGCCTGCTGCACCGCAACGAGGTGTGGCACGCGTGGCTGTTCCGCGCCACGGACTTCTGCTGGCAGACCGTGGAGACCATGGAGCGGTCCCACCCGTACGAGATCCAGGCCGCCGTCGCCTTCCTGGACGCCGCTCCCGACCGCGCCCGCGCGGAGGCTGCCGCCGACCGCCTGGGCCGCCTGGTGCGCGACCACCGGCTCGCCGCCCTCGACCCGGAACACCTGGACGCCTACCCCGTGGCCCCCGGCTACGCCCCGGGCGAGCACCACTTCCCGCACGACTACGCGCGGACGCCGCGGTCCCTCGCGCGCGCCTGGTTCACCGACGACGAGATGGCGCGCTCCCTCGACCACCTGGCGGCCGAGCAGCAGGAGGACGGCGGCTGGCCGGTCCGCTGGCGTCAGTGGGCCCCCGCCCCCGCGCTGGAGGCGCGCCCCATGGTGACGATCGACGCCCTGCACACCCTCAGGGCGCACGGCCGTTCCATCGGCTGACGCGCGGCCGCCGCCCGGGGCCGGCAGAGGCCCCGGGGACCGGCCCGGCTCCACCGGCTCCCAGGGCGCACGGCCGCCCCCTCGGCCGGCTCACCCGCCCAGGGCGCGCACCCCCGCCGTCACCACCACGGCCGCCGCGACGACGAGCAGGAAGGGCGCGCGCAGCACGAGTGCCACACCGGCCGCGGCGACCCCCGCCGCCCTCGCGTCCAGCACCAGCGTCTGCCCGTCGGCGAAGGTCTGCTGGGCCGTGAGGGCGGCGAGGAGCGCGACGGGCAGCAGTGCGGCGAGCCGCCTGACGAGCGGCCGCTCCAGCACCCCGGCGGGGACCAGCAGCCCGGCCAGCTTGACGGCGTAGCAGCCCACGACCGTCGCTCCGATGGCGATCCAGGTGTTCACCGGTCCCCCGTTCCCCGGCGTCCCCGCGCCCACAGCACGGCCGGCGCGGCGAGAGCGGCCACGAGCACCGGCACTCCGGCGGGCAGCACGGGCAGCAGCCCCAGCCCCAGGACGACGGCGAGCCCGGCGACGGTCCGTTCGGTGCCCGTCCTGAGCATCGGCGCCAGCAGCGCCAGGAACACCGCGGGCCCGGCGGCGTCGAGCCCCCAGGCGTCGGTGTCACCGATGGCCTCGGCCCCGAGCGCCCCCAGCAGCGTGGTGAGGTTCCACAGCACGTAGAGGCTGAGCCCGGTGACGGCGAACCCGATTCGCGCGGCGCGCCGCGTGGGCTGTGCCAGCGCGACTGCCGCCGTCTCGTCGATCACCCACTGGGCGGCGAACGGCCGCACCGCGCGCGGGAGGGCGAGCACCTGGGAGAGCCGCAGCCCGTAGAAGGCGTTGCGCACCCCCAGGAAGAGCGCACCGGCGGCGGCCGTCACCGGATTCCCGCCGCCGGCGAGCGCCCCCACCAGCGCGAACTGGGACGCGCCGGTGAACACCAGCAGACTGAGCAGACATGTCTGCGGCAGGGTGAGCCCGCTGCCCGCCGAGGTCACTCCGAAGGCGAAGCCGGACAGTCCTACGGCGACTCCGACGCCCAGGGCGTCCCGTACGACGGCGGCGTCCGGCTTGTCCCCGTCATCGGCCCGTATGTCCGCGAAAGCTGTTTCTTCTGTCACCCGTCGGACGCTACGAGCGGCCGGCCCGGCGCGTCTTGTACGTTCTTGCGCTCCCGCTGGTACGCGCCCGGGGGGACCCCCACGATCCGGCTGAAGTGCCGGTTCAGATGCGGCTGGTCGGTGAAACCCACGGCGACGGCAGCCTCCGCGGGCGGGTGGCCCGCGTCCAGCATCCGCCGGGCCCGTCGCACACGCGCGTCGGTCAGCCAGGCGTGCGGCGGCATCCCGTACGCCGCCCGGAAGGCCCGCAGCAACGCGAAGGGACTGGTCCCCAGGTCCCCCGCCAGCTTCTCCAGGGTCGGCGGGTCGGCCATCCGCTCCTCCAGCACGGCCCGCGCCGCAGCCGCGCGCCGCGCCCCGGCCGTGCGCACCTCCCGCTGCGGCAGCGGTCCGCCGTTCAGCCGGAGCAGCCGCGTCACGGCCACCCGCAGCAGGGTGTCGGCGGCCAGCGCGTTCCCCTCGTCGGTGGCTCGCAGCACCTGGTGCACCAGTCCCACGGCGTACGGGTCGTCGAGCACCGGGCGGACGAACCCGGGAGTACCGCGGATCGAGGTGGTTTCGGTCGCGATCTCCGCCACGACCTCGGGCGACGGGTACACGGCCCCGTAGCGCCACCCCTCGGGCACCCCGGCCCTCCCCGTGTGCGGCGTGTCCGGATTCACCAGCGCCAGCGCCCCCGCCCCGGCGTACTGATCGGCACCGCGGTGATGGAAGACCTCGACCCCGTCCGCGATGGCGGCGATCACGAAATGCTCATGGGTGTGCCGCACGAACGTCTTGCGGACATACCGGGCCCGCAGCAGATCGACCCCGGGCAGCTCGGCGTACTGCCAGTGCCGCGCCCGCTCACTCGAACCCATGCGCCCATTGTCGGCGACACCCGGATCTGGATGCCCGCAGCGCCCGCGGGACCCGGGGGCCTCCAGGCGTTCACCCGCAAACCCCCAGCTCAGCCCGATTGTCAGTGGTGAGGTGCAGGATGGACGCATGGCCAGCTCCCGACACCAGGCCCTGGACGGCTTCTCCCCCGCGACCCGCGGTTGGTTCACGGGTGCCTTCTCCGCGCCCACCGCGGCCCAGGCGGGCGCGTGGAAGGCGATCCGTGAGGGCTCGGACGTCCTGGTGGTCGCGCCCACCGGCTCCGGCAAGACCCTGGCCGCCTTCCTCGCCGCCCTCGACCAGCTGGCCTCCACTCCCCCGCCGGCCGACCCGAAGAAGCGCTGCCGCGTCCTGTACGTCTCGCCGCTCAAGGCCCTGGCCGTCGATGTCGAGCGCAACCTCCGCAGCCCCCTCACCGGCATCCGCCAGGAAGCCGTCCGCCTCGGCCTGCCCGAGCCGGAGGTCAAGGTCGGCATCCGCTCCGGCGACACCCCCGCCGCCGAACGCCGCGCCCTGTCCACCCGCCCGCCGGACATCCTGATCACCACCCCCGAGTCCCTGTTCCTGATGCTGACCTCGGCCACGCGGGACGCGCTGACCGGCGTGGAGACGGTGATCCTGGACGAGGTGCACGCCGTCGCCGGCACCAAGCGCGGCGCCCATCTCGCCCTCTCCCTGGAGCGCCTGGACGAGCTGCTGCCGAGGCCGGCCCGCCGTATCGGCCTGTCGGCGACCGTCCGCCCGGTCGACGAGGTCGCCCGTTTCCTCGCCCCGCGCGGCAAGGTGGAGATCGTCCAGCCGAAGTCCGGCAAGGAGTTCGATCTCTCGGTGGTCGTCCCGGTCGAGGACCTGGGCGAGCTGGGCGGCTCCCCGGTCGCCGAGGGCGGCGAGGGTGGCGAGCGACCCTCGATCTGGCCGCATGTCGAGGAGCGGATCACCGACCTCGTCCAGTCCCACCGCTCCACGATCGTCTTCGCCAACTCCCGGCGCCTCGCCGAACGCCTCTGCAACCGGCTGAACGAGATCGCGTACGAACGGGCCACCGGCGAGCCCCTGGACGAGCATCACTCCCCCGCCGAGCTGATGGGCGGCTCGGGCGCCGCCCAGGGGGCCCCGCCGGTCATCGCGCGCGCCCACCACGGCTCGGTGTCCAAGGAGCAGCGCGCCCTGGTCGAGGAGGACCTCAAGGCGGGACGCCTCCCCGCCGTCGTCGCCACCTCCAGCCTCGAACTCGGCATCGACATGGGCGCGGTCGACCTGGTCGTCCAGGTCGAGTCCCCGCCCTCCGTGGCCTCCGGCCTGCAACGCGTCGGCCGCGCGGGACACCAGGTCGGCGCGGTCTCCACCGGCGTGGTCTTCCCGAAGTACCGCGGCGACCTGGTCCAGGCGGCCGTCGTCACCGAGCGCATGCGCACCGGGGCGATCGAGTCCCTGCGGATCCCCGCCAACCCGCTGGACGTGCTGGCCCAGCAGCTGGTCGCCATGACGGCGCTGGACACCTGGCAGGTGGACGACCTGCTCGCCACCGTCCGGCGCGCCGCCCCCTTCGCCTCGCTCCCCGAGTCGGCTTTCACCGCGGTCCTCGACATGCTCGCCGGGCGGTACCCGTCCGACGCCTTCGCCGAGCTGCGCCCGCGCGTGGTGTGGGACCGCGTGGCCGGCACGGTCACGGGTCGCCCCGGCGCCCAGCGCCTCGCCGTCACCTCCGGCGGCACCATCCCCGACCGCGGCCTCTTCGGCGTCTTCCTGGCCGGTGCCGACCCCAAGAAGGGCGGCGGCCGGGTCGGCGAGCTGGACGAGGAGATGGTCTACGAGTCCCGTGTGGGCGACGTCTTCACGCTCGGCACCAGCTCCTGGCGCATCGAGGACATCACCCGCGACCGGGTCCTGGTCTCCCCGGCGCCCGGCGTTCCCGGCCGGCTGCCCTTCTGGAAGGGGGACCAGCTGGGCCGCCCCCTGGAGCTGGGCCGCGCGGTGGGGGCGTTCCTGCGGGAGGTCGGCTCGCTGACCGAGGACGACGCCCGGCTGCGCCTGCTCGCCGCGGGCCTCGACGCCTGGGCCGCCGACAACGTGCTCGCCTACCTGGACGAACAGCGGGAGGCCTGCGGCCACATCCCGGACGACCGCACGATCGTCGTGGAGCGTTTCCGCGACGAGCTCGGCGACTGGCGGGTCGTCGTCCACTCCCCCTTCGGCGCCCAGGTCCACGCCCCCTGGGCGCTCGCACTCGGCGCCAGACTCTCCGAGCGGTACGGCATGGACGCCCAGGTCATGCACGCCGACGACGGCATCGTGCTGCGCCTGCCCGACGCCGACCTGCTGGGCATGGACCTGCTCGACCAGGAACCCATGAGGGCCGGGGCGGAGTACGACGCCGAGCAGGCACCGGTCGGCGCGGCGGACGTCGTCTTCGACAAGGGCGAGGTCGACCAGATCGTCACCGACCAGGTCGGCGGCTCGGCCCTGTTCGCGGCCCGCTTCCGCGAGTGCGCCGCCCGCGCGCTGCTGCTGCCGCGCCGCAACCCGGGCAAGCGCACCCCGCTGTGGCAGCAGCGGCAGCGCGCCTCCCAGCTGCTCCAGGTGGCGAGCGAGTTCGGCTCGTTCCCGATCGTCCTGGAGGCCGTCCGCGAATGCCTCCAGGACGTGTTCGACGTCCCCGGTCTCGTCGAGCTGATGGGCGACCTGGAGTCCCGCAAGGTCCGCCTGGTCGAGGTCACCACGCCCGAGCCGTCCCCGTTCGCCCGCTCCCTCCTCTTCGGGTACGTCGCCCAGTTCCTCTACGAGGGGGACTCACCGCTCGCCGAGCGCCGCGCGGCGGCCCTCTCGCTGGACTCGCGCCTGCTCGCCGAGCTGCTCGGCCAGGCGGAGCTGCGCGAGCTGCTCGACGCGGAGGTGCTGACCGAGCTGGAGCGGGAGCTGCAGTGGCTCACCGAGGACCGCCGGGTCAAGGACGTCGAGGGCGTCGCCGACCTGCTGCGGCTGCTCGGCCCGCTCACCGACGCCGAACTGGCCGAGCGGGGCGCCGAGCCCCAGTGGGCCCAGGAGCTGGCCGGGGCCCGCCGCGCGATCCGGGTGCGCATCGCCGGCGCCGGCCACTGGGCGGCGATCGAGGACGCGGGCCGCCTGCGCGACGCCCTCGGCACGGCCCTGCCCGTGGGTGTCCCGGAGGCCTTCACGGAACCGGTGAAGGATCCCCTGGGCGACCTCCTCGCCCGCTATGCCCGCACCCACGGCCCGTTCACCTCCACCACCGTGGCGGCCCGCTTCGGACTCGGCGTGGCGGTCACCGAGGGCGCCCTGCAACGCCTGGCGGCGTCCGGGCGGGTCGTCCAGGGCGAGTTCCACCCGGCGGGCATCGGCCAGGAGTGGTGCGACGCGGCCGTCCTGCGCCGTCTGCGCCGCCGCTCGCTCGCCGCCCTGCGGCACGAACTGGAGCCCGTGCCACCGCCCGCGCTGGCCCAGTTCCTCCCCCAGTGGCAGCACATCGGCCAGGGTCACGCCCTGCGCGGCATCGACGGACTGGTGCGTGCCGTCGAACAGCTCCAGGGTGCCTCCGTCCCGGCCTCCGCCCTGGAGAAGCTGGTCCTGCCGTCCCGGGTGGCCGGCTACGCCCCGGCGATGCTCGACGAACTCACCGCCGCGGGAGAAGTGGTGTGGGCCGGCGCCGGAGCCCTCCCCGGCAAGGACGGCTGGGTCTCCCTGTATCTCGCGGACGCGGCCCCCCTCCTGCTGCCGCCCGCGCATCCGCTCGAACTGACGGCTCTTCACCAGTCCGTCCTGGACACCCTCTCCGGGGGCTACGGCCTGTTCTTCCGCCAGATCGCCGACCAGGTCCGCGCCACCACCCACCCCGACGCCACGGACCCTCAACTGGCCGACGCCCTGTGGGACCTGGCCTGGTCCGGACGGCTGACCAACGACACGCTCGCCCCGATGCGCGCCCTGCTCGGCTCCGGCCGCACCGCGGGTTCCACGGCGCACCGGGCCAAGCGCGCCGTCCCGCGCGGTCGCTACGGCTCCCTCACGGCCGCCGCCCGTCCCGCGTCCCGCAGCGGCCCGCCGACCGTCGCCGGCCGCTGGTCCCTGCTCCCCGTGCGGGAGGGCGACACCACCGTGCGCGCCCACGCCCTGGCCCGCACCCTGCTCGACCGGCACGGTGTCGTGACCCGGGGCGCCGTGGCCGCCGAAGGCGTCGAAGGAGGCTTCTCGGCGGTGTACCGCATCCTGTCCGCCTTCGAGGAGAGCGGCCAGGCCCGGCGCGGCTATGTGGTGGAGGGGCTGGGCGCCGCCCAGTTCGCGATGGACGGCGCGGTGGACCGCCTGCGCGCGGTGGCCAACGCCCGCGAGCGCGACGCCGGCCGCCCCGACGCCGACTTCGCCCACGGCACCCCCGGACTCACTGGCACCGGCCCCGGCTCCGGGACCCCCTGGCCCACCGCAGCCGCCACGCCCGGCCTCGACGGCACCGGCGCGCCCGTGGGCGTGGACAGGGCGACCGCCGGCTTCCTCGACGGCGCCCGCCCGCTGGGCCCCTTCGAGGACCACGCGGCCACCTGGGACGACACCGCGGACGGAGGCGACCCCTTCGACACCCCGGCCGGTCACCCGCCGCCGGGCCAGTACGTCTCCCCCCGCGACCGGGCCCAGCCCTCCCCCGCCTGGCAGAAC